>JAICOJ010000136.1 GCA_025930755.1 Gemmatimonadaceae bacterium
CTTCGCGGGGTGACCGCAGGCGGTGGTGGTGTGAGCTTCGGCGGCGGATGGACGGCGGTCATCGTCGCGCAGATCGCGCTCACCGTCGCGTTGCCGGCGGTCGTGATGCTCATTCGGGGCGAGAGCAGGCGCATCGCGTCCTACGACCCTGGCTTTGCAGCCGAGGAGTACCTCGGCGTGACCCTCGGCGTTGACGGTGCGCTGGGGGAAACGGTGACGCCCGAGGGGCGCGCCGCGCTGGGCACCCGGATCAGCTCCTCCCTCGAAGCGCTGCGCCAGCGGCTGGAAGCCGAGCCGGGGGTGGCCGGCGTGACATTCGTCGACGCGTTCCCGGCAGAGGACCATGCCGCTCGCCTCGTCGAAATGGTGTCCCTGCCGGGGAGCCCATCCGCCTGGGTGACCACGGCATCGATCCATCCTTCCTATTTCGACGTGCTGCGCGTGCCCATGCTCGCGGGCCGCGCCTTCACGACCGCTGATCTCTCTTCCGGCGTTCGCGTCGTGATCGTCGATCAAGGCTTCGTCGACCTGGTGATGTCCGGACGCAATCCGGTCGGTCATCGCGTGCGCATGCGCCCGTCTCAGATGCCCGACTCGAGCGCGGCGCAACTGCCGTGGTACGCGATCGTCGGCGTGGTGAAGGAGCTCGGTATGACAAGCGTCGCAATGCCCCAGCGGGCCGCTGGGGTGTACCTGCCGGTCGTTCCGGGAAGCCAGGGTGCCGTCAAGATGATCGTGCATGGTCGCGGCGGCCTGCTGTCGATCGCGCCACGTGTCCGCGAGCTGGCAATGGCGATCGATCCGTCGCTCCGGGTCGAGCAGACGACGCGCCTCGACCAGGTGACGAGCTCCACGCTCTGGCTTTTGGGTCTGTGGACACGAATCATCGCCGGTCTGACGGCGGTCGCCCTTCTGCTCTCGCTGTCGGGGATCTACGCGGTGCTGTCGTACACCGTCGCACGCCGTACACGGGAGATCGGGGTGCGGGTGGCACTGGGTGCGAGCGCGCGTCGAGTGATCGCGTCGATCTTCAGGCGGCCACTGACGCAAGTCACCCTCGGTGTGATCGCGGGAAGCATCCTGATCGCCCTAGCCTCGCTCGGCGTTCGGCACACGACCCACTTCAGCGGGACCATGCCCCCGGGGCTCACGGCCGGCGACATCGCACTTCTCGTCGGGTACGCGATCCTGATGCTCGGTGTCTGCGCCCTTGCCTGCGTCGTGCCTACCGCCCGCGCACTGCGGGTGCAGCCGACGGAAGCGCTGAGGGTGGACTAAACGATGGATACGCGCAACCACTCGTTCATGGTCACCAACTTCGTCTCCACCTAGTCGCGCCCTTTCTCAGCCTAATACGACGCGCGGAAGGGTCGAGAGTCGAGCGCGATCTTGGAGGATTTTTACGAGTGAGAGTAGAGAAGCTCCCCATTCCTCCCCATACTGGGCTCGGATGGCCGGATCGGACCGGATAAGAATGGACAAGAACGTTGCCTAACGTGCGCTGGCTACACTACGTTACGGATCATCGACGGATGGGAACGGATCGTGTGGAGGCGCGCTGAGAATCCGCGTGTCGGCGGTTCGATTCCGTCCCTGGCCATTGCCGTGTCGCCTGCGCCCCTGAGATCGTTTGCTTCGGCACCGCGCCGCGGCTGGCGGCTGGTCATCCTGGCCGGCGCCATCGCCGCCGCCGGCGCGTGTTCGGACGATTCCGTCGCCGGTCCCCCCGCTGCGAATGGCCTGCAGGGTCTCGTCGACAGCCTCGCGCGCGCGTGGAACGTCCCTGGACTCGTCGTGGCCGTTCGCCATTCGGGCGAAGAGCCGAGTCTCGTCGCCAGCGGCAGGGCGGACCTCGCCACGGGCCGCGCCATGGCACCGCGCGACCGCTTTCGCGTCGGCAGCCTAACGAAGCCCATGGTCGCGACGGTGATCCTCCAGCTGGCGGACGAATCGCGTCTCTCGCTCGACGACTCGCTCGCACGGTTCCTCCCCGGTCTTCTGCCCGACGGCGATCGCCTCACGCTCAGGCAGCTTCTCAATCACACGTCCGGCATCGCCGACTATCTCGATAATCCAGGGTTCGTCGATGCCGTCATCGCCAACCCAGCTCGGGTGTGGACGCCGCAGGAGCTCATCGCCATCGCCAACGGCATGCCGCGGAGCTTCTCGCCCGGAGCCGCCGGCCGCTGGGAGTATTCCAACACGAACTATCTCCTGCTCGGCCTCGTGGCCGAGTCGGCCGGGGATGCGCCGATCACCGCCCTCCTCGAGGCCCGGGTGTTCGCGCCCCTCAACATGACGTCCACGTATCTCGGCACCTCGACGTCGCTGGTGGCGCCGTTCGCGCAGGGATATGCCGATCTCAATCCGCTCCAGAGGAACGTCGCGGTCGGAACGCTGGTCAGTCCCACGACCGCTGGTGCTGCGGGGGCCGTCGTGAGCACCGCGGGCGACCTCCTGCGATTCGTGGAGGCGCTCGCCGCCGGCGAGCTCGTGTCCTCCGCATCACAGACCGCGCGCCTCACGACGGTCCCGGCGAGTCGCGCACGGTATCCCGGGGACGCATTCGACTTCGAATACGGGCTCGGGGTGCTCGTCGGCGATGGCTGGATCGGGCACAACGGAGCGATTCCCGGCTACGAGACCGAGGCGTACGCCAAGGCAGGTGTGGGAAGCATCGTTGTCCTGGTGAACACATCGACCGCCGAATTCGCGGTACTCCCAATCGCGATCCTGCTTCGCGACCGCACGTTCGGTCGCCAGGGCGTCACCGGGAGCTAGACGCCGAACTGCCGAAGGTGATGGTCCACGTGCAGGTATCCCCACCGGAGCCACGCGGCGTCGGACATCGTCCCGAGCAGCGGGTGTGTATGCCATTCGAAGCTCCTGGGCTGCGCGGTGACCAGCTCGATGAGCGCCTCGAGCTGCGCGACATCGGCGGCAAAGTCGCCCGGCCTGGTGCCTAACCGCTCCTGATCGAGCTCGGGCCGCGTCGGAATCCCCGCGGGCCAGCGAACGGGAACGTAGAGCGCAAACCATCGAATCATCATCCGGCGGAACGGGCCGGCGACGATGCGAACGCGCCGTTCTCCCATGCCCATGCGAAAGGCGTCGCACAGGTGGCAGACCATTTGGTGCGCCGACATTCGCCCCCAGCGACGCACGCTCTCCGGACGCAGCGTTCGCAGTCGAGCGATCAGCTCCAGCCGGTCGCGCGGTCGTGCGAGCGTTCGCATCATGATCCGCTCGTGCCTAACGGCCCCGCGTCAGCCGCCCAGCAGTCGCTCACCTCCGGCCTCCCGGAACGTGGCGAGCGCCTCCAGGCGGCCCGCTTCCGCGTCGGCCAGGACGCCCTGGAAGATCGGGCTCTCTCGAAGCGGATCGAAGGCGGGAGCGCGGGCCAAGGTCGGGGCGACGGCATAGCCCCTGTCGACCGCGCGTCGCAAGAATTCGAGGCCGTGGTCATGCTGGCCGCTGTCACAGAGCAGCCAGCCCTCCTGAAAAATTGCTTCGGGATCGTCCATGATCTTCAAGCCGCCAAACGCCGCGATGCTGACATTCATGTCCGCCGGCCGCCGGTCGAGCCACGCCATGAGATAGTCGGTCCACGACTGGAAGAGCGGAATGCTCGGCGCGGAGCGCATGTCGATCAGCGCTTGCCGCGCCTCGTCGCGGCGACCGGCCAGTCCCAGACCAATGATGCGGATACCCTGATCACCGCTCCCCGTCAGCACGCGCGGCTCGACCGCCAGGAGTCGATCGATATCGCCGGTCATGAGTATCGTCTGCTCGAGACTCGTCGGAACGTTGGGATCGAGTCGGCGCGCTTCCTCGTGCGCGGCGATGGATTGCTCGAAGAGCCCACAATAGCGACAGACGTGGACGAGACCGGCGAACAGCTCCGGATCGTTGCCATGTCGGTTGGCCTCGGCAATGAGCCGCACCAACGCCTGGCGCGCCCTCCCGATGTCCGCCTCGAGCTGCGCGTAGAACTTGTGCGCCACCGTGAGCCGCGGATTGAGCTCGAGGGCGCGACGGAAGGCTTCCTCGGCGCGCGCGTCGATGTCGGGCGAGCTGTCGATGTACTTGCCGATCACCCGGTGGCAGCGGCCCAGCTGGGCCCATGCCGGAGCGAAGGTCGGGTCGATTTCCAGGCAGCGCTGATACAGGTCGCGGGCCTGCGGGAGATGCTCGTACCGACGGGCCAGCTCGTTTCCTCTGAGATACAATTCATACGCGCGAGGATCGCGCGGGGCGCGCGGCAACGGCGTCGTCTCCGGCCGGCCCAACGGAAGCGCGAGCGCCTCGACGACACGGCGTGCGAGCTCGTCCTGAAGCCGGAAGAGGTCGCCTAGCGACGCCTGAATGGTGTGCGACGTCAGGAGCGTCCCACCGGGTGCCTCCACGAGCTGGGCCGCGGCCCTCACCTGGTCTCCGGCGCGGAGGAGCGTTCCCATCACCACCCGATCGACGTCGGCCTCCGCGGCGAGGGCTTTCAGATCGGGTGCCGCGCCACCAAAGCGCGCAGCGGTGGCGCTCGAGCGCACGACCAGCGAGCCGAGCCCCGACAACGACGTTGCGATGGCGTCCGGCAGACTGAACGACAGGAAGTCGGTCTCGGGATCAGGACGCAACACGCGAAAAGGGAGCACCACGAGGCGTGTGAGCGCGCGAGCCAGCGTCGCCGTGCCCTCCCCCTCGGCCCCGGGAATGGCACGAAGCTCCTCGGCCATCACCGCTGCGGATGCCGGCCGCTCCGCAGGTCGCTTGGCGAGCGCGCGACGGATGATGCGGTCTATCGCCGCCACGGATGGGGAGCCGGTGAGGGCCGGAGGCTGCTCGTGAAGCGTCGCGTGCAAGATCTCGACGAAGCTGTCTCCGCTGAAGGCAGGGCGGCCCGCAAGCATCTCGAAGAGAATGGCGCCCACGGCGAACAGATCGCTGCGCGCATCGAGCCCTTCGCCGGTGAGCTGCTCGGGAGCCATGTAGCCTGGAGATCCGACCAGCATGCCGCTCTGCGTGAGGGTCACATCGGAGTCGAGTGAGCGGGCCAGCCCCGGATCCGTGGGCCGGGCGAGGCCAAAGTCCAACAGCTTCACCCCATGCGCGGTGAGAAACACGTTCGATGGCTTGAGATCCCGGTGGATGATTCCGCGTCCATGCAGGGCGGAAAGTGCAGCCAGCACGGACAGGCCGATTGGGGTGGCCTCGGTCACCGTGAGGGGTCCGCGCCGCAGGCGAGTGCTCAGCGCCTCGCCCTCGAGCAGCTCCATGGCGATGAACAGCTCGCCGGCATCCTCGCCGATTTCGTACAGCTGACAGATGTTGGGGTGGTTGACGCTTGCCGCCGCGCGAGCTTCGCGCCAGAATCGCCGGCGCGCCGATTCGTCATCGGACACCGACAACATCATCTTCAAAGCAACGGTTCGCTCGAGCCGCTCATCGCGCGCGGCGTACACGACGCCCATCCCTCCCTGTCCCAGCTTGCGATCGATCAGATAATGACCGATGCGAGCGGGCGCGTCCGCGTGATCGGGTGCGTGCGCGACCGACGGTGAGAGAGACGGGGATGGCGTCGCCGTTCCGGTCGCCCAGTCGTAGAGGGCGCGCAGCCATCCGCGCGGCGTGTTGTCGGCCGGAATGTCCATCAGTCGTGGCCAGCAGCGTGCACTGTGTGGGCGGGCCACACGGTATCGCCCAATGACCATGAGAAGCAAGACCCGCGACGCCGATCACCCATGAAAGCTGGCTACCTTTCGCTCGGGTTGGTATCGACGGCGTTTACACGAGGAGAGACCTCATGACAGGAAGCACAGGTTACGTCACGAACATCGAGCGCGACACCGTCGAGAACGAGGACTATCGGCGCGTGCTGTTCACGGGACGCAATACGCAACTCGTCTTGATGACGCTTCGGCCCGGCGAGGAGATCGGGCGAGAGGTGCACGAGGGACACGACCAGTTCATTCGCGTCGAGGCCGGACGAGGCGTCGCCATGCTGGGCGGGAAGGAGCACGCGCTGAGCGACGGCGTGGCGGTCGTCATACCATCGGGTGTGGAGCATAACGTGATCAACACCTCCGCCGACTCCCCGCTGTGCCTCTACACCCTTTACAGCCCACCGGAGCATCCCGACGGAACGGTTCATCGCACGAAGCGCGACGAGCCGGCCGAGCATCCGCCCGGGTCGGGGTAGGGCTCCTCGGCGCGCCGCCCTGTTCGATAGGTGAATCGGCCGACGGCATGAGCTCCGTGGGCTCCCTGCTCGTGGTTAGCGGGCGAGACGAGCCATGATATCATACCGGCTTTCCGACCCACCACGCCGACTCTGAACGAAGCCGTGCCGCACGAAACCGCGCTCATCGCCACCATCGCCGCCGGTATTGGGCTGGCGTTCATCCTCGGGCTCGCCGCCACGCGTCTGCGTGTGCCGCCCCTGGTCGGCTATCTGGTCGCCGGTGTGATCGTCGGGCCATTCACCCCCGGGTTCGTCGCCGACGCTGGACTGGCGCAGCAGCTGGCGGAGATCGGCGTCATTCTCCTCATGTTCGGCGTGGGGATCCATTTTTCAGTGGCCGACCTCCTGGCGGTGAGACGCATCGCGCTGCCCGGCGCGGTCGTGCAGATCACCGTCGCCACGGTGCTCGGCGCGGCGGTCGCGCACCTGTGGGGATGGTCGTGGGGATCGGGAATCGTATTCGGGCTGTGTCTCTCGGTGGCAAGCACGGTGGTGCTGCTCCGCGCCATGGAAGACCGGGGGATGCTCGATTCGGTCGACGGCCGCATCGCCGTGGGCTGGCTCATCGTCGAGGATCTGGCGACCGTGCTCGTGCTCGTGCTTCTCCCCGCGCTCGCGGTGCCGCTGGGCGGAACCCCCGATGCCACCGACGCCGCCGCCTCGAGCCCGAGCGTTCTTCGCGCGCTCGGGATCACGCTGGCGAAAGTCACCGCGTTCGTCGTGCTGATGTTCGTCGTGGGCAGGCGCGCGGTGCCGTGGCTGCTCGAGCGCGTTGCACGCACCGGATCGCGCGAGCTGTTCACCCTGTCGGTGCTGGCGGTGGCGATCGGCATCGCCGTGGGGGCGGCGGCGCTGTTCGGAGTGTCGTTCGCGTTAGGCGCGTTCTTCGCCGGCATGGTCGTGAACGGATCGGACTTGAGTCACGAGGCGGCCGCCGACTCCCTTCCCCTGCAGGATGCTTTCTCCGTTCTCTTCTTCGTCGCGGTCGGAATGCTCTTCGATCCGGCGATCCTCGTTCGCCAGCCGATCGAGGTGCTGTCGGTCGTGCTGATCGTCATGGTCGGCAAATCGCTGGGCGCGTTCTTCATCGTGCTGGCCTTCCGCTACCCCGTGCGAACTGCGCTCACCATCTCGGCCAGCCTCGCGCAGATCGGCGAGTTCTCGTTCATCCTCGCGGCGCTGGCGGTGACGCTGAACCTGCTGCCCCCGGAGGGGCAGAGCCTGATCGTCGCCGGCGCCCTGCTCTCGATCAGCCTCAACCCGCTCGCGTTTGCCAGCGCCGACCGTGCAGCGCGATGGCTCGGCAGGCATCCGCGACTTCTCGCGATGCTCGAGCGTCCCGTCGGCGAGATCGCCGAGCTGCCTCCGACCGTCGATGAAGCCGCGCTTCGCGGACACGCCATCATCGTCGGCTACGGCCGTGTCGGAAGCGCGATCGGAGAAACGCTGACGCGCGTAGGCATGCCCTACCTCGTCATCGAGCAGAATCGGGAAACGGCCGAGGGGCTGCGGGAGAAGGGGTTGCCGGTGCTTTACGGTGATGCGACCCGTCCGGGCGTCCTTCGCGAGGCCCACGTCAATCAGGCGCGTCTGCTCATCGTCGCGACGCCCGATCCGTTTCAATCACGTGCGATGATCGATCTTGCGCGGGAGGCGAATCCCACGATCGACACGGTGGCGCGCACTCACAGCGAGAACGAGCGGGACTACCTCGAGCGCCACGGTGTCGGGCTCGCACTCATCGGGGAGCGCGAGCTCGCACTGGGAATGGCGCACTACGCTCTCCTGCGGATGGGGTGCGAGGAGAAGCGAGCCGATGCCACGGTCGACGCGATCCGACGTCAGCCGCGAGAGCGGATCGCCGTCCCCTAGCATGGTGTCAACGCCAGAATGGCCGCCTGCGCAGGCGGCCATTCTGTCACCGACGACCGGGCAGCCTCAGTACGCCGAGCGAACGTTGTCGCGATCCGTGTCCCGCGGCCGATCGCCCGTTATGCGATCCCACGCATCCCGCACGGCGTCCTTGATGTTCTCCCAGGTCGACTGGCCGCGGTGCTCGTAACGATCCCAGCCGCTCCGGAGATCAGACTCGACTTCGTCCCACTTCCGGCCCGAATAGCGTCTCGCCGACTCGTATCCGTACCGGTAACCGGGTTGGTACGCTTCGTATCCGCGATCGGCGCCAACGTACGGACGCGCGCGGAAGTTGGAGCGCCAATACAGGTCCTCCGCGGTCCAGTCAGCCCCTGCGGGTGTGGCGGGGCCGGTGCCCGTTCCAAGGCCATCGTGAAGTGCCATGTGTCCTCCTCAGTAGATAGACCCAAGGAAGTCGCATGGCGGGCAAACGGCGGGCCGTCTCCGCCACTCACGGGGAAATATTCCGCCTGCGCCGATCCCGGTCATCGCTCTCCGCCGATGGATAGAATCAGCGACCTGCGTCGCCGCAGCACCTCGACCTCGGTGGATCGACGCGACGCACGGGCATCCCGCAGCGATTCGGTGGTGGCCGGAGCGCCATCGACACGCATAACGACGTCGCCGGTGCGAAGGGGCGCCCAGGACTCATCGGCCTCGAGCACGAGCAGACCGCGCGCGCTGCCCTCACCGAAGTAGGTCTCGAGCTCATCGCTGACGACCGTGACGCGCAGACCACGCAGGCTTGCCCCCGGCTCATCCACGCGTTCGATGTCGTCGCCACCGCGACGCCGGTCACGCTCCATGCGGCGCCGACGCTGCACCTCGAGCAGTTGCAGACGACGCTGAAGCTCCGCGATCTCGAGCTCGACCTGCGCCAGTGAATCGCGGACGTCGCCGCTTTCGTCAGAAACGATCTGATGGAGTTGCGCCTGCGTCTCACGCAGCGAGGCGATGACTGTCAAGATGCCGGCGCCATCGTCGCGTGCGCGCACAGGTGGCTCCTCGATCGGGATTCGGATCGTGACCGTGCGGAGGCGCGCTCCACCGAACACGCGCATGCTGACGGCATCACCGGGGCGCAGCGCTTCCAGCTCTCTGGCCAGCCGCCGGTAGACCAGATCCTCGGCGTCCTTGCTCCCGATGTCTTCGCGAGAGACGCGAAGGCTCATGCCGTTGACTTCGGCGATGCGCTCCCGCTCCTGAAGGCCGGCCCGGTCTGCCGGACTCCCGGACGTGACGGCTGAGACGAGGGGACCGAGCGTATCGCGGCTGGTGCCCGACATCGATATCTCGATTCCGAGGAGAACCCGCGGGTCGGAATCGGCGCTGGCGGTTTGTGCGACGGCGGATGACGCGGCGACGGCCAGCGCCGCAGGGACGGCGCTGAGAAGGAACGCAGGGGCTCGCATGAATGCCTCGTTGGCGATAGCGGTCGCCAGAGGGGCAAAG
>JAICOJ010000082.1 GCA_025930755.1 Gemmatimonadaceae bacterium
AACGCGGCGCCGCCGGATAGCTCGATCGACCAGCGACTTTGCGCGGCGAGCGCGCTGGCGCTGGCGAGCAGCGCGGCCACGCCCGTGATCAACATGGTGTGTCTCATACAGTCCTCCCAGTCGCGATCCCGGCGGGTCGCCCCGGGGCCACCGAGTTTCACGTTTGCTGATGCAGTCGCGGGCAACCGGTCCAGCCTAACGAAACGCCATGGTGGCCGCTATCGGGGATAGGCGGATTGGTGTAGGGGAAGGGCCGATAGCGAATCGGTCTATGCGCCACGAGCCCTCACGAAAAGCAGTCGCACAGGGACTCGCGCTAGAGGCGCTAGAGGCGCTAGAGGCGCTAGAGGTGCTAGAGGTGCTAGAGGCCACTGGCGAAGCGCTGTTCCAGCGCCTTTAGCGCCTTTAGCGCCTTTAGCGTAGCGCCTCCAGCGCGCGAACCCTATTCGAGGCTGAACGGTGGGTACTCGTCGTACAGCAAAAGCACGTACGCCTCGACGCGGATGTTCCATTGGAGCACATCGACGCCGAACCGATGAAGTCCCTGCGGGAAGCGTCCGGTGAGGAGGATGGCGAACCAGGCGATCACGGTCGAGAAGAACCAGGCCACTCCGAGGAGGGCGATGACGATCAGGTGCGGAATCGCGAGAATGATCCGGAACGCGACGGTCACTCGGTTACGCGGGGTGTCTGACTGGACGAGGTCGACCGTCGCCGGATAGGGAGCGTCCCCGAACGGTGGGTATTCATCGCGGAGCAGCGACGTGTACGCCGCGGCGCGTACTCTCCATCGGAGGTAGAACGCGATCAGGCTCCAGAGGCCGCGGGGGAGGCGGCCGGTGAAGACGATCGCGAACCAGGCGATGATCGCGCACACTGCCGCCACCGCGCCGATCACTCCGCCACCGGCGCCGGCGTCGTAGCTCCTGTCGTCGCCGGTCGCGCTCCACGCGAATGCGACGGCGAGCGGACCACCGACGAGAATGAGATGCGGGATCGCGAGGATGATGCGGAACGCCGTGGTCAGGCGGTTCCGTCCCTCGTACGCTGGCTCGACATGAATCCGAACAGGGTAATCCGCGTGAGCCGCCATCAACTGGTGCTCTCCGATCGCGTCGCATCAAGCTCACAGTCGACCTTGATCCGGCTCAGCCCGATCCGCGCCAGGAGCCGCACTCCTCGCGACACGACCGTCCAGTATCGCTGGAAGTGAGCGCGCGCCTCATCGTCCGTCAGCTGTGTGCGCCATTCGCAGACGAGGAGCGTCTGCCCGGCGCCGAGCGGCTTGACGATCCAGCTCCATGCGATCTTGGCGTAGCCGGGCTCCTCGAATTCCGCGAAGGCGGCCGCCGAGATCCGGGTGGATGCGTAGTCCGGCATCCAGGGACGCCCGACTGCGCCGAGCACCAGCTCGCGGCCGGGGCGTTCGGCGAGGAGCGTGAAGGCGCCAATCCGCGTCAGGTTCGCCAGCGTGGCGCGCGGGGTCACCGGCAGCGGTGGCGCGCCCGTTAGGCGATGCCAGGCGCGGGCGGGCAGCTCGCGAATGGCGAAGAACGCGCGAACGAGCGGGAGCCGGAGAAAGTCGCGGTCCAGCACTGCCCGGTAGACGACATCCACCGGCGCCAGAACGACGATCTGGTACGCATCGCGAAGGTCGTAGCGGGGAAGCTGCTCGTTGATGAGCGCTCCGCCGACCTGCGGCGCCTTGTAGATGATGGGTTTGTGCTGAGGTGCGAAGCGACCCCGGCGTGACCTTGCTGTGCGCATATCGATTCCCCCGTTGAGCTCCTGCGTTCTATTTTACGCCGAGCGCGGGGGACGTCTGTCGGAGAAAGGGCGCACGACGTGGGAAGGAAACCCCTAATTAGGGGTCAGGAGTCAGGAGTCAGGAGTCAGGGAGTGTCAGGGAGTGGGTTGGAGGAGAACCGCGCGCGCCTCCCCGACCCCTTCACCCCGACACTCCCTGCCCCCTGAGTCCTGACTCCTGACTCCTGACCCCTCAGGGCAGAGGTCGCCTCACCACCGAGACCGTGACGCTCGACGGATACTGCCGCGAATGGTGCACCGTATTGTGTGCTACCAGCCCCGTCGTCTCGTCGTAGTTCTTTCCACCGGTGTTCAGGTTCCGGTCGAAGCGCGGAAAATTCGAGCTCGAGACCTCGATGCGGATGCGATGGCCCACGTCGAAGTAGTTGCTCGTCGTCATCGGCTGCAGCGTGACCTTGTACGTCTTCCCGGGCTCCATGAATACCTGTTTGTCGTACCCGTCCCGGTAGCGCAGCCGCTGAATCGTCTCGTCCAGGTTGTAGGCTCGACCATCGGGGTAGACGTCGACGAGCTTGACGCTGATGTCCGTGTCCCTGCGATCGGAGGAGACGTACACGACGACGTCGATGGGACCGCTGACCTCCAGCCCCTCGGTGAGTGGCTCGGACGAGTAGACGAGAATGTCCGGGCGATCCTCGAGCTTCTGCTGATCCATCGATCCACCGGTGAGCGCATTCGCCTGACAGCACACGTTGCCGCCGAGTGAAGGCACAGGCCGCATCGGATCGTAGGTGAAGCTGTCGGGGCGGTTTCTCGCTGGCGGCTGGAGCGTGAGCTTGCCATCGCCGCCACGGCTGTTCGCGCGGCCGTTGCTCGACAGGTAGAACGTCATCGGCTGGGCACCGCGGGGCGGCCACGTGTCGCTCGACTGCCATTTGTTGATGCCCATCGTGTAGTAGCGAACCTTCGGCATTGTGTCGAGCAGACCGTTCGCGTCGCCCTTGAGGAAGTGGTCGAACCACCCGTAGGTGAGCGCGTCGTAGTCGTAGCGTGCGTCGCCCATGCTCCGCTCGCCGACGACCGTATTCTCCGTCGCGCGACGATACGCGCAGTGGAGGGTCGGCGCGATGAACGCGTACTGCTGGTTGGCGACGGCCGGGTCCGCGGTGCGCCGCACGTGGTTGAACGTCGCGAGATTCGGCCCCACGCTGACGTCGTACCACGACATGAACCACAGTCCGGGGACGTTGATCTTCATGTCGTCGTGAAAGAGCCCGCCGCGATACCAGGCCGAGTCGTTAGGTGTCCGCTTGATCATCGCGCCGCCAGTCGCGATGCCCGGCATCGAGTCGGCGAAGATGCCGCGCGGCCCATCGAGCGCCTTGATCATGTCCTGCACCGGAAGGTGCCAGAACGCCTTCGCCCAATCGACGGGCGGGAGGCGCTGCGCGAGATCGAACGATCGCGCGGCGCGGATGAGGTCCTCGCGTGAGGTACCGGCGGGGAACATCGGCCTCACCTGGTTCTGCTGGCCGAAGATCCAGTCGATGAAGAGCATCTGCACCGCGCCGCCGCGATACCAGTTGCCCTGCTCGTAATACGGCTTCACTCGTCCCACGCCGGCGCCGAACCCCTGCGGGATGATCGTCGCCAATCCCTTCGGCGCCTGCGCAGCGACGGCCATCTGCCACTCCGCCGTCGATGAGCAGCCGATGAGGCCGACCTTGCCGTTGGACCATGGCTGCGACGCGATCCACTCGATCTCGTCGACGCCGTCGGTGATCGGCGGCCCGAGGATGTCGTAGTTCCCTTCAGAGAAAAAGTGGCCGCGCTCGTTGGCGCCCACGTAGGCGTATCCGCGCTTCACCGCCGTGAGCTGCGCGGTCATGTCCGCGGGCGCCCCGTTCGTCACGTCCCAGAAGTTCATGTTGTACGGAGTGCGCACGAAGATCGCGGGCACCCTGTCGGCACTGCGCTTCGGCCGGTACACGTCGAACTGCATGCGCACGCCATCGCGCATTGGGATCATCAGCTTCCGCTCGACGATCGCCACCGACTGGAGCTCGCGCTCGAGCGAATCACGTCGAGCGCGGAGAGCCTCGATCTCGGGGCTGGGAGTACGCTGCGCGGGAAGGGGTAGCGCGGACGACGCGAAGACGAGCAAGGCGACCAGAACTTTCAGCGGCATGGTGAGCTCCGGCGAATTAGGGGTCAGGAGTCAGGAGTCAGGGATCAGGGGGTTTCAGGGTCGAGGTGTCAGGCGCTTTGTACGCGGTTCTCCTGCAACCTTCATCCTGTACACCCCCTGAGCCCTGACTCCTGACTCCTGACCCCTACGCAGTTCCGCCTCACACGCTCGTCCCAGCCGCGGCTCGGCCCCCATCCAGTACAGCCCATTCGCCATGATGCAGAACCCCGTCGCCGCGAACCACACCATCGCCACACCCACGAAGCCGGTGAACGCCAGCCACCAGACGCTGTGGACGAGCGTCAGCACCGACGCGATCGAGATGTTGATCCCGACGGCAAGGTAGATGCGCCGCTCGAGGTACCAGCGGTCGGTTTGCATGAAGTAGAGATTCCCGGGCGTTGGTGAGCGCTGCCCGAGCAGCGGCGTGAATCCGAGCGCCTTGAGCGCGTTGCCGATGAGGCAGAAGCCCGTTAGCGAGACGTTGACCGACACCATCCCCATCACGATGATCGCCGCGACCCAGAGCGGATTGCTCCACCGCGCGAGCGCCGTCGCCGTCAGCAGATAGACGCCGGCAATCAGCCACACCGTTCTCTCGATGTACCAGCGATGCGTGGGAACGATGTACACACCGGAGCGACGTGTCATGGGCGCCTCTCTTCGTTTGAGTCGCTGGATGCCGTTACGATCGTGGACTGTGTCCGAGCCAGGCATTCATACACTCGCTACGAGCCGATTAACCGCAGAAGGCCGCAATGGGACGGGGAATGTTCAGGACCAAGCCATCGTCCCCTGGCCCGGATGGCCGCAACCGCAAGAGAGAATGCGTTGGTTTTCTCTGCGGCCATTTGGACGAGGTGAAAGGCTCTCTCCCAGGGAACAACGCTGTCCTGTTGCGGCCTTCTGCGGTTACATGCCCCTGCACTCACCAACCCGGACGCACTCCACTAGAGTCGTCAACAAATACGTGGCAGCTGATCTCCCGGCAGCATGTCCACGACGCGGGTCCCGCCGATCGCGGTGCGAACCCAAACGGTGCCAGCATTGGCCCCCGTCACCCGCCCGATCTTGCGGCTGCGCGTGCCCAGCGGATGCGCGCGCAGCGCCGCGAGTGCGGAATCCACCACCGACGCGGGAACGATCGCCAGAAAGATTCCCTCGTTGGCGACGTACAGCGGATCGAGGCCGAGCACCTCGCACGCGGCAAAGACCGGTGGGTCGACGGGAATGGCCTGTTCGTCGAGCTCGATGCCCACCCTCGAGGCGGCGGCGATCTCGTTGAGCGCGCTCGCGACGCCTCCGCGCGTGGGATCACGCATGACGTGAACGTCGTCGGCCACGGCCTGCCGCAGCTGCCTCACGAGCGGATGCAGCGCGGCGGTATCGCTGATGAGCTCCGTCTCGAAGCCCAGGCCTTCACGCACCGACATGATCGTCATCCCATGCGCGCCGACGGGACCGGAGACGAGCACGACGTCGCCATCGCGCGCACCAGTCGGCGCGGCGCGGAACGTTCCGTCGAACGTGCCGATGCCGGTCGTCGTGATGAACAGCCCGTCGGCTTTCCCTCGCTCGACCACCTTCGTGTCGCCGGCGACGATCGCCACACCCGCACGTTCGGCGCTTCGCGCCATCGATGCGACGATGCGGTCGAGCGTCGCGAGCGGCAGCCCTTCCTCGATCACGAAACCGACCGTGATGTACCGTGGGTCGGCACCCACCATGGCAAGGTCGTTCAACGTGCCGTGCACGGCGAGCACGCCGATGTCGCCACCGGGAAACTCGAGCGGGCTGACGACGAACGCATCAGTCGACAGGGCGAGCTCGGCGCCGGAGATGGGGACGACGGCGGCGTCGCCCAGCTCGCGGAGCGCCGGACTCGTGAACCAGGGCAGGATGTGATCGCGAAGCAGCGCGGCGCTCAACTTCCCGCCCGAGCCATGGCCCAGCAGAACGCGCTCGCTCTCGATCGTCGGCGTCGGGCACACGGCCCCGGCGCCAGAGACGCTGATGGCTGTCATTGAACACCTCCCGCCACAGGCGACCGCAGCCGGCCAGCGGTGAAATACGCCGCGCACGCACCTTCCGTCGACACCATCGGGGCGCCGAGCGGGTGCATTGGCGTGCAGACGTTGCCGAACATGGGACAGTCGATCGGCTTGAGCTGACCGCGCAGCACGTCACCAGCGCGACAGTCAGGCGATTCGTTGGCGTGTATGTCCTGCACCCCGAAGCGCAGCTCGGCGTCGAAGTCGGCGTACTCTTCGCGGATGGCGAGCCCGCTGGACGGAATCTCCCCGATGCCACGCCACTTCCGGTCGACGAGACGGAAGACGCGACCGACGAGCTCGCGTGCCGCGGTGTTTCCTTCGCGACGCACCGAGCGCACGTACTGATTCTCGACACGTGCCTCTCCCGCCTCGAGCTGCGTGACGGCGAGCAGCACCCCCTCGAGAATGTCCACCGGCTCGAAGCCGGTGACGACGATCGGCACGTGATACCGTTCGGCGATCGGCTCGTACTCGTCCCATCCCATCACCGTGCAAACGTGGCCGGCGGCGAGGAATCCCTGGACGCGATTGTCGGGCGCCTCGAGCAGTGCGATCATGGCCGGCGGGACCGTCACGTGCGAGACCAGCATGCTGAAGTTCCGCACGCCCAGCTGATGGGCGCGCCACACCGCCATCGCGTTCGCCGGTGCGGTCGTCTCGAAGCCGACGGCGAAGAACACCACCTGACGATCGGGGTTGCGCTGCGCCAGCTCCACCGCGTCGAGCGGCGAGTACACGACGCGCACCGTCCCCCCGCGCGCGCGCACCTGCTGAAGGTCGCAGTCGCTTCCAGGCACGCGCAGCATGTCGCCGAACGAGGTGAACGTGACATCGGGACGCGACGCCAGCGCAACCGCACGGTCGATCTGCTCGAGCGGCGTGACGCAGACGGGGCACCCCGGTCCATGAATCATCTCCACGGCGTCGCCGAGCAGCTCGTCGATGCCTTGACGCACGATCGTGTGCGTCTGTCCCCCGCAGACTTCCATGAGGACCCAGCGGCGCGATGCGGTGGCCCGTATGCGGTGAGCGAGCGCTTTCGCGATGCGTGCGTCGCGATATTCGCTGAGGTATTTCATGGCACCCGCTCCGGCAGGGGAGCGACGGGCGCCGCCTCGGCGGCACTCGTACGAGTCAGCTCGGCCAGCCACTCGAGCTCATCGAGCTGGCTCATCTCCTCGAGGAGGGCGTAGGTGCGTTTGGCCTCCTCCTCCGAGACTTTCGAGATCGCGAAGCCGACGTGCACGATCGCGTAGTCACCCGGAGCGATCTCGTGGGCGACGTAGGCGAGACACACCGAGCGTCGCACTCCGCCGAAGTCCACCGTCCCCATGGCGACACCCTGCTCGTCGTGGATCTCGATGATCTGGCCGGGAATCCCGAGACACATGGCAACCTCCAGCGGCCGGCTGGCCGCCTTACGAGATCTCTCGCGCGACTCTCGCGGCCGCGACGGCCGCCTGACCGTAACTGATCGCGCCATCGTTGGGCGGCAGGGCGCGGGGCACGAGCACGCGGAGGCCGGCCGCGGCCGCCTCGCGCGCGAACGTCGCTACGAGGCGGGCGTTCTGGAACGTGCCTCCGCCCACGGCGACGACTCCGATTCCCCGGTCCTCGCACACGCGCCGCACCACGGCGACCGTCGCCGCGACCACGCTGTCGTGAAATGCCGCCGCCAGCGCCTCGAGGGGCACGCCGGCAGCCCTGCGCTCTCCCAGCGCTCCCAGCAGCGGCATCGGGTCCAGCACGAGCCGTTTCTCTGGCCCGGGAATGATGGGGAAGGGAAGCAGCTCGCCGGCACGACTACCGGCCAGCGCTTCCAGCTCCATCGCGGCCTGTCCCTCGAAACGCGCCTCCCGCCTGACGCCGAGGATGGCGGCGGCCGCGTCGAAGAGGCGACCCATCGAGGAGGCGACCGGGGTGTTGACCCGGCGCTCGACCTGACGTCGGGCGACCTCGAGCTCACGCGCTTCCACCCCATCGAACGCGCGCGCGAACACCGGTCCCAGCATCGGCTCGAGCGCGAGATAGCCGAGCGCTGATCGCCATGGGTTCCTGATGGCGAGCTCGCTTCCCGGCAGCGGCACGGGCCGCAGGTGGGCGACGCGCTCGTACCGGGTGAGGTCGGCGACGAGAACCTCGGCTCCCCACACCGTTCCGTCGTCGCCGAAGCCAGTGCCGTCGCAGGCGACGCCGACGACCGGCTGCGTCACGCCATGCTCGGCGCATACGGCCGCGATGTGAGCGTGATGGTGCTGCACGACGACTCGCTTCGACGCGCGACGCCGCTCCGCCTCGGCGGTGGAGAGATAGCCGGGGTGCAGGTCGCGAGCGACGGTCGTGGGCTCGATGTGGAAGAGATCCGCCAGGCGCGCGACCGTCGCGCGAAAGTGTACGAGCGTCTCGAGCGAATCGAGATCGCCGACGTGCGGGCTCACGTACGCGGACCGGTCAGTGGCGAGCGTGACCGTGTTCTTCAGGTGCGCGCCGACGGCGAGAATCGCCTGGTGCGGCGGCACCGCTATCGGAAGCGGAACGGGCAGTGGCGCGAAGCCGCGTGCGCGGCGAAGGAAGATCGGCGTGTCGCCAGCCATTCGCATCACCGAGTCGTCGACGCGCGAGACGATCTCGCGATCGTGCACGAGGAACGCATCGGCGATCCCGCGGAGGCGATCCACGGCTTCGTCGATGCTGGCGCAGATCGGCTCATCGCTCAGGTTGCCGCTCGTCATTACGAGGGGAACGCCAACCGTCTCGAGCAGCAGGTGGTGGAGGGGCGTGTATGGCAGCATGAGCCCCACCGTCGCCATTCCCGGGGCGACGGAAGCTGCGACCGCTGATTCGGCGCGACGCGACACGACGACGATCGGCCGCTCGCGGGACGCGAGGAGTCGCATTTCGGCATCGCTCATGTCGGCGACCGCGCGGGCGTCGGCGAGCGTGCGGACCATCAGCGCGAACGGCTTCGCATCGCGATGCTTCGCCCTCCGGAGACGTCTCACCGCGCCATCGTTGGTCGCATCGACGGCGAGATGGAAGCCGCCGAGGCCGCGCAGGGCGATGATCGCGCCTTGCCGGAGCAGGCGGGCGGCGTCTTCGAGACAAGCGTTGCCGAGCGTCGTCCCTCCCGTGGCATCGCGAAGCGAAAGCGTGGGGCCACACACCGAGCAGCTGTTCGTCTCGCTGTGGTGGCGCCGGTCGCCGGGCGTAGCGTACTCGCGGCCGCACGCGTCGCACTGCGTGAACGCCCGCATGCTCGTGCGCTCGCGATCGTAGGGCATCCGCTCGATCACCGTGTACCGGGGGCCGCAGTCGGTGCACGTAATGAAGGGATAGCGATAGCGGCGATCCGCGGGATCGTTCAGCTCACGCACGCAGGCATCGCAGGTCGTGACGTCGGGCGCGACCGCCTGACGATCGTGCGTGCTCTCGGCGCTGCTGACGATCGTGAAGGACGTGGCGCCGTACACATCGCCAGGCGCCGCCTCGATCTCGGCGATGTCGGCGAGCGGCGGCGCCTCCGCGCGCAGATCGCGAACGAAGGCGTCCAGCGATTCCGGGGCTCCCGCGACGACGATCTCGACCCCGTTCTCCCGGTTCCGCACCCAGCCGGCGAGCGCGTGCCGCGATGCGAGGCGATGCACGAACGGGCGGAAGCCGACGCCCTGCACGACCCCCCGGACGTGAAGGCGCAGGGCAGGGGAATCGGTCTGGGTGAGGGGGCTGGTCATCCGCGCAGCGCCCCTCGTGCGGTCGATGCGCCCGCCACCTCGCGACGCAGGAAGGCGAGCCATGACTCCATCCCCTGGCCGGTCGTGCCGGACGTCGTGAAGAGCTCCAGCTCCGGATTCACGTCGCGCATCGCGCGAATGGCGCGCGCCAGATCGAATGAGAGGTGCGGCAGCAGATCGATCTTGGTCATCACCGCGTACCGCGCTTCCCGGAACATGCGCGGGTACTTGAGGGGCTTGTCTTCCCCTTCGGTGACCGAGAACAGCACGACCTTCGCGCGCTCGCCGAGGTCCCACGCCGCCGGGCAGACGAGGTTGCCGACGTTCTCGATGAAGAGAAGATCGGTGCGCGTGAGATCGATGGCTTCGAGGGCGCGATCGACCTGCGATGCGTCGAGGTGGCAGGCACCCCCGGTGACGACGGCCTGGACGAGGGACGGCGTATGGCGGGCAATGCGGTCGGCGTCGTTCTGCGTCTGCACATCCCCGGTCACGACGGCGATGGCCATCTCGCCGCCTAACGCGTCGAGCGTGCGCTCGAGCAGGGTGGTCTTCCCCGCGCCGGGCGACGAGACCAGATTGAGCGCGAGCACGCCCTCGGTCTCCAGCCGTTGCCGGACGGTGGCGGCGATCTCGTCGTTGCGCGCCATGACCCGTTCCCGGACGTCGATCACGCGAACGGTCATTCGTCCAGCTCCAGGTAGTCGACGCGCAGCGTATCCCCGGTGCAGCGTGCGATCTTCGCCGTTGCTCCGTGGAACGGTGGGTGTGTCAGAAGCACGTCGAGGCAGAACTGGAGGTTGGCGGGCTCGATGCCGGCCTCGTCGCCGACCACGACGCCCACCCCGACGAGTCTATCCAGCTTGTCGCGCGCCAGGCGCGCCTCGGCGATGCGGCACACCTCGAGCGCAATGCTCATTTCATGCATGGGCGCCCCGGAGACGGTGCTCGCAGCGATGGCCCCACAGCTCGAGCTGACGCACGGCCATCGCCACGAGCTTATCGATGTGGCCTTCGACGGAGGGTGACAGCGGCGCACCGAACTCTACCCGCTCCGGCTGGAGGCCGATGGCGGTCATCCGGTCGGGAAGCGTGCCGCGGAGCTGCGCGAGCGCGATCACCTCGGACAGATCGATCTGATGCGGCGACACCTTCATCGCCAACGCCCGCGGAATGTCGTTGCGCCCGAGCACGATCTGCGTCCCCGGCGGCATGTCCTGATTGATCGCATCGATCAGCAGCAGCTCTTCCGCCTCGTCGATGAATGGCAGAAGGTTCATCCCCCACGTGCCACCGTCGATCACCTGCACCTCGGGCGGCAGAATCCAGCCCTCCTGAAGCCGCTGCATCGCGAGCAGGCCGAGCCCGTCATCCCCCATCAACGGGTTGCCCAGCCCGATCACGGTCGTGCCCCGTCGCGTGCTAGCCATCGATGAACTCCTCGTCGGAGCGAACGAAGCGCCCGCCGGTGATGATCGACGACATCGTCCCGCCCCGTTCGATGACATCCGCCCGAATGGAGAGGTAGACGTGAATCGGGATGAAGATGAGGAAGGCCCACGTCAGCACGTGGTGAACGAGCCGCACGTTCTGCATCCCGCCGAGCAGCTGCGGGACCCAGAGCGTCGCCCCGCGAATGAGACCTCCTGGATTCGCCTGGCCGTACATCGCGAAGCCGGTCACGATCATCACGATCGCGACGAGGTAGATGAGCGTGTACGAGAGCTGCTGGAGCGGGTTGTGGCCGAGGTAGCGCGGCGCGCGCTCCGGGCGGATCATGAGGTAGTACTTGATCTGCTTGAACATGTTGACCCAGTCGCTGGGCCGCACCGGAAGCAGAGCGGCGAATCGCTCGTACCGGTTCCCGGCGAAGAGCCAGTACACGCGCACGATGACGGTCGCGACGAGCGCGCCGGCGGCGATGAAGTGGATCAGCCGCATCCACCCGATGAAGAACTCGCCCGTGACCTGACCGGCCGGGAGGTAGTAGGGCCGACCGATGGCGAAGCCGGTGAAGATCAGCAGCACGATCGATATGGCGGCGACCCAGTGCATCGCGCGGATGGGCCAGTGCCACAGATACACCCAGCGGTAATGGCCGACCGGCGCGTCGGCCGGATGTGCGAGCCCTCGCGCCCGAGCCGTATCGACGGTGCCTCCAACCTGTTCGGTCATTGCACCTTCACCTCCGTGATGACCTTGCCGGTCGCGTCGAGGACGTGGACCCCGCACGCCATGCAGGGATCGAACGAGTGGATGGTGCGGAGGATCTCGATCGGCCGCTCGGGATCGACGAGCGGGTGATTGCTGGTGAGCGCGGCCTCGTACGGTCCCATCTGCCCCTGTGCGTCGCGCGGCGAGCAGTTCCAGGTGCTCGGCACTACGCACTGGTAGTTCCGGATCGCCCCATCGGCGATTCGTACCCAGTGGCCTAACGCGCCCCGCGGCGCATCGAGATAGCCATAGCCCCTCGCTTCGGCGGGCCAGGACGACGGCTCCCATTTGGCGCCGTCGAAGGTGCGGACGTCGCCGCCCTTGATGCGGGCGACGAGATCGTCGTACCACCGCGGGAGCTGTCGGGCGATCAGCACGGTCTCGATCCCGCGGGCGGCAGTGCGCCCGAGGGTCGAGAAGAGGGCTGGTGCGCCGACGCCCAGCCTGCCTAACGCCTCGCCGATGAGGGCGCGCGCTTCCTCGTGCCCCGATGCGTACGCCACGAGCATGCGCGCCAGCGGTCCAACCTCCATCGGCTTGCCCTCGTATCGGGGCGCCTTCATCCAGGTGTACTTCTGCTTCTCGTCCTGGAGGTACGTCCAGGGCGTCGGGGGGCCTGTGTAGCTGGGCTTGGTCTCGCCGTCGTACGGGTGCAGTCCGGCCGCATCGCCCTGGGAGTACTCGTACCACGAGCTATGGATGAACTCGGCGACGGCTCGCTGATCGTACGAGTGGACTCTGCCCAGCTCCCGATTCAGGATGATGCCGCGCGGGAAGTAGAGCGACTCGATGTCGCGGATGTCGGCGCTCGGAAACTCCCCACAGGCGAGATAGTTCCCCGTCCCCGCACCGATCGCCGCCCAGTCCTTGTAGTAGCCCGCAATGGCCACGAGATCGGGCCAGTACACCTGTTCCACGAACCGCTGCGCCCGGCGGATCATGTCGTGGATGTCCGTCAGACGCTCGGCGTTGATCGTCGCCGTCTCGTCGAGATTGATGGCCGACGCCATCCCGCCGACGAGGAAGTTCGGGTGCGGATTCTTGCCGCCGAACACGGTGTGGAGGCGAATGACGTCGCGCTGCCAGTCGAGCGCCTCGAGGTAGTGCGCGACGGCGATCAGATTCACTTCCGGCGGGAGCTTGTAGGCCGGATGGCCCCAGTACCCGTTGGTGAAGATCCCGAGCTGACCGCTCTGCACGAACGTCTTCACGCGGTTCTGCACCTCGCGGAAGTGCGTCGCCGAGTTGTTCGGCCAGGGCGAGATCGACGCGGCGATCTGCGCCGACCGCGTCGGGTCCGCCGACAGCGAGCTGACGACGTCCACCCAGTCGAGCGCGTGCAGGTGATAGAAGTGCATCACGTGGTCCTGCACGAACTGCATGCCCACCATCAGGTTGCGAATGATGTTCGCGTTCGCCGGGATTCTGATGTCCAGCGCATCCTCGACGGCGCGGCAGGAGGCCACCGCGTGGACGACGGTGCACACGCCGCAGATCCGCTGCGTGAACGCCCACGCATCGCGCGGATCGCGTCCCTGCATCACGATCTCGATACCGCGGAACTGCGTCGATGTCGCCCACGCGTTGGCGATGCGCCCGTTTTCCGCCAGCGCCTCGATGCGCAGGTGCCCCTCGATGCGGGTGATCGGATCGACGACGACCTTGGTCGTGGCCATGGGTCACCTTCCCTCTGGGTTCGACGGCGGTGGAGGGGGCGGAGGCGGGGGCGCATTGGAGACGACGGGAAGCTCCCGTGCGGCGCGCCGCGCACGGATCTGATGCACCCCCGTGGCCGCCGCGTGCGCGACCACTCCGGCGGTCGCGCCCACCGCCAGCGCCGCGCCGATCAGATCGGCGGTGCGCTCGACGCCCACGCCGGCGACGTTAGGCATCCGCGTATAGAAGGGACTCATCGAGTCCCAGAAGTTGCGCTCGGTGCAGCCGATGCACGGGTGGCCCGCGCCGATCGGCCAGCTCGTGCGCGTGTTCCACATGAAGATCGGGCATGGCGAGAACGTCGCCGGTCCCTTGCATCCCACATGGTACAGACACCAGCCCTTGCGAGCGGCGGCATCGTCGAACTCCTCGACGAACTGCCCGGCATCGAAGTTCGCGCGCCGCGGGCACTGGTCGTGAATGCGCGCACCGTACGCGAACATCGGACGCCCGTCATGGTCCAGCTCGGGAACGCGGCCGAAGGTGAGATAGTGCACGATCGTCGCGGTGACCACGTCGCCGATCGGCGGGCACCCGGCGATGTTCACCACCGGCTTGTCCTTCACGATGTCGCTGACTCCGACGGCGCCGGTGGGATTGGGGCGCGCCGCCTGGACACTTCCCCAGTGCGCGCACGCACCGACGGCGATCACCGCGGCTGCCCCGGCGGCGGCCTCCTCGAGAATGACCTTGGCCGTGCGGCCACCGATCGTCGTGTACACTCCGTTCGCCTTGAGCGGAACCGATCCCGTCACCACGAGCAGGTACTTCCCGCGGTTCGCGGCCATCGAGTCCTGAAGCGCCTTCTCTGCCTGATGGCCGGCCGCCGCCATCAGCGTGTGCTGATAGTCGAGCGAGACGACGTCGAGCACGAGGTCGCCGATCGTGGGCTCGGCCGTGCGAACCACGCTCTCGACGCACCCGGTGCACTCCTGGAGCTGGAGCCAGATGACGCTCGGGCGCTTGATCGCCTGGAGCGCCTCGGCGACCTGTGGAGCCATCGTGCTGGCGAGCCCCAGAATCGCCGTGATCTCGGCGCAGAAGCCCAGGAATTCCCGGCGTGAGACTCGCCGCCGTTCCAGGAAGGAGCCGAGACTCTCCTCATCGGCCCACGGAACGGAAGTCGGCATCAACATGGCGAACGCCTCCAGAATGAGGGCCGCATGGCGCGCGTCCGGACGCTCGCTCCGTCTCCACCCGTCGGGGGGTTGGATCTCTGGTGGCGAACGTGGTGACCGCGATGCCGCAGTGTATGGCTGCGCCGCAACTCTGTCTGTGCGGATGATTCCCGAACGTCGTGCGGGAAACCCTCACGGTGTACCGTGGGGGGCCTACCGAGGCGCGCTCGGAGCGCCCCCCACGTGACAGAACCCGCACGTCTGATTGTTCTTGCTCGACATGCGGCGCGGGTCGAACCCGGGCCCGTGCGGGCTGATGCCCCATCCCAGTGTCGAGTGGCACTGCATGCAGTCGCGCTGCGCGTGGCAGCCGGCGCAGCTCTCGAGCCCTTGTCGTGCCGCCTGGCCGTGCTGGAGAAGCCAGAGCGGCTGCGCATTGTGAAAGGCGACGTCGCGACGGCCGGTCGCCGCCGCGCCGTTCGCCTGGTGGCAATCCTTGCAGAACACCTCGGTGTTGTGGCAGCTCGCGCAGTCGCGCTGACGCCCGTACGCCTCGGGCGCGTGCCTGACGACGAAGTTCGGCGGATGGAATCGGCGCTCGCCCTCGCCGCCATGGCAATCGCTGCAGAACTTCCGGGCGTGACACCCCTCGCAGGTGAGCTGCCCGCTGGCGGCCGCGGGCCCGTGTGTGGTCAGGAATCCCCCAGGATGCACGCGCACCGGCACCGGTTTTACCGCAGAGGACGCAGAGGGCGCAGAGGGAACTTCAACAGCAGGAGCTTTTGGAAAAGCTTTTGGCAGTCGACGTTCCTCTGCGCCCTCTGCGCCCTCTGCGGTAACAAAGCCTTTTGCTTTCTTCCGGCGGGAGCCTGTGTCGCTACCGAGCTGGACCTGGAAGGCGGACACAGACCGCGCACGAGTGGTGTCGTGAGCGCCGTTGCCGCCGCCATTTCCTCCCATCGCGCGATCCGCAGCGGGGACGGGCGCGGCTCGGTCCTTGGGATCGCGGCCGCGCAGCTGGACTCCTGACGGCGCACCCGGCCGTGCCGCCGGGATCTTCGCGATCGTGCTCGAGGCACCCCGCCCGGTATGACACGCGCGGCAGCTCGGTTGCGTGTGACAGGTCCCGCAGC
>JAICOJ010000199.1 GCA_025930755.1 Gemmatimonadaceae bacterium
AACGCGCAACCGGTCGGAACGCGAACGACGACCGGCATCGGCGACATCGAAGTCGGGGCGATGCTCCAGCTACTGAACACCGTGACGCGCGATTCGCTGCAGCGGTACGGCTCGGGTGTACGCGTGGCCGTCGGCGCAGCGGTCCGGTTAGGCACCGGCACCGCCGACGACCCCGATGACTTCTTCGACATTCCAAGCGGCGACGGGCAGCACGATGTCGAGGTGCGAACGCAGTGGGACGTGCTCCTCGGACGCCGTCTCGCCCTCGGCTTAGGTGGTCGCTACGTCCTCCAGCTCCCCGACCGCGAGACCGTTCGCATCATCGAGCCCCATCAACCATTCCCCGCCCACTGGCGTCGCCACGATGTCGACCGCGACATCGGAGACGTCGTCGATGTCCAGGTGACGCCTCGCGTCGCGGTCGGCAGCTTTTTCTCGGTGATGGCGCAATACCGAACGAGGCGGAAGGCCGAGGATCGGCACACGGGCCGGTTCAACGTAACGAACGATCTCGGCGACCCGGTGACGCTCGACGCGGCGATTCTCGATGCGGAGACAGAGCAGCGCGAGGATCGTGTCTCGCTCGGTCTTGGCTACTCCACGCTCACATCGGTGGCGCGGCATCGCGCGCGCCTCCCCATCGAGATCTTCCTGCAGTACGGCGAGTCGATTCGCGGACGCGGGGGAAAGACGCCGAAGGTGAGTGTGAGCGTGATGCAGGTTCGGGTGTATTTCTAGCGGGCCGTCGAGGAGGTCACGGTGATCGAGGAGATTCCTCCTCGCGGGCGACTCGGCTACCTCGCCGGCCCGGACGACCTTGCCCACCTTTGCCCAGTAGCTCCGCGGCATGTGCGCGAGAGATGTCGCTCTCCGGATCGCCCCCCAGCATCCGCGCGATCTCGCTGACCCGGGCGTCGGCATCAGCGACCCTCACGTCCGCCGCGGTGACGCCCTCGCGCGCTCCCTTCGTGACCACGATGTGATGATGCGCGCGGGCCGCGATCTGCGGGAGGTGCGTGATCGCGAAGACCTGGTGATGCTGTGCGACCCCGCGCAATGTGTCCCCGACCTGGAGGCCGACACGCCCACCAATGCCCGCGTCCACCTCATCGAAGACGAGGGTCGGAACGCGGTCGAGCCGAGCCAGGATGGTCTTCAGGGCGAGCATGATGCGCGAGAGCTCGCCTCCCGAGGCGACTCTCGCCAGCGGGCGCGCGTCGTGCCCGACGTTGAGGGTCACGCGATACTCGACGTCTTCCGCCCCGGTCGCCTGAATCGGCTCACGCGGCCGAAGCGTCACGGTGAAGTGCCCTTCCGGCATGCCGAGCCCCGGGAGCACCGCGTCGATGGCGCGCGATAACCGCTCAGCCGCGTTCGCTCGTAGCGTCGTGAGCCGCTTCGCGTCCTCGGTGAGACGCGCGCGCGCTTCCTCGCGACGAGCGTCGAGCGTCTTCAGATCGAACCCGGCGCCGTCGACGAGGCTCAGCTCGTCTCGCGCCTCACGAGCGACGCGCAACACCTCGGCCATGGTCGGCCCGTACTTCTTCGTCAGCCGGAAGAGCACATCGCGGCGGCGCTGTACTTCGACCAGCCGCGCAGGGTCGAGGTCGATCGCTTCTGCGTATTCGGCGAGCTGCCGCGAGAGCTCCTCGAGCGCATAGAAGCCGCTGTCGAGCAGCTCCTGAAGGCGGCTCGCGGTAGGATCGATCTTCTGCACGTGGGCGAGCGAGCGCTGAACATTCGCGAGCGCGTGCAGCACCGCCTCATCACTGCCCTCGAGCGCCGAGAGCATGCCCGCGGCCGACGAGCGGAGCTCCTCGGCGTTCTCGAGCCGCCGGGCCTCTTCCTCGAGCGTGATTTCCTCGCCCTCGCGGAGGCGCGCTTCGTCGATTTCCTTCACGACGTGGCGCAGATAGTCGGCACGCCGCTCGGCGTCAGCACGACGCGACGCCAGCGACTCGATCTCGCGCGTGATGTCGGCGAGCGCGCGGTGCGAGGCGGCCACCTTCGACGCCTGCTCCGTCGCTCCACCGAACGCATCGAGGATGCGCCGCTGCGACTCCTCGTCGAGGAGCGTCTGCGCCTCGTGCTGGCCGTGGAGATTCACGAGGCCGCGGCCGATCTCGGCGAGGGCGGCGGCGGTCGTCGTCGTGTCGTTGATCCATGCGCGCGTGCGTCCGGCCACGGCGACTTCTCGCCGAAGCACGACTCTCCCTTCCTCCAGCTCGATGCCGCGCTCGTCGAGCATCCGCTCGATGTCGGCCTTGTCAGCGACGTCGAACACTCCCTCGACGATGGCCTTGTCCGCACCGGTGCGAATGAGCTCGGCGCTGGCTCGTTCGCCAAGCAGCAGGCCGAGTGCGCCGACAATGATGGACTTGCCCGCGCCTGTTTCGCCGGTCAGGACGTTGAACCCGGGCGCCAGCGGGAGCGTCAGGGACTCGATAATGGCGAAGTTGCGAATGCGCAGCTCAGTGAGCACTACTCACCCTCGTCGCGCTCGCGCAGCCCGCCCCAGCCGAGCTTGCGGCGGAGCACGGAGAAGAAGGTCGTTTCGGGAAAACGCACGACGACGACGGAGGCTGCGGCTCGCCGCACCACGAGGGAGTCTCCAGGCGCGAACATCGTTCCCACCTGGCCATCGATCGTCACCAGAAGCTCCTCCGGCCCATCCTCCGCCCGCACCATGACCTCGGAGTCGGCCGGAACGACGAGTGGACGAATGGCCAAGGTGTGCGGCGAGATCGGCGTCGTGATGATGAGGTGCTGCGTCGGCAGCACCACCGGCCCACCCGCTGACAGGTTGTACGCGGTCGATCCGGTCGGCGTCGAGATGATGACGCCGTCGGCGGCGTAGACGCCGACGTCCTCCCCATCGACCAGGACGCGCAGCTTCACCACGCGTGCGAACCCGCCCTTGTGCAACACCACGTCGTTGAGCGCCAGCCAGCTGCGTCGCTCCTCGCCACGGATGGTTTGCGAGTATGCCTCGAGCTGCATCCGGATCTCGGCGAGGTAGTCGCCGCGCGCGAACCGGCCGAGCGCGTCATCGAGCTGGTCCTGTCCACAGGACGTCAGAAATCCAAGCCGTCCGAGATTGACGCCGAGGATCGGCACCTCGCGACCGCCGAGGAGGCGGGCGCCGCGCAACATGGTCCCGTCGCCGCCGAGCGTGATCAGCCCGTCGACCGCGCTGCCGTCCTCGATGATCTCCCCTTCCCCGGTGATCCCGGCCAGCCCGCGCTCGAACGCAACCGTCAGGCCGAGCTCGGGGGCGCGCTTCGCGATGCGCCGCAGGATATCGGGAAGGCCCTCGTAGCGCCGGTTGCCAACGACGCCGAGTCGCCTCACCCGGCGAGCGCCTCGCTCTCGAGTTGGGCGCGCACGCGGCGGGCGATGCCGGCGGCATCGAGCCCCACGGCCGCGAGCTGGGCTTTCCGTGGCGCCTGCTCGATGAAGCAGTCTGGAACGCCGTGCGTGCCGACGCGAACGGTATGATCGAGTTGTTGAATCACACGCGCCATGAGCGCCCCGAAGCCGTTGACGACGGTACCCTCCTCGACGACAAGCACCTGCTTGTGATCGGCGATGAGGCCAGCCAGGGTGAGCGAATCGTACGGCTTGAGGAAGCGACAGTTCACGACGGTGACATCGATGCCGGCGGGCGCTAACGCGTTCGCCGCTTCGACGCAGGCGAGGACCATGGTGCCGGTGGCGAGAATCGCGAAGTCGCTACCCCGGCGGACCACATCCCAGGTGCCGTAGGGCACGGCCTCGATCTCGGACATCGCGGGAACGCTGTCCGGCGCGGCATCGCGCGGGTATCGCAGCGCGAACGGCCCGTCATGACTGACCGCGGTGCGCAACAGGCCGAGCATCTCGCGTCCATTCATGGGCGCGGTCACGGTCATTCCGGGCACTGCCAGCATGTACGCGATGTCGTACAAGCCCATGTGGGTGGGCCCGTCCTCCCCGACCAGCCCCGCGCGGTCCATGCAGAAGACCACCGGCAGATGCTGAATGGCGACGTCGTGGATGATGTTGTCGTACGCGCGTTGAAGAAACGTCGAGTAGATGGCGACGACGGGCCGAACCCCGCGCGTGGCAAGACCAGCCGCAAACGTCACCGCGTGTCCTTCGGCGATGCCCACGTCGAAGAACCGCTCGGGATGCGAGCGCGCAAAGGTGCTGGTGCCAGTACCCGTCGGCATCGCCGCGGTGATCGCAACGACCTCCGCGCGCTCGGTGGCGAGCTCGGTCAGTCCCTTTCCGAAGACGGTGGTGTAGGGCGGGTTCGCGGACGACTGCTGGCGCTGTTTGCCCGTGGCGGGATCGTGTCCGGGCGGCAGCGCGTGCCACTTTTCATCGTGCGCTCCGGCCGGGAAGCCCTTTCCCTTCTGCGTGATGACGTGCACGAGCCGCGGCGTCTCCAGATCGCGCACCGCCGCGAGCGTGTCGACCAGGGCATCGATGTCGTGGCCGTCGATGGGCCCGAAGTAGCGGAAGCCCAGTTCCTCGAAGAGCACACCCGGCGTGAGAAAGGTCTTGACCGATTCTTCCCACTTGCGGACGAGGGACCCCACGCCGGAGAGCGGCCCCGGGAGATCATCGACGATGTTGCCGATGGCGCTGCGAACTCGATTATAGATCGGGTTGCGCTGTACGGAGCCGAGGTAGCGCGAGATGGCGCCCACGTTAGGCGCGATGGACATCTCGTTGTCGTTGAGCACGACGAGGATGTCGCGGTCCGACGCGCCGGCGTTGTTCAGCCCCTCGTAGGACAGCCCGCAGGTGAGCGCACCGTCGCCGACGACGGCGACGACCTTGAACTTCTCCCCGCGGATGTCGCGTGCCGCCGCCATGCCCAGCGCG
>JAICOJ010000035.1 GCA_025930755.1 Gemmatimonadaceae bacterium
CCCTCGGCCTTCCATACCACGTCGACAACGCAGGGTACAGCGGCGAGACGTCAGCGGGAGCGCTCCGACGCATCGACTGGCTCGTCCGTCAGCCCGTCGACGTATTCGTGCTCGAGACGGGCGCGAACGACGGCCTCCGCGGTCTCTCGGTCGATTCCATGCGGGCCAACATCCAGGCGATCATCGACCGTGTTCGTGCTGCGTCTCCCAACGTCCGTATTCTACTCATCGGCATGGAAGCGCCGCCCAACCTCGGCCCTCGCTATACGTCCGAGTTTCGAAAGGTGTTTCCCGAGCTGGCGGCGCGGAACGACGCTGTCTTGCTCCCCTTCCTGCTCGAAGGTGTGGCGGCGGTGGACTCGTTGAATCAGGGCGACGGAATTCATCCCAATGCCGCTGGATCCCGTCGACTGGCCGAGACGGTGTGGAACGCGCTGCGCCCGCTGCTCGAGCCTGGGGCCCTTGGCCCGTGAGCCCGTCAACGATAACTTTCACAGCTCTCAAAAAACCGGCGCCCTGCGGGGCGCCTTGCATTTCGAGGTCAGGCTCATGGCTCTTCCCGCAACCCAAATTCGACGTGGAATGGTGATCGTGTTCGAAAACGATCCCTGCCGCATTGTGGAATTCCGCCATCATACGCCCGGCAACCTCCGGGCGATGGTTCAGGCGAAGCTCAAGAACCTGCGCACGGGAAACAACTTCGAGCACCGCTTTCGCGCAGCCGATCAGGTGCACCAGGCGTCGATGGAAACGCACGAGCTGGAGTTCATGTATCAGGGTGGGGAGACGTACCACTTCATGAACACCGAGAGCTACGACCAGCTCGAGCTCGATGAGGAAGCGCTCGGCGACAATGCGCAGTGGCTCCAGCCCGGGATGCGCATCATCGCCGAGTACTACAACGGCCGCCCGATCGGTATTCAGCTGCCGAACTCGATGGAGCTCACGATCGTCGACACCTCGCCGGTCATGAAGTCGGCGACGAAGACGGCGTCGTTCAAGCCGGCGAAGCTCGAGAATGGCGTGACGGTCAACATTCCGGAGTTCATCCCCTCGGGGGTGAGGATCCGGGTGAATCCGAACACGGGCGAGTATCTCGATCGCGCCAAGTGACGGCAGTACGCAGGGTTGATCGACTGCTCCCGCACCGTTAAAATTGATGTCTCTCCGCGACCGGCGTGTTTCGGGGAGCGATGGTGACCGTAGCTCAATTGGTTAGAGCACCGGACTGTGGCTCCGGGGGTTGGGGGTTCAATTCCCCTCGGTCACCCCTGGAACCCCTGGGGTCAGGGGTCAGTAGTCAGGGATCAGGGTTGTAGGTTTGATGGAATCAGGGCGTGTGCCTCGTCTCCTTTCACCAATTCTCCGACACCCCCTGATCCCTGAATCCTGACTCCTGACCCCAGGGTCATAGGTCCGTAGCTCAACTGGTAGAGCACCGGTCTCCAAAACCGGCGGTTGGGGGTTCAAGTCCCTCCGGGCCTGCTGGTGTTTGACAATCGAACGTTGTGGTGATCAACGGCGGTATCGTCTAGGGGACTAGGACGGAGCCCTCTCAAGGCTCAAACACGGGTTCGAATCCCGTTACCGCTATGGGGCGAGCGAGGCGTTAGGCAGGTTCGCAGTTCGCAGTTCGCAGTTCGCAGTTCGCACTTCGCACTTCGCAGTTCGCAGTTCGCAGTTCGCAGTTCGCAGTATCGCCTGCCGCCGATCGGAGTCCGCACGGCCCCATCGTCTATCGGTTAGGACGGCACTCTTTCAAGGTGCAGAGACGGGTTCGACTCCCGTTGGGGCTATGAGAGTGGCGTAGGGAATTCAGGGGGCTGTAGCTCAGCTTGGTTAGAGTGCCGGTCTGTCACACCGGAGGTCGCGGGTTCGAGCCCCGTCAGCCCCGTAGGAGCAGGAATTGGGAGCTAGTGGTCAGGGTTGAGGGGGCGTTAGGTTGGAGGTGGAGGGGCGGTCTTTCCCTCAAACCGAATTCCTCATCCATCCCTGACCCCTGACTACCAGATCCTGTAGTACAACGCCCTGGTGGTGAAATTGGTAGACACGCCATCTTGAGGGGGTGGTGCCGAAAGGCGTCGCGGTTCGAGTCCGCGCCAGGGCACTCTCTCGCCACCGTAGCTCAGCGGTAGAGCACTCGATTCGTAATCGAGCGGTCGTCGGTTCAATCCCGACCGGTGGCTCTCGACGATTCGCTTCGCGGGCGTAATTCAGTTGGTAGAATGCCAGCTTCCCAAGCTGGACGTCGCCGGTTCGAGTCCGGTCGCCCGCTCTTGTAGCCAGTTGCAGTCTATGCACTTAAACGGATCGCTACTCGAGAGAGTGGGATCCGTTTTGCGTTGCCGTGGCCCCCGCGCGGCTCTCGTGGGCCCCCGCGCTCGGTTCCCGCAGACACGTACCTGCCGACGGCGGAACTTCAGACCATCCCGCTCGCGGCCGAGAAGACCGATGAACTCCGTGTCCGGAGAAGCAGGAGCACGGCGATCACGCGACGCGTCCCCACGTCCAGTCCGGGTGATTGGTTGTAACTGCGAAACGTCAGCGGGCGCAGGTGCGCCGCTGACGGTGTCTAGCACCGTGTCCACGCGCCCCCCTTCGGGCGTCCGCTCCCTGCGTATCAGCAGGCGACGCGAGCTACGCCGAAGCGAATCGAGAGTGGCGCGCTGTGAAGGGGTAAGTATCTCGCGCAGCTCGGCGTCCGCCGAGTCGGCGACCAGCCGCAGCTTGGCCGCCGCCTCCGCCATCACGACGCGAGCGAGCGGTGAGCGGCGGGCCAGTATGGACTCGGCGCGAGCACGCTGCTCGGGCGACAGCGAAAGCCGATCCAGCAGCGCCGAGCCGTCGTCCAGCTTCACGCGAATGCCGGGGCGGGCGTTCACGAGTCGATCACCGGCGACGCCGGCCGCCGCACCGCCCGCGAATGCCAGCGCGAGCATGGACGCGATCACGAGTCCTTTCCGCGAGCGGTTCGAAGTCACCGGTCAGTCTCCTGCAAGGCGGCGAGCAATTCTCCGTTACTCGGAACGTGGCCCGCGGCGATCCATCCGGCCACCGCACTGACGGCGGTTTCACCCACGCCGCGCGGGATCTCGCGCGCAATCCCGACGGCGAGCGCCGCGAGCACGGCCGCCATCGCCAGCATGGCTCGCCGCAGACGGAGCAACCGCGCCAACTCGAGGTCCCGCTGAGCCGTCGCGACGATCCGCTTCATGACGGCGCGCATCACGGCCTCGTCACGTTCCATGTCCGGCGCGGCGTCCAGCGCGCGAAGATCCACGCGCCCGATCGAATCACGTCGCTCAGTCATGATCGGCCGTGGCCGTGAACAAGTCGGCGAGCTCTAGCCGAAGTGCCTTTCGCGCGTCGCTCAGGTGCCTGCGCGACATCAGCACCGAGATGCCGAGGCGTTCGGCGATCTCCTTGTGCTGCCAGCCCTCGAAGTCGTGAAGCATCACCACTTCGCGCTGAGCGGCGCGGAGACACCCCAGCGCCGCATCGAGTCGGGTCTGCAATTCCCTGCGCTCGGCGTCGGAATCGGGCCGCTCTCGCGCCGCGAGTGACCCGGCGACCTCGATGCCCTCTGCACGGCGAACCGCGAGGAACTCGCGCCGATTGTGCGCCGCGTTGCGAACGACAGCGGCGATCCACGCGCTCGCGCGCGCAGGCTGCCGACACTCTCCGATGCGCTCCCAGCACCGGACGAATGCGTCCTGGCACACGTCCTCGGCGTCATGCCTGTTCTGCAATTGCGAGAGAGCGATGAGAAATGCCATGCGATAGTGCCGCCGCATCAACATTTCGAACGCGGCCGCGTCTCCCTCCTGAATGCGCGCGACGAGCGTCGCGTCCGATTCGGTCATGCTCCTGTTCGAGAGCGTCCATCGACAGACTATCCTCCCGGTCGCCTCAGGACACGGGTTCCACCGGGCAGCGTCTTGCCCAACCGGCGCGCAATCTCCTGCGCAACCGTCGTAGCGGCGGGCGGATCGAAGTTCGTGAACACGATGATCGTAGTGCCGTCAGGGAACGCAGCGTACTGCGTGTTGGTCCCCGGTCCACCGCCGCCATAGTTGAGCGGTTCAGTCCCGCCGGATCGGAAGCCCGGCGGCAGAATGGAATCAGCAAATGTCGCCGGGAGTAGGCTTCCCGCCCGCAGCGCGGCATCGAGCTTCAGGAAGTCGTCCACCGTGGAGTAGCCGCCGCCAGCAGGCGACCCGCGTCCGGCGAGGCTTTCGATGTTCGGCGACAGCGGACCGCGCATCCGCGTGTAGCCTACTGCACGGTCGGGAACACGTTCGTCCAGGAAATAGTGCCGCGTGTGCGTCATCCCAGCCGGGCCCGTGACATTCGCCAGCACGTAGTCGTAGTAGCTCTCGCCCGAGAGCCGCTCGATCAGCTTGCCCAGTATGATGTAGCCGCCGTTGCTGTAGAGGCGGCCGGTGCCCGGCTCGAAGCGAAGCGGCTCCTTCACGAAGAGCGACAGGTAGTCGTCCACGCTACGGATGCGGTCGTGCCGGCGGCGGAACTCCTCATTGAAGAAATCACCCACGCCGCTGCTCATCTGGTAAAGGTGGCGGGCGGTAACCTTTTCACGAACGTCGCGGTTGGGATAGTCCGGCAGGTACCTTCCGATCGGCGCGTCGAGCTGGAGCTTTCCCGCGGCCACGAGCTGCCAGATAGCGATGCGCGTTATGAGCTTGTCGATCGAGCCGAGATTGAACTTCGTTTCGGGCGTGACTGGCTGCTGGCCCTCGCGTTCGGCGAGGCCGAAAGCCGCTCGCAGCATCGGCACACCGTCCTTGGCAACCAGGACGGCGCCCGAGAAGGAGTCGGCTGCGGCGCGCATCCGCACGAACCCCTCCAAAGCCTGAGGAGATGATTCTCCGTGGACTTGTGCCGAGAGCCCCGCGAGCGGCATTCCGATGAAAAGGATGGCGTTTAGTCTCATGCTGTGAAGACAGCCGTGGCCTTCAAGATGTGAGTCGTGCGGCAGAGGGCGGCAGCGTGTGCTACCGGATCATCTCAGAGATGTGCGTCCCGGCGACGTTCGCCCCACTATCAAAGTTGCTCAGCACGACCAGCGTGTAGCCGAGCTCGGGGAACACCCGCAGCATCGAGTTCATACCAGGTGCGCCACCGAGATGGCCGAAGTACCGGCGGCCGGCTATCGCACCAACCTCGAAACCTCTGGATCGACCCGTATTGGCGGGATCCCGAACGAGGGAATCCACCCACTCTGCGCCCACGAGTGTGCCACGAGTCAATGCTCGCGCGTAGCGCAGTAGGTCGGGTGCGGTTGAATAGGCGCCGCCGTGAGGACCGGGAGCGAGATCGTTTTCGGGCGCGAACTCTACCAGCGCCGGCGCGAAGGTAGCGCGCAATGATTCGAAATGCGTGTAGCGGTGTGCGCGATCGGCTGGCAGAGCGTTCGCGGGATAAATACCAGTGCGGGTCATCTGTGCCGGCTGGAACAACGCGCGTCGCAGGTATTCGTCGTACCGCGTGCCACTCGCGCGTTCGATGACTCCACCAAGCAGTATGTATCCTCTGTTACTGTACGACACATCCGTGCCCGGCGGAAATGCAAGCTCGCCGCGACCGGCAAGCGCGATCATCTCGCCGACGCTCTGGCTTCGGCGCATGGCCGAATCGAGGCCCGCGCCAAGCTCGCCAAGACCCGACGAGTGCTCCAGCAAGTGTGCGATCGTCACGCGGCCGGCGATCGCGCGCGGAAGCTGCGGCAGGAAACGGCCCACGGTATCCGCCAGGCGCAGCGCTCCGCGCTCAGCGAGCTGCGCGACACCGACCGCAGTAAAGGTCTTGCCGATCGAGGCAATGTCGAACGGCGTATCCATCCGCATCGGCGCCCGTCGATCCCGATCGGCGAAGCCATAAGTGCGCTGGAACAGGATGCTGTCAGCATGCGCGAGAGCGACGACTCCGGAGAAAAGACCCGCGTCCGACAGTCGGCGCATGTATTCGTCGAGATACGCCGGAAGCGGGGTTCGGATCAGACCGATGTTTCGTCCGTCCGCGAACGCAGGCACGGAGCCTCGACCCAGGCCGATGCTTCGCACACGGCGATCGCCAATGGAATCCGTCACGAGCCGGACAAAAAGCCACGACCGCGAGATCGTGCCTCGCAACCAGACCGTAGCAATCGCCGGTGCGACGGAAATGATCGTGTCAATCTCGAGCGGACCGTAAGCGCTGCGGACTTCGCCCCAGCGTGCCAGCATCCGGGCGTTGCCTCCTGACTCTGCCAGCGCGACCGAGTCGTAGTGTGCGCGAGCGAAACCCAGGATGGAGGACGAATCACCCGCATTGACCGCCCGGACCAGGCCGAGCAGCCGGCGCCCAGCAGCGCTCTGCGCCAGGAGCTCTGCCGCCGCGGATTCACTGGCCGGGCGTGCAGGCGTTCGTGAAATGCATCCCCCGGCCGATGTCACGATCGGAAACCAGGCCGCGAGCGAAGCCAGGACCACGACTCGGCGCCGTAGAAGTTGTCTTCTGGTCCTCATTGTCATGAAGACAGCCAAGCCCTGCCAGGTGTGAGTATCAGCCGAGCGTACGCGCGACGTCGGCATCGATGGCGCGTCGATCCGGAAGCAATGCCCGTCACTACCTGATGACCACGGGAAAGGATGGGGCAGAACGTTCGTCAGGTCCTGAAACTCGCCGCGGCGGCGTCCGTATGGGATTCCCATAGGGCAGCGCGCGGCCGACGCGCACGGCTCTATTGCGCGATCCAGCGACGGACATTATCCTCATATTGGAATCCCATAGGACGGAAGATGCCAGAGAAGCTGGACGTCAAACAGGGCACGCTCGCCCTCATGATCCTCAAGACCCTCGAAGGCCTCGGACCGCTGCACGGCTACGGCGTGGCGCGCCGCATCGAGGAGACGAGCAAGAACCGCCTGACATTGAACTACGGCACCCTGTACCCGGCGCTGCTCAAGCTGGAACAGGAAGGGTTCATCAAGGCCGAGTGGCGGCAGTCGGAGAACAACCGCCGCGCGAAGTACTATGCTCTCACGGCCTCGGGCCGGAAGCAGCTCGAGCGCGAAACGCGTGAATGGTATCAGACCGCCGATCTGATCGCCGCCTTTCTCGCGCCGCGACGCGAGGCGCGGTGAGACACCTGCGCGCCGCGCTCGCGCGCACCGCGGGGTTCTTCAGCCGGGATCGTGGCGACGACGATCTCCGCGACGAGATGCAGGCGCATCTCGAGATGGAGATCGCCGAGAACATCCGGCGCGGAATGCCCGCGGACGCGGCTCGGCGACAGGCGCTGCTCGCCGCGGGAGGACTCACCCAGGCGGTCGAGGCCGTTCGAGATCAGCGCGGGCTGCCATGGCTCGAAAGCGTGGGCGCGGACATCAGGTACGCGCTCCGTGCGCTGCGACACAGCCCGGCGTTCACCGCCGTCGTCGTCGGAACGCTGGCGCTCGGCATCGGCGCCAACACGGCAATCTTCAGCGTCGTTCGCGGCGTGCTGCTCAAGCCGCTCCCGCACCGGGACGGCGACCGCCTCGTCTATCTGCGCCAATCCACGGACGGACCCTCCGGCGCCAACGTCAGCTTCTCCGTACCCGAGGTTCGCGAGTATCGCGCTGGCGCGCCGTCGTTCGGCGGGATTGCCGAGTACTCGCCCTGGTTCCACACGCTGCACGGCGACGGCGAGGCAGTCCGCATCGACGTGGGCCTCGTCACCGGAAATTTCTTCGAGGTCATGGGTCTGTCTCCCGTCCTGGGACGGCTGACGCGGCCCAGCGACGATGGAACCGGAGTGCCACCGGTGATGGTGTTGACGTACGACTTCTGGCTGAAGCGCTTCGGTGGGGATTCCGGCATCGTTGGCAGGCAGCTGCGACTGGATGGCACATCCGTCACCGTGATCGGCGTGCTCCAGCCGGCACCGTTCTTTCCGAACCGGGTAGATGCGCTGCTCAACATGGTGGTCAGCCCGCATCACCTCAGCGCGCAGATGGTCGGGGCTCGCGTGCACCGCATGACCGAGATGGTGGCGCGGTTGGCGCCCGGTGCCACGCTCGAGCAGGCCAGACGGGAAGTCGCTGCCATCCACGCGCGGATGCGGCAAGACCACAAGGATGCGTACGAGCCCGCTTCGAATTATCGCGTGGCGGTCATCCCGTTCAAGGACGCGTTGGGGGAACGGGCCCGCCTGACGCTGCTGCTGCTCGTCGCAGCGGCGGCGTTCGTCATGGTCATCTCCGCCGCGAACGTCACCAACCTCACGCTCATGCGGGGGATCCGCAGGGAGCACGAGCTGGCCATTCGCGCGGCGCTCGGGGCGGGCGTGCGCCGCCTGCGTCGATTGCTGCTGGTCGAGAATCTCGTGTTGACGGTCATGGGTGCGGGCCTCGGCATCATCATCGCGATCGAAGGCGTGCAGCTCCCCACCTCGCTCGCCGCTCGGTACTCGCCCCGCGCGAACGAGATACGGCTGGACTCGGTGGCGCTCGCGTTCACGCTCGCGCTTTCGGTCGGGATCGCGTTGTTGCTGTCGCTGGTCGCACCGCTGCCCAGGGAAGGCACGCTCGGCTCGATCTCCGCAGGGGTGCGGCGCATGACCGGAGGCATGCGAAAGCAGCGTCTGCAGCGCGCCCTGGTCGTCGCGCAGGTCGCGGTCTCGGTGGTATTGCTCGCGGGCGCGGGATTGTTGACGCGCACCATGATGCAGCTCGCCGACGTGAACACCGGGCTCAGGACCGAGGAAGTGCTCACCATCCCCGTCTCGCTCCTCGATCCGACACGCGTCGATCCGGCCACTGACGCGACGAACAAGGAGCTGTACGATCGCATGCGGCGTGAGATCAGGGCGCTTCCCGGTGTGATCGAGGTGGGACTCGGCTCGACGATGCCGCTAATGCGGACGGCGCTCGCGTTCGACGTGAAGGCGGAGGGGACCCCACTCGCGGTCGGCGAGCCGATACCGCACGCCGATCTGCGGACGGCGAGCCCGGAGTATTTCCGCGCGGCGGGGATTCCCCTGTTGAAGGGACGCGAGTTCTCGACGACCGATCGGGCAGGCTCCGGCCGGGTCGTGATCATCAACAGGCGATTCGCCGACAAACTCTTCCCGAATGGGGAGCCGCTTGGAAAACGGGTTGCGTTTACCGGAGAGATCCTGCAGTTCACGCCCATCAGCAGTGAGTGGCGCACGATCGTCGGCGTCGTCGGCAATACGCAGGATGGCGGTCTCGACGCGGAGCCTCGCCTCGTGGTGTTCGCGCCCTTTGCGCAGGAGTTCGCGATCCTCGGCGGACTGGTCATCCGCGCTGACAGCGATGCCTCGGCCCTCGTGGCACCGGCAACACGTATCGTCCGGCAGATCGTGCCGGGAGTGCCGATCGAGAACGTGATGACCATTGCCCAGATCAAGGATCAGAGCGTCTCGCCCCGCCGGCTGAATGCGGCGCTCGTATCGTCGTTCGGCATTCTGGCCGTGGTCATCGCCGCGGTGGGCATTGCGGGCGTGCTGGCGTTTTCGGTGAGTGCGCGCACCAACGAGATCGGGATCCGCATGAGTCTCGGCGCCGACCGCGGCCGGGTCCAGCGGATGATCCTGATGGAAGGAGGCGTTCTGCTGGCGATGGGCCTCGCGTTGGGCATCGCCGGCGCGCTGCTGGCGGCTCGCGTCATTCGGGGTCTGCTCTTCGGCGTGGCGCCGCATGACCCCGCCACGTTCATCGGCGTCGCCGTGATGATAGGAGCGATCGGGATGGTCGCATGCTGGATCCCGGCGCTGCGCGCAGCGCGGATCGATCCCGCGATCGCGATGCGCGCCTAGAGGCCATCGCATGCGAATGATCTACGTGGTACACATCGTCGCCGGCGGACTCGCGCTCCTCGCTGGGTATACCGCGCTCTATTCGGCGAAGGGCGCGGCCGTTCACCGCAAGAGCGGCAGGCTGTTCGTGTACGCGATGCTCACCATGGCCGTCGCCGGGACGACGATCGCGGCGGTTCGGGATGTCGCGCCCTCGATCAATCTCCCCGCGGCGCTTTTGACGTCGTATCTCGTGATCACGGCCCTCACCGCGGTGCGACCGCCTGCGGCGGCGGATGCGCGCTGGCTCACGCCCTCCCTCATGCTCGTCGGGCTCGCCGTGGGCCTGACGAGTCTCACGTTCGGCTTCGAGGCGATCGCCAGCGCAAATGGTAAAGGGCGAGACGGAATGCCGGCGTTTCCGTTCTTCATGTTCGGTGTCGTCGGCACGTTGGGGGGTGTCCTCGATCTCCGCATGATGCGCGCGGGCGGACTCAAGGGCGCATCGCGTCTCACACGGCATCTATGGCGGATGAGCTTCGCGCTTTTCATCGCGGCGCTCTCCTTCTTCATTGGCCAGGCCCAGGTGTTCCCGAAGCCGGTTCGCGTCATGCCTCTCCTCGCGCTTCCGGTTCTCGCCGTGCTCGTGACCATGCTGTACTGGCTGTGGCGAGTGCGCGTGAGACGCTCGTTTCGCGGCCTCGTCGCCACGGTCAGTGCACCGGAAGTGGTGCGCTGAGACCCGCGACCGGCCCATGGTCTAGTCGGGTCGCAGCTGATACAGCCGGTCGTCCTCCACGCGGTAAAGCAGCGGTGCGACGGCGATTTTCGGGTAGATTCCCCGCAGCCGATCGGCCTCCTGAAGCACGAACTCGACTTCGTTCCGAATCCCGAACTTCGGGGCAGACTCCTCGAAGTGTCGTATGGCCCGGGCTTCATCCCATCCGGCGGCCTTCGTCAAGCCGCTAATGAACTGCTCGCGCCGTTCCATAAGGCGCGCCATGCCGCAATCCGTGTGGGCGATCAGCGCGATCGTGCGAACCCCGCCGACGGCGATCGCGTAGGAAATCCGGAACTCGTTGTCCCGCATGTTCGCGCCCGCGGTGCGCAGCACGAACGCGAAATCGTTCGGGATGCGCAGCGCCTTGCGGCTGTCCATGCACATCCCGATGAGAAGCTGCGGTGTCACCGGCGAGCCGGCTGCGCGGCCGAGGTTGTGGAACTCCAGGAGCAGCCCCACGGGCGTGTCCCCATATTCGGGGAGGATGTCGTCACGAGAGGTGACGGCGAGGATCTGTGGCATGCGCAAAAATAGCGCATTTGCCATACATTCGATGGCCATCACCGGAGGCATCTCCTTTGACCGAACCTCCTCGCCCCAACGATCGTGACTCGATCGACGAGCTCCTGCGGGGGATCGTCGAGCGCAGCGCGAGCACAGGCCCTGACGCGCCTCGGGAGCGTCTCCCACGACGCGTGCGGTGGGCCCTCCTCGGAGCCGGCGCCGCGTTCGTTCTCCTCCTGTTCGTCCCGGCCGTCGCGCGCCGCGTCACGGATTGGATGTGGTACCGAGAGATCGGCTTCGAGCGCGTCTTTCTGACGAAAATCGTTGCCCAGTGGATCCTTGGGGGCATCGCCGGTGTCATCGCCTTCGTCATTTTTTACGGCAACGTCAGGCTCGCGCTCCGTTCGCAAACCACCGCCCTCGTGGCGAGCCCATCGCAGCCACGGCGGCGTCCCGCGACGCTCACGGAACGATTCGTCCGCGTGCTCGCCCTGCCCGGTACGGGGATGCTGGCGTTGCTCTTCGCGCTCGGCGCCGCGACCGAGTGGCGGACTCTGCTCCAGTTTCTCTATCGCACGCCCTTCGGCACCGCCGACCCGATTTTCGGCCGGGACATTGGCTACTACGTCTTTGTGCTGCCGCTCCTCGAGGCGATCCTCGGATACGCGGTGCTCGCCGGAATGCTCACGCTCGCGTGCGTCTGGGCCGTCTATAGCGCGCGCGGGGCTATTCGGCGGCGGGAGTGGCGTGTTCGGCTCGAGCCCTCAGCCCGGCGTCACCTCACCATCCTCGGCGCGCTGCTTCTCGTCGTGTTCGCCGCCCAGATTCCGCTCATCGCGATCCCGCACCTGCTGTATTCGGTGCACAGCTCGTTGGTGGGCGCGAACTATACCGATCTCCACGCCAGGCTTCCGGCATGGTGGGCGGTGAGCGGGCTCATGCTGTTCGCCGGTGCCTATTTGCTCTGGCGTGCCTGGAAAGGTCGCCTCACCCGCTCCGCCGCCATCGTGGTGGCGGGAACCGTCGTCCTCTCGCTCCTGATCGGCCGCGCCTATCCGGCCTCGTTTCACCGGCTCGTCGTGCAGCCTAACGAGCTCACCCGCGAAGCGCCCCAGATCGTCCGCCACATCGAGGCCACGCGCGCGGCCTGGGGGCTCGCGGGCGTGGAGCGGCGCGAGCTCGAGGGAGGAAGCGCGCTCACGCAGCGCGACATCGATGCCAATCGGGCGACCATCGCCAACGTGCGGCTCTGGGACCGTGAGCCGCTTCTTCAGACGTTCGGGCAGATTCAGTCGATTCGCACCTACTACGATTTCGTCGCCGTGGACGACGACCGGTACCGCATCGGCGGGGAGCTGCGCCAGGTCATGCTGTCCGCTCGGGAATTGAACACCGCTGCCCTGCCGACCCGGACATTCATCAACGAGCATCTCACGTTCACCCACGGGATGGGAATCACCCTGGGCCCGTCGAATCAGGTCACGGCCGAGGGACTTCCGGTGCTGTTCATTCAGGACCTTCCGCCCGTCTCGCGAATCGGCGTGAAGGTCTCGCGCCCCCAGATCTACTTCGGGGAGCTGTCGAACGATTTCATCCTCGCCCCGAGCCGGCAGCGCGAGTTCGACTATCCGGCGGGGGAGGGAGACGAGGCCGTCTACTCCTCGTACGACGGGACGGCGGGGGTGCCCGTGGCGTCGTTCGCGCGACGTCTGCTGTTCGCGTGGCGATTCGGGTCGCTCAACATCCTTCTGTCGCGTGATCTCACCGAGCGCACCCGTATCATCTACCATCGCGACGTTCGCGAGCGGGCGCGTCGTGCCCTCCCGTTCCTCACGCTCGATCGCGACCCGTATCTGGTCATCGCGGACGACGGCACGCTGAAATGGATCCTGGACGCCTACACCATGACGGCGCGGTATCCGTACTCGCAGCGCGCGACGGACGGCACGAACTACATGCGCAACAGCGTCAAGATCGTGATCGACGCGTACAACGGGGATGTGCAGGCGTATCAGACGGATGACACCGATCCCATCATCCGGACGCTGGCGCGGATCTATCCTGGACTGCTGCGCCCGATCGCCCAAATGCCGGCTGATCTCCGCGCGCACGTGCGCTATCCGGAAGACCTGTTCCGGATGCAGACGGCGCTCTATGCAACGTATCACATGAGCGATCCGCAGACCTTCTACCATCGAGAGGACCAGTGGCAGGTGCCCGGCTCGGCTCGCGGTGACCAGGCCGAAGCGTTCCTGCGTCACATGGTGATGCGATTGCCCGGGGAGCAAGAGCCCGAGTTCATCCTGATGCGTCCGTTCACACCTCGGCAGAAGGACAACCTGGCCGCGTGGATGGTCGCCCGGAACGATGGCGAGCAGTATGGTCGCCTGCTCGTCTATCAGTTCCCGCGGCAGAGTCTGGTGTTCGGGCCAACGCAGATCGTCAACCGCATCAATCAGGACACCGAGGTCGCACGACAGATCTCGCTGTGGGACCAACGCGGCTCGGAGGTCATTCGCGGGGAGCTACTCGTCATCCCGATCGAAGAGTCATTGATATACGTCCAGCCGCTGTATCTGCGTGCAGAAGGGGGGCGCATTCCCGAGCTGAAGCGCGTGATCGTCGCGCATGAAAGTCGGGTCGTGATGGAGGAATCGCTCGAAGCCGGCCTGGCGCGATTGTTTGGTGGCGAAGGGCAGCTGCTGGCGCAGCGCGATGCGGCTGAACCGACGCCGACGCGCTCCACGCCGCCCGCCGCCGCCATCGATGAAGTCGTTCGGCGTGCGGTGTTGCATTACGAGCGCGCGCGGGCCGCGCAGCGCGCCGATGATTGGGCCACCTACGGTGAAGAGATGCGGCTTCTCGGCGAGACGCTTCGCCAGATCCAGGGGGAGGGCGATTCGCGTCCCTGAGTAATGGGCACGGGGGCGCCGTGTCGTACGTCACGTACGCTCATATTGCCATCGCGCGACGGCAGCGCCACGTTATTCTCCCGTGGCGACGTTTACCGTCAGCGCGATGCGCCGGGTTCCGGCCCCTCCGGCAGAGGTGTACGCGATCCTCGCCGACTACACGGAGGGCCATCCTCACATCCTGCCCTCAGCCTACTTCCGTAACATCGAGGTCGAGGAGGGCGGCGTCGGCGCAGGTACGCGCATCCGCTTCGAGATGACGGTGCTCGGGACGAGTCGGACCATACGCGCCGAGATCGAGGAGCCCAAACCTGGGCGCGTCCTCGTCGAGCGCGACGTCGAAGGAAAATCCGTGACGACGTTCACCCTGAATCCCGCTCGCGAGGGGCGTGAGTCGGATGTGACGATCACGACGGTTGTGACGACTCGCGATGGGATTCTCGGGCTCGTCGAGCGTGTGGCCACCAAGGCCCTCCTCGAGCGGGTGTATCGCGACGAGCTGTCGCGCCTGGCGGCGTACGCGGCGAGCGGGGCGGGGGCGCTTCTTCCCGGTGCCCGAAAGTAAGCCGGTGGGGGGTCATCGATTGCGCCTACTTTGTATCATAAAGCACTTGACAGCGGTGAAGGCGTGAGGGATATTGACGGCATGAGCCGACGAGCAGGCGCCGAGCGCGCCGTCCCATCGCTACAGGGGCGCGCCATCGATGATCTCCGCTTCATCCGCGAGACGATGGAGAACGCCGCCGCGTTCACCGCCGTCTCGGGGTGGGGCATGGTCGCGGTTGGCGGGATCGCGTTCGCGGCGGCGGCCGTCGCCGTCACTCAGCCGACGGTTCGTGGCCAGCTCATTGCCTGGTTCGCCGCGGCCGGCGCCTCCATCGCCGTGTCCTCGTACGCGATCTGGCGAAAGGCAAAGCGCGCGAACGCTCCGCTCTTTCACGGGGCAGCGAGAAAGTTTCTGCTGAGCTTCCTCCCGCCGATGACGGTTGGGGCGATCCTCACGTACGTCCTGCTGGAGCGTGGCGACTTCGAGCTCGTCCCGCCAATGTGGCTCATGCTGTACGGGACGGCGGTCATCACCGGGGGCGCCTTCTCCGTTCGCGTCGTCCCGCTCATGGGTCTGCTGTTCATCGCGGTCGGCGTGGCGTCGCTGATGATGCCGGCGTGGACCACGCACTGGGTACTCGGCGCCGCCTTTGGCGCCCTGCACGTGATTTTTGGTCTCATCATCGCAAGGAGGCATGGTGGCTAAGCCGAGCGCAGCCTCACGAGACGAGCCCCGACCGGAGACGACCGAGCGGCTGCGCGGCGTCCGTGGTCATGCCATCGATACGGATCCGCTGGCGCTCGATCGACTCATCCACGAGCGCATTCGCCTGGGCATCGTGAGCGCACTGGCCGTGAACGAGTCGCTGTCGTTCAACGACCTCAAGAAGCTGTTGCGGACGACGGACGGGAACCTGAGCGTGCATGCGCGGAAGCTCGAGGATGCCGGCTATATCGCTTGCAGCAAGTCGTTCGAAGGACGCGTGCCGCACACCGACTATCGCATTACCGCAACCGGGCGCCGCGTGCTCGAGAAGTATCTCGCGCACATGGAGGCCCTCATTCGGGCGACGCGCGAGCCGCGCGATCGCTGATCTTTTTTTGTCCATTTACTTTATGACACCAAGTACTTCGCCATCGCACGGCGCTGCGCACGTCGCGATAATTATGGATGGCAACGGCCGGTGGGCGACCGCGCGCGGCCTCCCCAGGACCGCCGGCCATCGCGCCGGTGCCGACGCAGTGCGGCGCGTCGTCGAGAGTGCGCCGTCACTCGGAGTGGAAACGTTGACGCTGTTCGCGTTTTCCTCCGACAACTGGAAGCGGCCGACCCGCGAGGTCACGACACTCATGCGGCTCTTTCACCGGTACCTCGCGTCCGAAGCGGCGGCTCTTCAGGACAACGGTGTACGGCTTTCCGTCATTGGGCGACGCGACCGGCTTGCCCCGTCACTCGTTCGGCAGATCGTGGCGGCCGAGCGTCTCACCGCTGACGGCCGGCGCCTACACCTCCGGCTGGCGGTGGACTATTCGGCCCGTGACGCGATCAAGCGGTCGGTCCGGGAGGCGTCATCCCTCGGTCCCGACGTCGACCTCCTGATTCGGACCGGGGGCGAGCGGCGACTCAGCGACTTTCTGTTGTGGGAATGCGCGTACGCGGAGCTCCATTTCATCGACAAGCGCTGGCCCGATTTCGATGCGACGGACCTCGAGCAAGCACTTGCCGACTTCCACGGCCGGCAGCGGCGCTTCGGCGCACTGCCCGCGGCCGTCTGAGATTCTCGAGAGGCGTTGACATGACTACCGCTTCGTTCACACAAGCCGACATGTCCACAGCGACGCAGCGCGCGTTGCTGGGACGGCTGTGGGTGAGCTCGGCCCTCGTCGCCGGGTTGAGTACCGCCATCCTGTGGAACGCCAATCCCGGCATCAACTGGCTCCTTTGCGTCGTTGCGGCGAGCATCGCGCTCCTCGTGTCAGCGGTCGCCGAAGGGACCGGGAGCCGCGTCGCACCACCTCTCGCGCTGGCGGTGTTGGCGGCGGTCGGGGTCGTATTCGCAGCGAGCGAGCCCCTGCATGTCCTGTCGATCCTCGCGGGATTGATTCTTCTCGCCATCGCGATCGCGAGAGCCAACCCTGAGCGCTACGCACGCGCGCGCGTCATCGAGCTCATCGCGCTTCCGGCCGTCGTCTTCGTGACATGTGTGGCCGAAGCGACTCGGCGCGCCACGGAGACCGTGCGCGAGCTGACGAACGACCGCGCCGTTCCCTTTATTCGCGGCGCGGTGCTCACGCTTCCGATCGCCGGCCTGTTCGCGCTGCTGCTCTCCTCGGTGGATCCGACTCTCGCCGCCTGGCGCGACGAGCTCGAGCGTCTTCTTTCGACGTGGCACTTCGTTCCTCGACTGATATTCTTTGGCGTCGTCCTCGTCCTGTCGCTGGGTGCGGTCGGGTATGCGGCCAGGCCGTCGACAGGCATCGCGCGGGCACCGGCGGATCCGCGGCAATTCGTTCAGCTCGGGGAGACCGAGCGGCTAATGGTGCTGAGCGCGATCGCGGGAGTGTTCACGCTCTTCCTCACGCTCCAGGTGAGCTACCTGTTCGGAGATGTCGCGCGGGTGCAGGGGAGCGGCGTCTCGTACGCCGAATGGGCGCGCCGCGGGTTCGGAGAGCTGACCATCGTCGCGACGCTGTGCGCCGGTGTGATCATGGGACTGGCGTTGCTGGCGCCGGCGACGACGCGACGGCGCCGCATCCTGATCGTCGAGCTCATCGTGCTCGGCGAGACGCAGGTGCTGCTGCACTCGGCGTTTCGGCGCGTGCTGCTGTACGAGGATGCGTACGGCTTCACCACGACGAGACTCTACGCGCAGGCGTACATGCTCGTGGTGGCGGCGAGCCTCATACTCCTCGCGCACGAGCTGCTGCGCCGTCCCAGCGCGCGCCGGTTGCTTGGGCGAGCTGGGGCGCTCGCGGTGATTGCCCTGGCGGGCGTGTCGATGTGGAACCACGAATCCTGGATCGTTCGGCAGAACGTTGCCCGGCATGCCGAGACGGGAAAGCTCGACCTGCGCTACCTCGCCTGCGACCTGTCGGCGCGCGCGGTCCCCGAGGTGCTCCAGGCGGCGAGTCGCGAGCAGGAAGGGCTGCGAGCCAGGGCGCACACGGCGATCGGCGAGCGCTTCATGTGGGTCATGGATGACGCGTGGTACGAGTGGAATGCCGGGCGTTCGCGGGCGCGCGATGCGATTGGCAGCGCCGGGATCGTTGGGCCTGGTCCGGATACGGCGACGGGGATTTGCAGTCGCGAGTGGTCCTAGAGCGCAGGCCTGGCAGGGAACTGCATAACCACAGAGGCACAGAGGGCACAGAGGTACAGCGAACTGGTGTTTGAGCAGTTCGCTGTACCTCTGTGCCCTCTGTGCCTCTGTGGTTGATGCAGTCGGTCCGTCGCGCCCGCCTGGATCCCCTGCCGCGCTCGCACCCGACTCGCCATCATCCCTCTCATGTCAGACGTCGCGCATCCCCCCGAGACGCTCGAGGGGTGGTACTCGCTGCACCAGATATTCCAGGTCGACCGAGGCGCTGTCCGCGCGCTACCGCCGGACCTGCTGTCGCAGGACCGGGATGCGGTGGCGGACGCCCTCTCCGAGCTGGCCAATCCCATCGAGGGTGGATGGAGCGTGCCCGTCCTTCTCATCGGGTCGCGCTCGGATCTCATGTTGGTGCACTTTCGCCCGACACTCGACTCCCTGCGCGACGCGCAGCACCGGCTCTCGCATCTGCGGCTGATGGAGTCGTTGCGCGTCACGTCGTCGCATCTGGGTGTGACGGAGGCCGGTCTCTATCACATTACCGCCGAGCTCGTTCGCGAAAGCGAGGCGCGGGGCGGCAGCATCGGTGATGAGGTGTATCGCGCGCGCCTGAGGGAGCGCGTCGAGCGGGAGCGCGCGAGCGAGCACGTGCAGCGCCGGCTGTATCCGCCGCTTCCGGGCGACATGCCGTATTTGTGCTTCTACCCCATGTCGAAGAAGCGCGACGCGAACGCGAATTGGTACACGCTCCCGCTTTCGGAGCGGAGCGAGCTCATGCATCTGCACGGCCAGGTGGGTCGCCGGTACGCCGGCCGCGTGCAGCAGATCATCACCGGCTCGATCGGCCTCGACGAATGGGAGTGGGGTGTCACACTCTTTGCGCGCGAGCCTCTGGAGTTCAAGCGGCTCGTCACCGATATGCGGTTTGACCGGACGAGCGCGGTGTACGCGGAGTTCGGCGAATTCTTCGTGGGGAAGGTGGTGGGGGTCGGGGAATGGTTAGGCATGCTGGGGTAGAGCGGAGAGGAACGAGGAGGCGCGAGGAACGAGGGAGCTCCCAACGGGGAACCGCCTGGTCGGTTGAAGTGGACCTGTCCGCGGGGTAGATTGCGGGACTCCGCCGGGAAACCGGCCGACGGGACGTGGCGCAGCCCGGTAGCGCACCTGAATGGGGTTCAGGGGGTCGCGGGTTCAAATCCCGCCGTCCCGATATGTCTTCTGATTTTGAGTAAGCGTTTGAGAGGCGGTGCAGACCTAACCAATGGCTGCGCCGCCTCGTTTTGTGTGCACGTGGTGGGGATCAGCCATGCTGAGCTCCTCTCCGTGTCCCTGCCTCCAAGCGTAGTTATACAGACCGGCCGCCTGGCGCGCGCGGTCGTGGAGCACGCGTCTCAGGGGGTGAAGAGTCCGTATCCCTGCGCGTGAAGCGTGGCCAGCGCGTGCGTCGCCGTCGGTGCCACCGTCACGAACGGCAGCAGGTCAGTCGGCGACAGCTTTCGATTGATCAGCGCCACGCCACAGACGATGACCTGTACCCCGGCGTCGTTCAGCGCCTGCAACAGCGGGATGCTGGCATTGTCGGTGCCCTTCGCCGCCTTGTACGCTTCGTTCTTCAGGAGCGAATGGGTGGCCGTTCCCCACACGACGACCGCGAGGTGCACGTTCGAGCGCGGGACCCCGTTGGCGTCGCTCACGTACAGAAAGCTGGCTGCCTGCCGAAAGCCCGATACCACCGAGTCCGGCTTCGTGGGTCCGACGTTCACTCCCCAGGCCATGCGGTAGTGCAGATCACTTGGCATCGGGAAAGTGATGCCGCTCGCGATTGGGCCGGAGCCCTGCTGCCTGATGACGTCTGCGCTGGAAGTCTGGGTGCTTGCAACGGAAGGAAAGAACAGGACTGCCGTGAGCGCGAACCGATTGATGCGGCGTGACATTGTGGAGTCTCCTTGAGTCGAACGGGAGTTTCTGTGCGCGGAATGACGCGGGAGCAGGCGGAGGGCGCGACCATGGATTGCCCGGTAGCGCAGCCGTCCCTCTTCATTGCGCAAAAGCAACCTCTGGCCCGACATCATTCAAGCCGGGTGGTCGGCGAGCCCGGGAAGCCTCATCATCCTGACGCTGAATCAGGACGATCGATTCCGCCAGGGTCCTGTCCGACTGCCGACACGATCTCTCACACCCTGCCTCGAGTGCCCGTGTGCTCTCATCGCGTTCCGATAGCGGTGATTATCACCGCAGAGGGCGGAAAGGAACGCAGAGGTTTGCCAAAGCAGCCAACCGCCGTTCATGGGGCGGCGCGTACACTTCCACAAGTCCTCAGCGGCCTCTGCGCCCTCCGCGGTACAACAAACCCCTCGGCGACCGGTCTCATTCAGCGTCCGGTGGTCCAGGTCGCGGGCCGCGACGTGAGCAAGGCATAACCCCTACATGACATGCGGCAAACTACCAATGCAGTCCGGCCATGCCTGGACGTAACCTGTAGCGAGTGAGGGCAGCCCAGCGCGGTCGAGGAAACACGAGGAGGACTCGATGAAAAAAATGAAAGGCTTCATCGCCGACATCGAAGACCAGACCGAGGAGAATCGGGATTTTCGGCGCGTGCTGTATACCGGCCCACACATGCAGCTGGTGCTCATGTCCCTCGCGCCCGGCGAGGAGCTGGGCGAGGAGGTTCATGAGACGACGGACCAGTTCTTTCGAGTGGAGGAGGGAAAGGGCGAAGTCGTGATCGGTGGCCGCGAGACGCGGATCGGGAGCGACATCGCGATCATCGTTCCCGCCGGGACGCGGCACAACGTGAGGAACACAGGCCACAAGCCGCTCAGGTTCTACACGCTGTATGCGCCGCCCGAGCACCCGGACGGCACCGTCCACCGCACCAAGGCGGACGCGGAACGGGCAGAGCACGCTGCGGCGAAGTGATCGGATGCGGACGGGCTGCTCGCTGGGAGCAGCCCGTTGTCGTGCGCGTGGAGTGGATCCCCGGCTAGCGCGCGGCGAGCACTCTCCGCCGCGCGCTCGTCTCGGCCTCGAGGCGCCCGCACATGATGTCGCAGAGCTTGAAGACGCTGCGGTCGGCGATGGCATAGTAGACGTGTAGCCCGTCCTTCCGACGCGTGACGAAGCCGAGGGTGTGCAGGAGCTGCAGGTGTTTGGAGACGTTGCCCTGTCCGAGCCCCGTCTCCTCGACGAGCTCGGTCACGGTTCGCTCCCCATCGCGCAGCGTGTTGAGGATCTGCAACCGCGCGGGCTCTCCGATCGCCTTGAAGCGCTCGGCGATGATATGCAGCAGCTCGGGGGTCAGCTTGGCCTGTACCACGGATCGCTCCGACATATGACTGTATGGCAATATAGTGACATGAGCCTGCGGGGGCCACTTGCCGTTCGGTAATACTATACTATATTACCATACAGTAGTATATACCCACTTGCCCACTCCGGAGGAGCACGATGGTGCAGTCGCAGACGATTCCCGCCGTCATCCGGCCGCCCGAGCTCGCCCAGCTGCTGCGCGAGCACCCGGAGGTCCGGCTGCTCGACGTACGGACGCCCACTGAGTACGAGACCGTCCACATCCGCGGCGCCTACAACGTCCCGCTCGACCTCCTGGGCGAGCACGGCGCCGAGATCCGCACCAACGTCGCCGAGCCCGTGGTCCTCGTCTGCCAGTCCGGCCAGCGGGCGCGGAAGGCCGAGGAAGCGCTCAAGGCCGCGGGCATGCCAAACTTGCACGTGCTCGAGGGCGGGGTGAACGGCTGGGTTGCCGCCGGAAACCCCGTGGTGCGGCGCGCCGAGCGACTCTCCCTCGAACGCCAGGTGCGCATCGCCGCCGGATCGCTGGCCGCCATTGGCGGCGTCCTGGCCGTGTTGCTCAACCCGCTGTTCGCACTGCTCCCGGCCTTTGTGGGGAGCGGGCTGGTGTTCGCCGGCGTCACCAACACCTGCGGCATGGCCATGCTCCTCACGCGGCTGCCGTACAACCGCGTCGCGACGTGCGACGTGGCGGCGATGGTCCGCGCGCTCAAAACGGGCGAGCCCCCCGCTCCGTCGCCGCGGGCAGAGACCGCGCGCCGGGCGCCCGCCTGTCCCGCCTGCTGATCGCATGGACGCCGTCGGTCTCCTCCTCGCCTCGGTGATTGGCCTGTCGCTGGGCTTGTTAGGCGGCGGGGGGTCCATTCTCACCGTGCCGATCTTCGTCTACGTGCTCGGCTATGCGGCGAAGCCGGCGATCGCGATGAGCCTCCCGGTCGTCGGCGCGACCAGTCTGGTGGGAGCGTTAGGCCACTGGCGCGCGGGGAACGTCAACCTCCGTCAGGCATTCAGCTTTGGGATCGTGGCGATGGTCGGCGCGTACGCGGGAGCACGGCTGGCGGTCCTGGTGAGCGGCGTCGTGCAGCTCACGCTGCTGGCGGTCGTGATGCTCGGCGCCGCGATGTCGATGCTCCGGCAAACGGGAGCGCGACCGACCGCGGTCGGCACCGTCGACGCGCAGCCGGTGTCTCGATGGCTGGTGCTGGTCGTTGGCCTCGGGGTGGGAATGCTCACGGGTCTGGTGGGCATCGGTGGCGGGTTTCTCATCGTTCCCGCGCTCGTCCTGCTCGCTCGGCTGCCGATGAAGCAAGCGGTCGGCACGTCGCTGCTGGTGATCGCCATGAACTCGGCGTCCGGCTTCGCCGGGTATCTCGGGCAGGTCGATGTGCCGTGGCGCTTCATGGCGATGTTCACGGCCGTCGCGATCGGTGGGATTCTCGCTGGGACGTACCTCGTGCGCTTCGTGTCGCAGCGGGCACTCAAGCGTGCGTTTGCCGTGTTCCTGCTGCTCATGAGTGGTGTCATACTGTACCAAAACCGCGGCGTGTTCTCGCCGTAGCACGTTTCGAGGAGATTCCAATCATGCTGCTCAAGCGATTCTACGATGACAAGCTCGCGCAGGCGAGCTTTCTGGTGGGATGTGCCGCGACCGGGGAAGCGCTCGTGATCGATCCGAACCGGGACGTCGACCAATACCTCCGAGCGGCCGAAGCGGAGGGTGTTCGCATCACCCACGTGACGGAGACGCACATCCATGCCGATTTCGTGTCGGGGAGCCGCGAGCTTGCGACGCGCACCGGTGCACAGCTCATTCTCTCGGACGAGGGCGACGCCGACTGGAAGTATGCGTTCGCTCGTGAGGCAGGCGCTCGCCTCGTGAAGGACGGCGATCGCTTCATGGTCGGCAACCTGAAGGTCGAGGTGCTGCATACGCCGGGACACACGCCGGAGCACGTTTCGTTCATACTCACCGACACGCCCGCCACCGACAGGCCGATGGGCGTATTCACCGGCGACTTCATCTTCGCGGGTGACGTGGGCCGTCCCGATCTGCTCGAGAAGGCGGCGAAGATGGTGGGGACGATGGAGGCGGGCGCGCGGACGCTCTTCCGCAGCATCCAGCGTTTCAAGCAGCTCCCCGACTATTTGCAGCTCTGGCCAGGGCACGGCGCCGGCTCGGCGTGCGGCAAGTCGCTCGGCGCGGTCCCGTCCACGACGCTCGGCTATGAGAAGCTCGCGAACTGGGGCCTCGCCACGAATGACGAAGCGCTGTTCGTTCAGCAGGTGCTCGCGGGGCAGCCGGAGCCGCCGAAGTATTTCGCGGAGATGAAGCGCATCAACAAGGAAGGGCCGCGCGTCCTTCACGGCTTCCACCGCCCGGAGCGTTTGCCCGAGACCAGGCTCGGTCAAGTCCTCGCCGATGGCGGCGTCGTGATCGACACGCGCCCGTGGTCCGAGTTTGCGGTTGGACACGTGCCGGGGACGATCAACATCCCGCTCAACAAGTCGTTCACGACGTGGGCTGGCTGGCTCGTACCTTACGACGGCCCGTTCTACCTGATCGTCGACGATGCGTGCACACAGTGTGTGGACGAGGCGGTTCGGGACCTGGCGATGATCGGGCTCGATCAGACAACGAGCTATTTCGGGCGGGACACGATCGAGGCGTGGGCCGCTGACCATCACCAGCTCGCCTCGATCCGCCAGATCTCGTCAAGCGAGTTGGCCGCGGAGATGCGAAAGGGAAGCGTCACGGTCGTCGACGTACGCGGCGCGACGGAATGGGAGGCAGGGCGCTTGCCCGGTGTGCCCAACATTCCGCTCGGCTATCTCAAGGAGCGACTGGGGGAGATTCCGCAGAACAAGCCGATCGTGGTGCAGTGCCAGGGTGGAGCGCGCTCGGCGATCGCGGCGAGCGTTCTTCGCGCGAAGGGACTCGAAAACGTCGTGAACCTCGTGGGAGGCTTCGCCGGCTGGCAGGCGGCGGGACAGCCAGTGGAGCGCGGCGCGCCGGAATCGCCGAGCTCCCGTCGCGTCGCCTAACGTGCGGCAGACGAGAAACCGCCGCCTGGCGTAGCCAGGCGGCGGTTTCTCACAGCACCGACGGACTCAATAGCCCGGGTTCTGCGTGATATTCGGAGCGACGTCCAGCTCTTCCTGGGGAATGGGGTACAGCACCTGGTGTTCCTTGCCTGCCAGACCGACCGCCGCAATCGCGCGACCGGTTCTGACGAGATCGGGCCAGCGGAACCCCTCGAAGGCCAGCTCCAGGCGCCGCTCGTGCCAGATCGCATCGAGAACCGCCGCCATGGTGCCGCCAATCCCCGCGAGCGTCAGCGCGGGCAACCCGGCTCGCACTCGCGTCCTGTTCAAATCGTCCACCGCCGCCTGAAGCTGTCCCAGGCGAGCATACGCCTCGGCGCGGTTCAGGATGACCTCGGCGAACCGGATCGCGTGCAAATCGTCATCGCCGTCGCCCGTGATGTACTTGTTCGCGAACGGCTCCAGGCTTGCCGTTGTGTCGATGCTGAACTCGGCGCGCGCATCGTCGGGCGACCAGGTCGCCATGAAGTTCGTGTTCGCGCAGTTCACGCTGGGATCGAATGCGCTGGCGAGCGCACACGTCGGAGCAAGCTCGTATCGTCCGCCGAATCCGCCCTTCGCCCGGTAGTACCAGCCGAGCCCATGCGGCTCTGCCGGCTCGTAAGTGAGCTTGAAGATATCTTCGTTGGTGCCGCCTTCGACGGAGAACAGATCCTCGAACTCGGTCGCCAACTCATATCCCATCGCCTCGACTTCGTCGGCGGCTTCGACCACTCCCGCCCAGTCTTCCATGAAGAGGAGCACGCGGCTCCGCAGTGCCCAGGCGGCACCGATCGTCGCGACGCCCGGATCATCGTCCGTCTGAATGAGCGCGATCGCCTGATCCAGGTCCTCGAGGATCTGGGCGTACGTCTCGTCCTCGGTGGCCCGGGCGATGTTTGCCGCCTCGGAGAGACTCGCCGGCGTGGTCAGGCGCAGCGGCACGCCGCCCCACAGCTTGACGAGGTTGTGGTACGTGAGGGCGCGGATGAAGTACGCCTGTCCGAGCAGATCATCGCGCTCGTCCTCATCGAGGCCGGGGACGCCGGGAAGCTTCTCGATGATGACGTTCGCGCGGTTGATCGTCGCGTAGAGTTGCTCCCAGATGTCCAGGATGGTGCCGTTGGCCGCCGAAAGCGTATTGCGATCCGCCGACCGATACGTGTCGAACGTGCCGCTGTGGCGAACGTCGTCCCCCGACAGGTCCGAGAACACGTTGAAGTCACCGCTGTAATACACCCAGTTCGCGTCGTCCTGCAGTGCGTCGTATGCGCCGGCGATCGCCGCGCGTGCCGTAGCGGCGTCGATGATCGCCACGTCGGCCGCCACCTCGTTCACCGGCTCGACCGTCAGCGTGTTGTCGCACGCCAGCGCCAGGGCGATGAGGAATGCCGGCAAAGTCCGTCTGATTCGCATGTATCGTCTCGTCTCGTGGAGAGGAAGTGTAGGAAGTCTCGACTGCATGCGTGCTCAGAACGAGCCCTGCACGCCGAACGTGATCGTCCGCGCGAGCGGGTACGAATAGAACTCGTTGGCCATGGTCGTGAGCGATCCGGAGCCCGCGCTGTTCGCCTCGGGGTTGAAGCCGAGGTAATCCGTCCACGTCTTGAGGTTCCGGCCGGACACGAAAATGCGCGCGTCGCTCATGTTGGCCAACCCGGCGTACCGCTGGGGCAGCCGGTAGCCTAACGTGATCTCCTGGAGCCGAATGTAGGAGGCATCCTCGATCCACCGGCTCGACGGAATGTACGCCAGTGAGACGCCATCCCAGCTGGCGCGCGGCACATCGGTGATGTCGCCCGGATTGCGCCACCGCTTCAGCACATGGCGGAGCTTGTTGTCACCAAGGCTCCACATGCCATCGTCCGCGTAGGCGCGAAGGGCGTTGTAGATCTCGCCACCCTGACTGAACTGCACGAAGGCGCGGAGATCGAAGCCCTTGAACGAGACGGTGTTCGTCAGGCCGCCCCAGTAATCCGGGTGCGGGCTGCCGACCATCATGCGGTCATCCGGATCCTCGCCCGTCTCCCCGTCGCCATCCTTGTCGAAGAACAGCGCGTTGCCGTTGTCGGGGTCCACGCCGGTGAACAGCACCGTGTAGAAGGCGCCCATCGGCAAACCTTCCTCGTAGCGATTGATGCCATCGAAACCGGCCGGGAACGGCTCGTCGTTGTACAGCTCCGTGACCTTGTTCTTGTTCCAGGAGATGTTGAAGTTCGTCTCCCAGCGGAATCCGTCGCGGGCCGACGGCTGCAGGTTCACCGTGTTGATGCCGAGCTCCCACCCGCGGTTTTCGATCTTGCCGATGTTGTCCCAGACGTCGTCGAATCCAGTCGTGCGAGTCACGGGGCGCTGAATGAGCAGGTCATCCGTCTCCTTGAGGTACCAGTCGGCGACGAGCGTGACGCGTCCCCCGAAGATCCCGAGATCGAGACCGACGTCGTACTCGCGGTTCGTCTCCCACTTGAGCTCGGCGTTGGCGACGTTCTCCGGCGCGATGCCCGGGGCTCCCGAGTACTTCGCCTCCTCGTACTTCGCGAGTGGCGCGAAGTCATCGCCAATGTCCTGGTTGCCCGTCTCGCCGTAGCTGACGCGAAGCTTCACGTCCGCGAGCCGCTGCAAGCCGGCGAATGCCGGCTCGTCGCTCATGATCCAGCCGAGCGAGATGGCCGGGAAGTAGCCGTACCGATTCTCTTTCCCGAAGCGCGACGAGCCGTCCGCGCGAATGCTGCCCGAGATGAGGTATCGGTCGGAGATCGTCGCGTTCGCGCGACCGAAGAACGACACGAGATTGTGCCCGGTGCGGTCGCCATCGTACAGCGTCACGTCGGCGGCGTTGCCGGGATACTGGAACTGCGTGTGCGCGAACCCCTCGCCGCGGAGGAAGTCATTCTCCTCCGTGTTCCACTCGACCGACGAGCCGGCCGTGAAGTTGACCTGCGCGAAGCTCCCACCGTAGTCGTAGCCGAGATAGCTCTCGATCATGTAGCGCGTGGCCGTGTTGTTCGCCTGCGTCGAGCGGCCGCGTGCGCTTTCACCCGCCGAGCCGATGACGTTCGGCGACTCCCAGGCGAGGTCGCGCAGGTTGAGGACGTCGTAGCCTCCGCGGGCGTTGAGCCGAAGGCGATCGCTGATGCGATAGGAGCCTTCGATCGTGCCATAGGTGCGCAGCGTGCGCGACTCGTTGAAGCTGAGCTCGCCCACGGCCACCGGATTGATGTAGGTCAGCGGAACGTCGTCATCGACGCCCACGACGTCGGTGGGATCGGTGAAGCTGCCGTCGGAGCGCCGCACCGGAAACATGGGCAGGTTCGCGATGGCATTCGCATAGACGCCCTCAATCGTGTTGTCGTTCTCGATGCGCTCGTGCAGCTCGCGCGACAGCGCCAGCGATGAGCGGAAGGAGAGCCGGGACGTCGGATCGAAGTCCAGGTTCGCGCGAATCGTCTGTCGGTCGTAGCCGGACCCGAGGACGATCCCTTTCTGGTCGAAGTACGATCCCCCGACGAGATAGCGCACGCGCTCGTTGCCGCCATCCACGGAGAGGAAGAGGTCGCTCACGGGGGCGCTGCGCAGAACCGCCTGCTGCCAGTCGGTACTGATCGCGTCGTCGATGCCCGGCTCGAACACCTCGGCGTAGCCGTCGTTCGTGAACGCTTCGTTCGCGTACTCGACGAACTCCCGCGAATTCAGTAGCTCGAGCTTCTTCGCCGTCTCCTGGATGCCGGTGTAGGCGTTGAACGAGAACTTCGGGGCTCCCGCGCGTCCACGCTTGGTGCGAATCATGATGACGCCGTTCGCCGCGCGCGATCCGTAAATCGCTGCAGACGCCGCGTCCTTCAGGATGTCGATCGACTCGATCTCGTCGGGGCTGATGCCGGTGACGGCCGTGATGTCCTGGCCGCCGAGCGCCATTTGCCCGAAGTCTTCGCGCAGCATCGGGACGCCGTCGATCACCCAGAGCGGCTGATTGCTGGCGGAGACCGACGCGGCGCCACGCACGCGCACGGTGATACCGACACCGGGATTGCCCGCGTTCTGAATCACCTGCACGCCGGGCGCCTTGCCTTGAAGCGCCGCGTCGACACCGGCGACGACGGAGTTCTGCACCTCTTCGCCCGACACCGACGATACCGAGCTGCTCAGCTCGCGCCGGATGCTCGTGCCGTAGCCGGTGGCGACGATCTCACTCAGCACACGAGCCACGGGCGTGAGGACGAAGTCGACATCGGCCGACTGGTTCGCGCCCACCACGACGCTGCGTTCCATCGGCGCGTATCCCAGGCGCTGTACGCGAAGGGAGACCGTGCCGGGCGGCACGCCCCGCAGCGAGTACCGCCCGCCTTCATCGGTCAGCGTGCCGCGCGCGGTCCCGGCGATCGTGATCTGCACGCCGGGCACCGGCTGCTGGTTGGATGAATCAGTCACCGTGCCGGCGATCGTCGCGGTGCCCTGCTGGGCGAGCGCGCGAGTCGGCGCGCCCAGTGCCGCGACCATGGCGACCGTGGCGAGGATGTAGCGGATGCAGACATTTACGTTCATGGGTGCGCCTCCTTGGGGGGCGTGAGCTGACGTGCAGCGTAACGAGCCGCTATCAAGGCGTTGTCATCGCGCTGTGATGGCGAGCGTCAGCTCGGGGGAATTCCGGAGCGTGAACAATGCGATACGAACTTGGTGCTGACAAGTGCCGCATCACGGTCAGCGTCGCGTTCACGGTAAGTGACCCCGTCGGCGCGGCGACCGTTACAACTCCTTACATATTCCCTACTCGTTCTCTACTCGAGACTGGGCTCATAGTCCTGCTCCACTCGGGGGCGCACGTAATCGGCGCCGCGCTCGAGGATGCGCGCGCAGGTATTCCAGCGGAGAATCGCCTCGTCGTTACCGGGTGGGCGTAATGCTTCGGCGCGCTCGTACAGCGTCATCGCCTTACGAAACCATTCGTACGCCATCTCGCCGGCCCCGGGCGCTCCGCGACGGAGCTGCGCCTTCGCGCGGCGCTCGTAGATGATGCCCTCGTAGTAGGTCCGCTTGTAATCATCGCGCAGCCGGGGCAGCACCTCGCGCGCGCGCTGCTCCCCCTCGGCCGGCGCGTCCGCAAACTGGTCGGTGATCGCGAGCAGGAGCGTGATCGCCGCCTGCTGATTCTCCGGCGCTACCGCCAGCACATCGAGGCAGATGCTCTCCGCCGCCGTGGGCTCGCCAAGGAGGCGATACCGCTCGGCTTTTTGCAGCGCGGCGGGGACGCCGTCACGCGAGATGGGCTTGAGCTCGAACATTGGGTCGATTTTGGATTGCGGATGGCGGATTGCTGATTGCGCGTGAGACCGCGGCCGCGCGAGGGCCTTATTGGCAATCCGCAATCCGTAATCTCATTTCCTCCGACTAAAGATCTTCACCAGCTTTCCAATCGGATCAAAGAACTCATCGATCACGCGCTCCTTCAGTGGAATGATCGCGTTGTCGGTGATCGTGATGTTCTCCGGGCACACCACGGTGCAGCACTTCGTGATGTTGCAGTAGCCGATGCCGTGCTTCTCCTTGAGCGCGGGAACGCGGTCGGCGACGTCGAGCGGGTGCATCTCCAGCGCCGCGACGTAGACCAGGAAGCGCGGACCAATGAACCCGTCATGGAGCTGGTGATCGCGCAGCACGTGGCAGACGTCCTGACAAAGAAAGCACTCGATGCACTTCCGGAACTCCTGCACGCGGTCGACGTCGGCCTGTGCCATGCGCCACGTCCCATCCGGGGCGTCGGGCGGGCGGGGGGTGAAGGGCGCGATCGTACGCTTCACCGCGAAGTTCCAGGAGACGTCGGTGACGAGGTCACGCATGCGCGGGAACGCGCGCATCGGCTCCACCGTCACCGGCTTCGTCAGATCGAGATCGCTCAGCCGCGTCATGCACATCAGCTTCGGCATGCCGTTCACTTCGGCCGAGCACGAGCCGCACTTGCCCGCCTTGCAGTTCCATCGTACGGCGAGGTCGTTGGCCTGCTCGGCCTGGATCTGGTGAATGGCGTCGAGCACGACCATCCCTTCGCTGACGTCGGTCGTGTATGGCACGAGCTCGCCGCCGGTCGCGTCGCCGCGCCACACCCTGAAGGTCGCGCGACCGGTGGGCTCGGGTTTGTGGTCGGGCGGAGCTTCCTCCTGCACCCGCCCTGGCTCGGCGAGGTCCGGTTTGAGTACGTCGGTCACCATTACTTCATCTCCTCGATGACGGCCGCGAGCTCGGCGGGAAGCGCGGGAATGGGGCGGCGCGACAGCTCCATGCGTCCGTCGCCGCCCTTCCTCACGACGATGTTGAAGCGCGCGTAGTCGCCATCCTTGTCGGGATAGTCTTCACGAAACTGCGCGCCGCGGCTCTCCTTGCGATCGAGCGCCGCGCGCGTGACGGCCTCGGAGACGATCAGCATGCACCGGAGATCGAGCGCCGTGTGCCATCCCGGATTGTACTCGCGGTGCCCGGTGACGGCGACGTGTGACGCCTCGCCCGCGAGACGCTCGATGCGCTCGAGCGCGCGCCGCATGTCCGCCTCGTTGCGAACGATGCCGACGTAGTCCTGCATGACATCCTGAAGCTCGTGCTGAATCTGATAGGGGCCCTTCGCTCCATTCGATGACCGCTCGAAGGGCGCCAGCGCGTCGCGCAC
>JAICOJ010000121.1 GCA_025930755.1 Gemmatimonadaceae bacterium
CGACGTGCCATGGATGAGCGCGGGCACGCTCCAGCGCGCGAGAAACACTCCCACCACCATGGCGAGCGAGACGACGAAGGGAGACACACCGGTCGTCACGAGCTTGGTGGGCGCTTCGGCGGCGCCTAACCACGCGCCGGCCGTGAGCCCGCAAATCATCCCGACCGCCTGCAACCGGCGCAGGCGGGTGGGGTCGACCGTCGGTGCGGGATCGCTCAATGTATCCAGCGCAGCACGAGCAGTCCGCCGATCAGCACCGCGACCGGAATCCAGAACTGGATGTCACGAAGCACGAGGCCGAGCCAGCTTCGCTTGCGGGGCGCGCCGGAACCGTTGCTCATGGCGGCCAATACTGCACACGGCCGGTAGTGGGGCGCAATAACAGCTTCGTCTGTCTCGGGAACCCCTTTTACCGCAGAGGTCGCAGAGACGACGACAACTGCAGGAGCTTTTCCAAAGGCTCTCGCGGTTGACGTTCCTCCCAGTGCTGTGCGACCTCTGCGGTGAAAAGACAAATGCTCCCACGGAGAAGGTGACTACGTACGATGACGTAGAGCGGCGGGAACCCCGACGTTTCTAAGTTGCCGCAGTCCTCAGTATGGAGGTTGCCATGAGAGCGACATTCATGGTCCCGCTCATCCTGCTCCTGGCTGTCGGAGTCGCACCGGCGCAGACCGACCAGTCACTTCCTCGCGGGGCGCGCGTCCGCGTAACGCCTGCGAGCGCGTCGCCGACAATCGTTGGCCAGCTAATCGCGGTGAGCGATTCCGCGTTGGTGGTCCGCCGCCAGCGTGGCGGGGGCGACATCACGATTCCTCGCTCCGACGTAATGCGCCTCGAGATCAGCCGAGGCACTCGACGTGGCGCCAACGCGGGGTCCGGCGCACTCTATGGTGGGGTGATCGGCGGATTGGCCGGCTACGCCGTGGGAGAGGACCGCTGCGGGAGCGATGCCTGGTTCTGCTTCAAGCGGCCCGCGGCTTCGGTGCTCGGCTCCATCACGGGGGTTGTGGCCGGCACGTTCATCGGACTCATCGTCGGCAGCTTCGAGCGGTGGGGCGACGCAGAAGTGCCCATGAGTCTCTCGGTCGTACCGACCCGGGACGGTTCGCTTGCGATCGTGTCGCGCGTACCCTTCTGAGGGCGGCCTCGCTCAGGGAGCGATCGCGCCCGGACGGTAGCGGCGGATCGTCTGCGACTCGATGTCGCGGTCCGTGAAGGCGACGCGCTTCATCTCGCCGCGCGCGAACATCTCGGCCTGATCGGCGTGATGCGGCGAGTCCTCGCGCGGACTCTGTCCGTACGCCAGGACGGAGTACGCGCGGGGCGTGTCGGTGAACTCCACCGCGATGACCCACCCGTCACCTCCGATCACGGATCGTTTGCCATCCGGATCGGTTCGGAAGTTGAGCACCCGGAAGCATCCGAGCGCGCCGCCACAGCCGCCGACGGGAACATCCACGGTGCCGATGCGAACGCGGTGAACATCGCCCCAGGCGACGTCGACGCGGCCGTAACGACGCGTCGTCTCCTCCACCGCCCACGCGAACGCCTCGACCGCCCGTGCGGCGTTCTTGAGGCCGCGCGGCGTCGACGCCGCTGCCTCCACCGTCCACGGCTGCGCGTACATGGTGTCCGCGTCGGTGCCCTCGATGTACTTCCGCCACCAGATCTCGAAGAGCACACCCCCTCGGCTCGTGTGTCCCGCCGTGTTGTCCCACTGATTGAGCGAGGCGATCGCCTCACTCACTGGCGGTGTCGGCGACGAGGCGCGCACCGCGGCGACGAGGTCGCCCTTCACGCGATCGGCGAGCAGCATTCGGTACGAGTGCTTGAGCGCGACGACGTCCTCGAGACTGACCTTTTTTGGCGGATCGATGAGCGCGAGGCTCAGCTGGCTGCGCAGCCGCAGCAACGGCTCCGGAAAGTTCGCAGGATACTTCGCCCGGTCGAGCACCTGCCGCAGGTTCGTGTGGTAGGGCGGGTCGTTCTCGTTGCGGACGTAGCCGCCTCGGGGGTTCAGGAGCTGCGGCAGCGAGTCCCACGGTACATAACGAGTCCACACGTCGCCGATGCCGCGCGCCGGAACGGCGGTCGTGTCGCCCCCGCTCGCGTGCGGCAGCGCGGGGATCGACGCGTTCCAGACGTAGAAGATGTTCCCCGCACGATCGGCGTACGTGAAGTTCGAGTTCACGCGCGCGCGAACGCGCATCGCCTCCTTCCATTCCGCGAGCGACTGCGCCCGCATCATGCGCAGGAACTGCTCGCCCGCTCGATACTCGCCTTCGGCCGCGGCACGGAGCACGTACACCTTGCCGCTGTCGCGGTGAATCACCGGGCCGAGCGGCGTCCGCCACACCTCACGCGTTTCGGTGGAGATGCCTGGGCCGTTCTTGAACGCGACCGTGACGAGCTCCCGCTGCACGGGAAGCGACGTCCCATTGAACAGAAAGTGATCGGGCAGCGAGGGGTCGACGTCGAGCGCGTAGATCTCGTCGAGGTCGGGCGCGTTGTTCGTCGTCGCCCAGCCGAGGTGGCGGTTGAATCCGCCGATGACTCCGAAGGGGCCGCCGATGCGAAAGTCCCCGTAGAAGTCGAGCACGCCCGGAACGGTGACGTGCGCCTCGTAGTATCCGGCGGTCCACGACAGGTGCGGATTGCGAAGGAGAATCGCGCGCCCCGACCTGGTGCGACTGGGCGCGAACGCCCACGCGTTCGACCCCTCCTCCACGACGTCCACGCCTTCCTCCGACGAGGGCGCGGGGTCACCAGGCCCGCGTTGCCGCGGCGGCTCGAATCGGGCGAGGAAGCGACGGGCCTGTGCCGGCGACGCGGTGTTGACGTCGCGCGCGGCCACATCGTACCCCGTGAAATTAGGCGTGAATCCAGCCGGGAACTCCTCGGAATGCAGCGCGACATAGCGGTTGACCCCCGCCGCGAATCCCTCGTACACGTCGCGCGTCGCCTGATCGATCTGTGCGTAGCGCTCGACGGCCAGCGCATAATCCCGCTTGGCCGAGAAGTCGCCCTCGATGCTGTCGCGTCCGAACCAGCGACCCATCTCACCGCGCGCACGCAGCAACCCGATCGCTACGCGCGGCCCGTGGTCCTCGAGCTGGACGTACGCGAGTGCGTAGGCGGCAGCACGCAGATCCTCGGCCTTGATGTGGGGAACGCCAAATGCCGTGCGCCGCACTTCGACGCGTCGCGCCAGCTCAGGGACATCGTTAGGTCCCTGAGCTGGCGCGTTCCGGGCGACCGCCGCGGCAACGACCGCGGCAATCAGAACACTACGCATTCCGATTGAGGCAGGCCTGCTCGACGTTGGGGTTGTTCAGCTCGGCCTGCGGGACCGGAACGTTGACGTCGGTTCCATAGTTGCCGCCCTTGTGCCACACGCCCGTGGGAAACACGGTGTTCGCGGGACGGCTGTACTGCCGAATGAGGCGGCGGAGGTCGCCCACACGATGTCCACGGCCGAACAACCAGAACGCGCGCTCGCGGAAGAGCTGGTCGACCCGGGCGGCCGTACTGCCGGCATCGGTGAGGGGAGTGAGGCCGGAGACCGTGGCTCGAGCGACGTTCAAGGTGTTGAGCGCCGCGGTCGTGTCGCCCGCCCGAAGCTGCGCTTCCGCCTCGATCATCCGGGCCTCGATGCCCTGAATGATCGCGACCGGGCTCTCACGCGCCGTCCAGATCCGCTGCACGTGGAACGGCTGCCCCAGGTCGTCGCGATTCGTCTGCGTTACCCCGATGGCGGTGCACGCGGCGTCGCCACCGACGCAGACGGGAACCCGCGGATCGTTCGCGGTCGCGAAGTTCAGGCCGTTGGTTCCCTCGTTGTTCGCGACGCTGTACCGGCGCGCGTTGTTGTTGAACAGCCAGAAGGCGTTGCTCGCCGTGTTCAGCGAGTGCTGCATCGTATACGCAAAGCTGGTCGGCACACCAGTCACGGCGGTCGCCGCCTCGGCAGGCCGGTTGAGGTTGAGAAGGATGCGTCCGCGAACCACCTGGAGCGCGTACCGCACCCGTAGATCGTTCGCGGTGGTGCCGAAATTGAGCGCCAACCCATCCTCGGCGTGATCGAGAGCGCGCTCGAACGCCGCGACCACCGTGATCGGCGACCCGAATTGCTCGCGACCATCCACCACCGTGCTGAATACCAGGCCGTCGCAGTAGTGCTCCGCCATCAGGTTGACGACGTACGCCTGGACGAGATGCATCTCGGCAACCTGCCACCCCGGTGCATTGGGGACGTACTGCCCCAGGAGGTCCACCGCCTGTTCCGCGGCCAGCCGCGCGCGGTGCAGCACGCGGTTGGTCGCGGTGAGGAACGTGTTCTCCGGCGTGATGACGCGCTGATCGATCTCCTGCCGGGCAATGAAGGAGTCGCCATTGATCCACTCATCGGCGAACAGGCCGCCGAGCATCAACAGGCTCTCGGTGTCGCCGGTGGGAACGCCGCTCGTCGCCCAGTTGAATCGCGCGAGGGCGCCGAGCCGCACGGCATTCGCGCCCGCCGGAGATTGAACGTCGCTCGGGTTGATGATGTCGGGATCCTCGACCTCGAGGAATTCCGTTGGCGTACAGCTCGCGACCGCGACGATCGACCCAATTACCGCCGTCCGGCGCAGCTGCATCCGGACCCAGCGTGCAGTCATGTATGGAATCATCGGAAGCGTCGTCCTAGAAGCCGAGGGTGAGACGGAAAGTGAAGTACGTCGGGGGGCCGAACGCCTGGAACGAGGACGGCGCGTCACCGGTCGTTCCGAACGACTCCGGATCGACGCCGGAGTATTCCGTCCAGAGCAGTCCCAGATTCCGGGCAGCGAGCGTGGCGCTGATACTGCGGCCGCGGAAGAGCCGCGTGGCCAGGTCGCTCGACGGCGAGAAGGTGAGCGCGAGCTCCCGCAACCGGATGAAATCTCCCTTCTCAAAGAATCCGGCGACCGATCGGCTGGCGTGCTCGCGGACCATGACGGTGCGCGCCTGATCGAAGAGCGAGGCATTGCGGTCGACCAGGGCTTGGCAGTTGAAGCGGCTCGCGCAGCGAATGCGCTCGGTGTTGTTGTAGACGAGGTGGCCACCACGGTAGTCCATCATCGCCGCAAGGCGGAGTCGCCCTTGCAGGAAGTTGAACGTGTTGGTCATCGCCGCTTCACGGCGTGGGGCAGAATGGCCGTGGAATTCGACGTCGGGGCTCACATCGATCTCGGTGACCGAAATGATCCCGTCGCCGTTGGCATCGCTGTAACTGCGCAGGCGACGCGACCACCAGCCGTTCAGCGGATACCCCTCGACGTTCCGGAGCGTGCTGCTGACGATGATCGGCGGCAGTCCCCCGAGTGACACGAGCTTGTTGTCGTTCGTGGTGCCGGTGAGCGTCAGGTTCCATCCGAACGACGGCAGGTCGAGAATCCGCGCGTCGAGAAGCGCTTCCCATCCGCGGTTCCGGACTTCGCCGAGATTTTCGAACCGCTCCGTGTCGCCGGTCCCGATCGACGGGGGAAGCACCCGCTCCACGAGCGCGTCCTTCGACACCTTGTTGTAATACGTGATCTCGGCGGTGAGGCGGCTGTTCCAGAAGGTCCCGTCGAGGCCAACCTCGAGCTCCGTGGAGCGCTCGGGCTTCAGACCGGCATTGCCTAACGCGGTGAAGACGGCTCCCGACACCTCGCCGCTCTCTCCGATGGTCTGGACCGCCGAGTAGTACGGGACGGCATCCGTGGTCCCGGGCTGCACACCCGAGGCGCCGTACGCGGTGCGGAATCGCAGCTGATCGACCCAGCCGGCGGCCGGGAAGAACGACTCCTCCGACATGACCCACGAGAGCGAGAACTTCGGGTAGAACACCGTGCCGAAGTCGGCGCCGAAGGCGCTGTTCTTGTCGGAGCGGATGGCTCCGGTGACGAACAGCCGATCGCGGAACGCCACGCGCTGCTCGATGTACGCGCCGAAGGTACGACTTTCCGTCGTCGTCTCATCAGCGTCCTTTTCCGCGCCCGCCGTCACCGTCGTGGCGCCAGGGGGAAGGGTCGTTCCCTGCGCGCCATTCCGATTCAGGATATCGCGGGTGGCTTGAATCCCGAGCGTCGTCTGCGACTGCAGGAGGTCGCTGAGCTGACGGGTGGCCGTTCCCCCGGCATCGACCGTGTAGACGAAGAAGTTCGTCCGGTTGTCGGTCTTGAAGCCGAGCCGGTCATTGGTGAGCGCGCAGTCGCCGAACCGGCACAGCTGCGTCTCGTGTCGCTGAATGTAGTCGACGCCGAAGTTGCCGCGGAACGCGAGCCAGTCCATCGGACGCCAGTTCGAGGAGACCGAGCTGATCAACCGCTCGATCGCCTGTGTCGTCACCGTCTCGTAGACATCCTTCGGGGTGAACTCGCGCCAGCCGTAGAGCGTGTCGCCGGCCGCGTTCCGATTGTACTTGAATCCCGGTCCGCCGAAGGTGTTGGCGGCGATCCCCGCCGTGCCGGAGTCGTCGCTGCGTGGCAGTCGCAGGTCCTGCGTGATGTATCCCGCATGCACGGCGAGGTCGAGGTTGTCGCGCGGCGCGAAGCTGACGTTCGTGCGCGCCGTGATGCGACGAAGGTGATTGGGATTCCGCATCTCCGGCCGGAGCGAGAGTCCACGCGATGCCAGATACCGCTCTTCGAACTCCGGCACCTTGGTGACCCCGTCCTCGTCCTCCCACTCGCCGTGAACGAAATAGCGCACCGTTTCCGAGCCACCGCGCAGCTGCAGCCCATGCTGTTGGCGATAGCCGACGCCGTACGGAGTGGTCTCGTCGTCCTCGTGCAGGTTGAAGCTCGTCACGCTGTCCTGCGTGCAGGCGGCGCTGACGACCTGGCTCAGAAAGCACTGTACGGTGTTGGCCGGGGTCGAGTTCGTGGCGGTGGTGGTGCCTGTTCGCCACGCACGGTAGGCCGTCGGATAGTCGTTCCGATCGGTGATCGCCGTCTGCTCGGTGTAGTACGTCCACTGCGGCCGCCCGGCGATGCCCTTCTTCGTCGTGATGACGACGACGCCGTTGGCCGCGTCGGTTCCATAGAGCGTCGCCGCGGACGGCCCCCGGACGATCTCGATCGACTCGAACTCCTCCGGGTTCAGATCGCCGACGCGACTCGCCGTCGTTCCGCCGACGCTCAACGAGGAAGATCCGGTGGCGCCCTGTACGCGGATGCCGTCGATGATGTAGATCGGGTTGTTGGTGAGGGACAGCGAGCTCGTGCCACGAATGCGGATGCGGATGCCTGCGCCGGTCTGCATGCCGCCGTTGACCGTGACGCCCGCAACCTTGGAGTTGAGCACATCGCCGATGTTCGTGACCGCGCTGTTCTGCACCATACTATCCACGTCCACGTTCGCGATCGCGTTCCCCACCTCCACGCGTCGCTGCTCGCCAGTCGCTGTCGTGACCACGGGGGCGAGCGAGATGGCGACCGCTCCGATGGCGAAGTCGGCGGTCGCCGCCTGACCCGCCGAGACCGTCACCGTCTGCTTCTGCTCGGCGTAGCCGACGCGGAGCACGCGCAGCTCGACCGTGCCCGGTCGCACACTTCGAATGGTATACCGCCCTTCGCTGTTCGTACTCGCGCCGATCGCCGTCCCGACGATGCTGACCTGGGCGGCCGCGATGGCCTCCCCGGTCGCTCTGTCGGTGACCCTGCCGGTGATGGACGCCTGCGGTTCTTGCGCCCCAGCGTTTGCGGTGACGAGTAACCCTAACGATGCGGTCAGGATGACCGCGCGAAGCACACTACGCGCACTCATGGGCACCTCGTGGCGAGAAACGGGCGATCTGCATGCGCCTCCGCGAACGGGAAGCTCACCGCGGGAGGACTTTCAGGAGACCTGCTCGGAAGGCCCGCGCAGGCGACAGCTAAGCTACCGGCTGTCGCGCCGACCGCAACCGCCCGCCGGCGGACGCCTGACCGCACTCGCCCACGGTGGGGCCGGTCAACGGCAGGGGCTTTCCTAAACGTCCGGTTCGCTGCATTTTAGCGCACCGGTCGCCACGCGCGCGGCCGGCGCTGCCTGACGAGCCGCTCGGGGTGCCGGTGCCCCGCTCGCTCTCCCCGGAGATTCCCACCATGGTTCCCAACCGCCGAGCGATGCCGCTCCGCTGCGGGCTGGTGCTGTGTGTTCTGATGGTACTATGGGCCGCTCCGATCCTCGCCCAGCGACGGATCGAGGTCACCCTCACGGCCGCCCCGGCCCGCCTGTCGCTCGTGCCCGGGGCGACGACCGAGCTCTTTGCCTACAACGGACGATTCCCGGGACCGACGCTCGAGTTTCGCGAGGGCGACCGAGTCACCGTTCATTTCCGGAACGACCTGCCCGAGCCGACGACCATCCACTGGCACGGGCTGAATCTGCCGTTCGCGGCCGATGGCAGCCCGTTCCATCCCGTCGCGCCGGGCGAGACGTACGACTACGTCTTCACGATTCAGCCCGGCACGGCGGGGACGTACTGGTATCATCCCCACCCGCACCACCGCACCGGCTACCAGATCGCGAAGGGACTGTACGGAGCGGTGATCGTCAGAGCGACTGACGATCCGCTCCGAGGGCTTCCCGAGAAGCTCCTCGTCATCTCCGACAACCGCTTCGCCGCCGACGGCTCCATCGATCTGCCGGCATCGCTCACCCCCACGGGCATCGCCGACCGGGAAAATGGTCGCGAGGGCGACGTCATCTTCGTGAATGGCGCCGTCATGCCGACGATCGCCATTCGTGCCGGCGAGGTGCAGCGGTGGCGGGTGATCAACGCGTCCGCGGCGCGCGTGTACCGCCTCGCGCTGCCGGGACACAAGCTCCTCCACGTGGGAAGTGACGGCGGGCTGTTCGAGCGGCCGGTGGAGGTCGAGGAGCTCGTCGTCGCCAACGCCGAGCGCGTTGAGTTTCTCGTTCGCGGTACGGGATCACCGGGAGATCGCGTCGTGCTCCAGGCGCTTCCGTACGACCGCTACATCCCGCAGACGCGTCCCGCGACGTGGAACCAGCCCCGCGAGCTGCTCGCGCTGCAGTACACGACGAAGTCGCCGAAACGGGCGGCGTCGATCCCCGCCGTGCTGCGACACGTGCCGGTGCTCGACACGACGCAGGCAACGGCGCGCCGTCTCATGGTGCTGACGCAGGGAATGATCAACGGCCAGCTGATGGATCCCGACCGCATCGACGTCGCGGCGATCCTCGATGCGACCGAGATCTGGGAGATCGAGAACCTCGTCGGCATGGACCACCCATTTCATCTGCACGGCTTCCAGTTCCAGGTGCTCGATCGCAACGGCGTCCCGGAGCCGTTCCGCAGCTGGAAGGATGTCGTGAACGTCCCGAAGCACGGGACGGCACGCTTCATCGTTCGCTACGCCAACTTCCCCGGCAAGTGGATGTTCCACTGTCACATCCTCGACCACGAAGATCACGGGATGATGGGGATTCTCGACGTCAGCGTCCCCGGGCAACGAAGCGCCAAGCGCTGACCGCAGTCCATCGTTCACAGCAAGGAGGATCCCTTGGTATCGCTGCGCATGGCAGGAAGAGCAGGCGTGCTGCTCGTGGGGCTCGTTGTGCTCGCGTCGTCCGCCGGAACCCTCAGCCCGAGATTCGGCGCCGATGAGGCGGCGGCGACCCTGGCGACGAGCGACCAGGTGCTGCGCGGACGCGCCTTGGTGATCCACCACGGCTGCGGCGACTGTCATGGAGGTGGCGGAAATCCGGCCGCGTCCGGATGGCTCGCCGGGGCGATGGACTCGACGTACGAGTTCAAGATCGGCCCCTTCAAGACCCGACCCCGCAACCTCACGCCCGACAACACGACCGGGATGGGGCGGTTCAGCGAGCGCCAGATCTTCAACGCGATTCGATACGGCCTGCGGCCCGGTGAGACGCCGGACGTGACGATCACATCAACCATCCCTGGCCAGGGCAACTTCCCCGCGAACCCGAAGTACCTCGCGCCGCCGATGCCGTGGCCGGCGTTCCGGCACATGACCGATCAGGAGCTGATGGATATCGCGGCGTATCTCAAGCGGGGCGTGAAGCCCGTACGGCACGTGGTGCAGGATAGCGAGGGCCCGCCGGACTTCTGGGCGAGCGCCTATACGGTGGACAAGATCGGCCCGTACCCAAATCCGGCGTTCCCGTCAGCGAACGAGGTTTCCGTCGCCGCCATGAAGTGATCGGCGCTCCCCGTGTCCGTCCGCCACCAGCTCGTCTCGTCAGGCAGTCCCTACGAACCGCGCGTGGGGATCTCACGCGCGGTTCGCGCCGGGCCCCTGCTCGTCGTATCGGGGACGGCGCCGTTAGGTCCCGACGGCCGCACCGTCGGAGTGGGTGATGCTGGCGCGCAGGCCCGCCGGTGCCTGGAGATCATTCAGCGGGCGCTCGAGTCCGCCGGAGCAACGCTGGCCGACGTCGTCCGGACACGGATCCTCCTCACCCGCATCGAAGACTGGGACGCGGTCGCCCGCGCGCATGGCGAGGTGTTCCGCGACATCCGGCCCGCGAACACGATCATGCAGGTGACGCGCTTCATCGACCCGGAGTGGCTGGTCGAGATCGAGGCGGACGCGGTGGTCCGCGAGGGCTAGTGAACTGCGTCTGAATGGGGGAGTGCAGCCGCGGCCAGGGCGATGGCAACCGCGACGACAGTTGTACCGCAGAGAGCGCGGAGAGCGCAGAGGACTCCACCCGCCGGAGTCGTTTGTTTGAAAGCTGCTGTGGTCGACGTTTCTCTGCGTTCTCTGCGGTA
>JAICOJ010000080.1 GCA_025930755.1 Gemmatimonadaceae bacterium
CCGCGGGGGGCTCGACAACATCACCGCCATTGTCGTGCAGGTACTCGAGGCGAGTGACTCGAGAGTCGAGGAGAAGACCGTCGAAACGCCTTCCGTCAGAGGATAGAAGGAAGACGTCAGATGTCGGAATACAGAATTCAGATTTCAGCAATGGCCGCGCCGAGCCTCGACTTGCCTCCGGCGAGCTGCAATTCTGAATTCTGAATTCTGTATTCTGACATCTGACGTCTTTGCTCTCCGTCAGTCAAGCAATGCTCTCCCCAACCTGAGCCGCTCCGCTACTTCATCTCCATCCTTCTTCACGACGCGAAGTATCCGATCGCCCGGCACCTCGCGAGACGCGGCGACGAACACGCGCAGCCGGCGCGCCGAGCCGTAGAGCTCCGCCGAAAGCGTTGGGAGGCTGACCGAGCCGGCGATGCCCTCCATCGTCAGGCGCTCGACGCGACCGCCGCGGCGCACCACGGGGATGTCGAGGCCGAGCATCTGGGGCTTGGCGGGGAAATCGAGCAGCAGCTCGCCCGGCGTGATCCCGAGCTCGTCGGCGAGCGCAGTCTCCGCGGCGTAGACGAGCGACGGGTTCATCGAGATCCACTCGCTCTCGGGGGGGAGCTCGACGGTCGGGATCTCGAGCGCGCGCTTGTGGAGGCGGCGGCCGCGCAGGCCGCGCAGCAGGGGAGCGCTCCCGTCGACCGCCTCCAGCCGATGAAGGAGCCCTTCGTCCGTCATCGACGCGAGATCGGTTTCAATGAGCGCCTTCGCTCGTAAGGCATCATCGACGAGGCGCTTGTACATCGCTGTCGCGCTGCGGACGGCATGGTGCCAGTACACGTTGCGATACATCTGATACTTCGCGAACAGAAGCGACTCGAGGGCCGCCAGCCCCTTTTCGAGGATCCCGATCGACAGGCGGCCGGTCACCGGATCCTCGATGATCGCGAGCGAGTGCAGCAGGCGGTCGACGTCGATCTCTCCGTACGGCACGCCACACATGAGCGCGTCGCGCTTGAGGTACTCGATCTTGTCGAGGTCGAGCGAGCCGGAGATGAGCCCTTGCAGCGGCGACGCGCTCTGTCCGCGGATGAGTGCGTGAATGCGCATCGGCGCGTCGTCGCCGAGCGCCGGCGTGAGGACGTCGGCCACCGGGCCGCGAAAGATCAGCTCGTGCGCGACCTCTTCGTGGTCGAGGGCTCCAATCTCCTCCAGCGCGTGTGAGAACGGATAGTGTCCGATGTCGTGCAGCAGCGCTGCCGCCGTAATGATGGCGCCCTCCGTCGGCTCGACCCGGGCGAGCTCACCCCGCTCCCCGAGCAGCGCCAGTGTGCGACGCGCCAGGTGATATGCGCCGAGCGCGTGCTCGAATCTGGTGTGTGTGGCGCCAGGATAGACGAGATACGCGAGCCCGAGCTGTCGAACGTACCGGAGCCGCTGGAAGGTCGCGGTGTCGATGAGGCGAAGGGCGACGTCATCGACGCGGATGTTGTTCCAGAGCGGATCGCGGATGACGTCCATTGGAAGGGTCCTCAGGGTCCTCGGGGTCCTCGGGGTCCTCGGGGTGCGGTGCTCAGGGGGGTTTGACCCTGAGGACCCTGAGGACCCTGAGGACCCTGAGGCCCCCGAGGCCCCCGACGACCTCAGATTTTCGGGCCAGCCTGCCTCACGGCGGGGTCGACGTGATCGGCGAACTGCTCGAAGTTCTTCACGAACATCTCCGCCAGCTTGCGCGCCTGCGCGTCGTAGGCGGCGGGGTCGGCCCAGGTCGCACGCGGATCCATCACGTCGGAGGAGACGCCGGGAACGCTCTTCGGGATGTCGAGCCCAAAGACCGAATGACGCATCGTCGGGACATGATCGAGCTCGCCGGCCAGCGCGGCGCGGACCATCGCGCGCGTGTAAGCGAGCTTCATGCGGCTTCCGACGCCGTAGGGGCCCCCGGTCCAGCCCGTGTTCACCAGCCACACGCGCGAGTTGTGCGTCGTCAGCAGCTCGCCCAGCATGCGAGAGTACACGGAGGGGTGCCAGACGAGGAACACCGCACCGAAGCACGAGCTGAACGTCGCCTGCGGCTCCTTCACGCCACGCTCGGTGCCGGCGACTTTGGCGGTGTAGCCGGACAGGAAGTAGTACCGTGCCTGCTCGGGCGTTAGGCGCGCGATGGGCGGCAGGACGCCGAAGGCGTCCGCGGTGAGAAACACGACGTTGCGGGGGTGGTCGCCGCGTCCGGTCGGGACGATGTTCCGGATGTAATGCAGTGGGTACGACGCCCGCGTGTTCTCGGTGATCGACTGGTTGACGAAGTCCACCCGCCGCGTATGCGGCTCGAGCACGACGTTCTCGAGGATCGTCCCGAACATTTGCGTGGTGCGATAGATGTCCGGCTCCCCATCCTCCGAGAGATTGATCACCTTGGCGTAGCACCCGCCTTCGAAATTGAACACGCCATCGGATGACCACCCGTGCTCGTCGTCTCCGATGAGCCACCGCTCGGGATCGGCGGAGAGCGTCGTTTTCCCGGTGCCGGACAGGCCGAAGAACAGCGCCGTATCCCCGGCCGCCCCGACGTTCGCGGAGCAGTGCATCGAGAGCACGCCGCGCTTGGGAAGCAGGTAGTTCATCACCGTGAAGATGGCCTTCTTGAGCTCCCCCGCGTAGCGCGTTCCGCCGATGAGGATGATTCGCCGGGCAAGGTTCAGGATGATGAACGTTCCCGTGCGCGTGCCGTGCTTCGCCGGGTCGGCATGGAACTCGGGCGCGTGCAGCACGCTGAAGTCCGCCGCGAACGTCGGCAGGTCGATCGGATCGGGGCGGATGAACATGTTCCGGACGAACAGCGAGTGCCACGCCGTCGGCGTCACGAACCGCACGCGGACCCGGTGCGCGCTGTCGGCGCCCGCATAGAGGTCCTGGACGAAGAGCTCGGTCTGCTCGTCGAGGTAGCGCTGCACGTCCGCCAGCAGGAGGTCGAACTTCGCGGCGTCGAACGCGACGTTGACCTTCCCCCACCAGACGTCCTGTTCCGTGCTCGGCTCCTTCACGACGAACTTGTCGTTAGGGGAGCGGCCCGTATGCGGCGAGGTCACGGCCACGAAGGGACCCATGTCCGCAAGCTCGCCTTCGCCGCGGCGAATCGCCGCTTGCACGAGCTCGGGGGGAATCGAGTTCCAATGGACCTCGCCGCGCGGCTCGAGGCCCTGAGGCTCCAGTCCTTGCGCAGCCGCGCGCGCGGCGGGTCGCTCCGCTCGCGGCTTCATGCGTGTCGCCATTGCTCCTCGCCTCGACTGTGCGCGCTAGCCTTCCACGGCGCGCATGGATCCCGTGTGATGTTCGCGCTCCTGCGCGTCCACGACCGCCACCGCGGCCATGTTGACGATCTCCTCGACCTCGGCCCCTTCCTCGAGAACGTGCACCGGCCGGCGCATACCCACCAGGATGGGCCCGATCGCCGTGGCCCCGCCCAGGTGATGCAACAACTTGTAGGCGATGTTGCCGGCGCTCAAGCTCGGGAAGATCAGCACGTTGGCAGCCTCCTTGAGCGCCGAGAAGGGGTAGGTCTTGTTGAGCTTGTGCTCGTCGAGCGCGGTGTCGGCTTGCATTTCCCCGTCAACCACCAGACTGGGATCTCGGGCGCGCAGGAGCGCCACCGCTCGTGCAACCTTCTCGGCCTCGGGGTGCCGCACCGACCCGAAGTTGGAAAAGGACAGCATGGCGACCCGCGGCTCGATGCCCAGCGTGCGCACGATGCGCGCCGCCGCGTAGCCGATCTGCGCTAGCTGCTCGGCCGTCGGGTCAATGTTGACGGTGGTGTCGCCACAAAAGACGACGTGCTTCTGGAACACGAGCATGTAGAGCCCGCTGACGAGACCGGCCCGTGGATGCGCGCCGATGACCTCCAGGGCCGGCCGGATCGTCTCGGGGTAGTGCAGGTTCACCCCGGACACGAGGGCGTCCGCGTCCTGGAGCGCGACCATCATCGATCCGTAGTAGTTCGGGTTGAGCAGACGCTGGTTCGCCTCGGCGAGCGAGAGCCCCTTCCGCTGGCGCTTGTCCCAAAGGGCGGTCGCGTAGCGCTCGCGATTGGGCGAGCTGTACGGATCCTCCGTTCCAATGTCCTCGAGGGAGAGCCCGAGCTCGTGCGCGAGATGCTCGATCATCACGCGATTGCCTAACAGCACCGGCTGCGCAATTCCGTCATCCACCAGGATGCGCGCGGCACGGATGACCTTCGGCTCCTCGCCTTCAGGGAAGACGACGCGTTTTGGGGCGTGTTGCGCCCGGAGGATCACGCCTCGCAGGATTCCGCGCGCCCGGCCCAAGCGCGCCTCGAGCTGCTCCCGGTACTCGTCGAGCTCGATGAACTCGCGTGCCACCCCCGTAGCGACGGCCGCCCACGCGACGGCGGGTGCCACCCACAGCAGCACACGCGGGTCGAACGGGAAGGGGATGATGTAATCGGACCCGAACTTCACCGATTCCAGACCATAGAGGCGTGCGACGCTCTCGGGGACGTCCTGCCGCGCCAGCGACGCCAGCGCCCGCGTCGCCGCCATCTTCATCTCTTCGTTGATCTGCGTGGCGCGCGCGTCGAGCGCCCCGCGAAAGATGAAGGGAAATCCGAGAACGTTGTTGACCTGGTTCGGGTAGTCGCTGCGTCCCGTCGCGATGATCGCGTCGCTGCGAGCGGCGCGAACCTCGTCCGGGAGGATCTCGGGGACCGGATTCGCCAGCGCGAACACGATCGGCTTCGCGGCCATGCCGGCGATCATCTCTTTCGTGACGGCGCCGGCAACCGACAGTCCGACGAACACGTCGGCGCCCTTGAGCGCGTCGCCGACCGTGCGCGCCGATGTCTCGAGCGCGAATCGCGCCTTGTACGGATCGACCTCACCAGGCCGACCCGCGTAGATCACACCCTCACGATCGCAGAGGATGATGTGCTCGCGACGCACGCCGAGCCTCACGTAATGCTCGGCCGTGGCAATCGCGGCGGCGCCGGCGCCGGAAAAGACGACCTTGATCGTGTCGAGCCGCTTGCCGACGATCTCGACCGCGTTCAACAGCCCCGCGCCCGAGATGATTGCCGTCCCGTGCTGATCGTCGTGGAAGACCGGGATCGTCATCGTCTTCCGCAGCGTCTCCTCGATGTAGAAGCAGTCCGGCGCCTTGATGTCCTCGAGGTTGATCCCGCCCACGGTCGGCTCGAGGAGCTGGCAGAAACGAATCACGTCATCGGGGTTCTCCGACCCAACCTCGAGATCGAAGACGTCGAGATCGGCGAACTGCTTGAAGAGATTTCCTTTCCCCTCCATCACCGGCTTCCCGGCGAGCGCTCCGATGTTGCCGAGGCCGAGTACCGCGGTGCCGTTGGTTACGACGGCGACGAGGTTGCCCTTGGCGGTATAGCGATACGCGTCCTCCGGGTTGGCCTTGATCTCGAGACAGGGCTCGGCGACTCCGGGGGAGTAGGCGAGGGAGAGGTCACGCTGGTTGGTGAGCGGCTTCGTCGGGACAACGGCGATCTTGCCTGGCCGCTCCCGCGCGTGGTACTCGAGCGCGTCCTCTCGGCTATTCGACATCTACCGGTGCGGAAGAAGAAAGAGGAACGAGGAACGAGGATGTGGATGAGGTAGCCTCCATTCAATCCACTTCCTCGTTCCTCGTCCCGTGTTCTTGCTTTGTAACATCATGAGACGCGTGAACTTACCCGCCACGGGCGTGTGCGTCAATCGCGCCTGTGGGCGACGACCTCGATCACCTATCGCTCTCTCAGCCGTCGAATCAGCCAGGCCACGATGACCAGGGCACCGGACACGGCGACGATCGCCGGACCGGTGGGAAGATCGAAGGGAACGGAGAGGGAGAATCCGATCACCGCTGCCGCGAGTCCCGCCCCGATTGCCGACGCGAAAACGCCGGCCATCCCACGCGCGAGCAGCAGCCCGGTCACCGCGGGGAGGACGAGAAAGTCGAAGACGAGCATCAATCCCGCGAACTGCATCGCGAAGGCGATCGACAAGCCGATCGTCAGATAGAGCAGCAGCGTCCAGCGCTCGACGCGATAGCCGAGGGTGCGCGCGGTCTCCTGGTCGAAGGAGATGAAGAGAAACTCCTTGTAGAACAGCAGGTGCACCAGCAGCACGGGAACGCTCACGGCGAGGAGGACGAGCCAGTCGCCCCGCGTGATCCCGAGAATGTTGCCCTGAAGAAAGATGTCGTGCGCCTCGCCGACCGCCGCCTTGGCGATGAAGAGAATCGCGAGCGCGCCGGCCACTACATACGCTACGCCAATGCGAGCGTCTGCCGGAATCCGCGCCCGCCGCATCCCCGTCGCGAAGAACACGACGCCCAGCAGCGTCGCGAGGAGCGAGAGGATGACCGGCTTGCGGGTGATGACCCCGGCAACGCCCACGCCGGCGAGCCAGAATGAGATGGCGATGCCAAGCGTCGACATCTGTGCGAGCGACGCTCCGACGAACACGATGCGTCGCAACACGACGTACACTCCGAGGGCCGAGCAGACGAGCGCAATGACGAGCGCACCATAGAGCGCATCGCGAAAGAGGAGGATCGCCTCGATCAACGCCGCTCTCCCGGCCTCATGACCGCCGAGCCCCGGCGAGCGAGCACGATGCGATGTCCGGCGAAGGAATCGACTTCGACGGGGATGCCGTACACCTCGCTCAAGGTCCGCTCGTTGACGATCTCGTCGACCGCGCCGATGCGAAAGCTGCCTTCCTGCACGAGCGCGATGCGCGTGACGTAGTTCGCGATCTCGTTGAGCGCGTGACTCACCATGAGGACGGTGAGCCCCCGGCGTTCGTGCAGCTCGCGCACGAGTCCAAGGATCTGCGTCGTGGAGACGAGGTCCATTCCGGTCGTCGGCTCATCGAGCACGAGCAGGTTCGGCTCGCCGACGAGCGCGCGTGCGATGAGGGTGCGCTGCTTCTGTCCGCCCGAGAGGCGCGTCAGGGGTTCCATTGCGAGCTCGCGAATGCCAACCGCATCGAGCGCGGCAAGCGCGCGGTCCCGGTCGTCGCGCTTTGGGCGGCGTCCAATGCCGATGCGGTCGTAGCGACCCATCAGCACCACATCGAGGACGCGGAGGGGAAAGTTGTAATCGACCTGGTCGCGCTGTGGCACGTAGCCAAACCGGAGCTCCGGCCGGCGCGTGACGGTTCCCGCGCTCGGGTCGAGCGTGCCGAGGATGGCGCGCAGGATCGTGGTCTTGCCGGCCCCGTTAGGTCCGACGAGGCCGAGGAAGTCGCCCTCCGGAATTTCAAAGGTGAGGTCCGAGAGCACCACGCGACGCCCGTAGCCCAGCGTCGCGTGATCGAACATCACCAGAGCACTCACCGAAGCGCCTCAGCAAGCCGGCGCACGTCGTAGTCGATGAGCTCCAGGTAGCTGTCGACGCCCTTCACCGCCTCCACGGAGGGGGGCAGCACCAGCACCTTCGCGCCGGTGTTGCGTGCGACGAAGTCGGGCATCTTCCGGTCGTAAAAGGGCTCCATGATGATCACCTTCGCCTTCGTGCGCTTCATCTGCTGAATGAGACCGGCGAGGTGCGAGGCGGACGGCGGAACTCCCGGCTTGGGCTCGACGAATCCGACGATGTTCATGCCCGTGAAGTCCTGGAAATACCGCCAGCTGGTGTGGTACGCCACCACCGGCTGATCACGAATCGCCGCCAGCTGCGGAGCGAGTGCGCGCACCGTCGAGTCGATGCGCGCCTCGAAGCGCGCGGTGTTCGCGCGATAGGTCGACGCCCCGGCCGCATCCAGCTCCGAGAACTTGTCGCGGAAGAGGCGCGCGATGCGCTTGCCGTTCTCGGGGTGCAACCAGTAATGGGGATTCCCGCGAGGGTGGACGTCGCCCATCGATCGATCCGCGTTTGGCTGGACATCGAGCACCGGGATCACGCGCGATGCATCGACGTCGCCACTGCCACCGCGATTGATCCGCCGATTGCGGGCGGCGTCGAGCAGCGACGGCATCCAGCCCACCTCGAGATCCAGCCCCACGTAGGCGAAGACGTCGGCTTTCGCGAGCTGCAGCGCGAAGCTCGGCTTCGCCTCGACGAAATGCGGGTCCTGATACCCCGCCGCAATGTGATTGGCGGTGATGCGATTGCCCCCGACGACGTGCGCGATGTCGTGCAGATCGGTCGTGCTGGTGACGATTCGCAGCTGTTGCGCAGACAGCGGAGCACCAAGCGCCGCCACTGCCGCGCCAATGAGGACGAGGCGATTCATAGGTCCACTCGGTCAGAACGGGTGCGGCCGGTGCGGTCCAATGGCGATCGTCATCTGCAGGAGCAGACGGTTCACTCGATCGCCGACGTCCGGCCGTAGGTTTTCATACCCCAGCACCATCTTCGAGAACTCGCTGGGGAAGAACTGTAAATACCCCGAAATCGCCGAGAAGTCCCGCTCGACGTCGGTCGAGGCCTCCACCCAGTCGTAGCGGGCCCCGACGAACAACCGTCGGGAAAGCTGCCACCGGCCGAAGGCGTACAGGCCGGTGGTTTCCTCGATTGGGCCCAGATACGCGGCGCCCGGCGGCAACCCGGCAGGGAGGGCCGGGTCCTCGTTATGCTGCCGCATCACCTCCGCCTGAAAGATGAACGAGCGATAGAGGCCCTGTTGAAGCGGGCGCCAGCGGAAGGTGACGTCACCGCCGACCAGCGATTGGCGGGCCAGCACTGCCGTCTCACCGCGCGGTCCGGGGCACGGGTCGAAGTGTCCCGGGGTCAGCTCCGCCTCACACCCGAAGGGCTCGGCAATGCGGCCGGTTCCGGCGCTGAAGGAAAGCTCGAAGTTCGTCGCCTCACCGATGTCCCAGTAGTTCCGGAAGCGAGCGGTGTACCCGAGGCCTTCGAGCGTCCTGTTCGGCGGCTCTGCGGGAACGCCCTCGAACCCATGCTCTTCGACGTGCTCGTCCTCATGCTCGTGTCCATGGGCCTCGGGAAAGCGCTCGATCGCCGTGAGCTGCAGCTCCTGATAGAAGCCGAACGGTGAGAAGATCTTGCTCAGCGCCAGCCCTGTCCCCTTTCCGCCGTGGTCACCCAGCAGGCGCTGGATGGTGTACGGATACTCGATCGTGTGCAGCTCGGCACGGTGCGTCGTGTTTTGCTTTCCGAACGGCAGGTGAAATCGGCCGACACGCAGCTGAAGCTGCCACGGCAGCGACGTGGTGGTGAGGTACCCTTCTTCGATGGCGATCCCCTCCTCGTCGCTGAGGCCGAGGATGAAATCGCCGCGAAAATAGGGATCGACGTTGGCGCCCAGTGCCAACTCCACTTCGCGCATGTCGAAGCGGCGGGCGGACTCGAGCGTGCTTCCGTCGGGGCTCGCGTCGACGACGATGTCGCCCACTACGCTGATGCTGGGATTGAGGCCGGGATTGCTGGGTTGCTGTGGCTGCGCGGGGATCATTCCGCCCATCACATGTGGCGGCCGCGCTTCTCCGCGGATGCGCTCCAGCTCACGGACGAGACGGATCGAGTCCGCTCGCGCGATACTGTCCGCTCGGGCGGTCGAGTCGCGTCGTGCAGTTGTGTCGGGTTGCTGAGCGGTCGCGGCCGTACCGGCGAGCGCGATCAGCACCCCACTCAAGAAACCTGTACGCATCGTGCTCCTGTGCAGTGTCGCGCCGGCACGAAGGGCCGTGCGCGATCGGTGGTTCCGGGGAGTGTACGAGGAGCGCGCCGCGAGGGCGCGATGCGTCAGGCCGGCGGTGCGCGCGGCTGGATGTCGAGCCGGTCTGCCGCGGTCGACGGAGCACGCGCGCCACCGCGGGCGCTCGTCGTCACGCGCGCCAGAACGGGGGGCGTGGCGGCACGCACCGGGGGCGCGACGAGATGCGATGCGGCGCAGACGGCGCACAGCTCGCCGTGCGCGTGGTGCGCGCTCGTCCCGGCTTGCTCCACGTGGACCGCGGCAACGGTGCTGTCCTGGCGCTCCGCCAGCGGTGCAGCGGCGACGACAACCAGCTGCAGCATCGTCACCAGCGCGGTGAGGACGCGCGTGGTGCCGGTGAACCTCATGAGTCGAGGCGGGCGCGGGGTTCGCATGCTACACGACAATAACAAGGACCTGAGGGGGCGCGCTACGGGGCGGACGACACATAGCTGCGGAGGCGCTCCAGCATGCGCCGGTCGGTCGTCTCGGCGTCGTCGAGCTTGGGGGTCTCGATGACCTTGGGGATGCGCTCGAGCCGCTCATCCGTCATCAGGCGACGGAACGCCCGCTCTCCGATCGCGCCCTCGGCGATCAGCTCGTGGCGATCCCGCCTCGAGCCCAGGGGTGTCTTGGAATCGTTCAGATGCATGAGGCGCAGGCGATGCATCCCGAGCGTATCCGCGAACCGCGCCCACACGCCTTCGTAGTCGTCGACCAGGTCGTACCCGGCAGCGAAGACGTGCGCCGTATCCACGCAAACGGCAACGCGGTCGCGGTGCGGCGCGGGGACGGCCTCGATCAGCGCTGCCATCTCCTCGAAGCTCGATCCGATCGCGGTGCCGCTGCCGGCGGTCATCTCCATGAGGAGGACGACGCGCCCGGGCACGCGCTCGAGCGCGATTCCGATCGCCTCGCCGTTTCGCGCGATGCCGCTGGCGCGATCGTCCATGAAGTTACCGGGGTGCGACACGAGATACTCGAGCCCGAGCGCCTCGCACCGGCGCAGCTCCGACTCGAATGACGCAAGCGACCGTGCGCGCAGCACGGGGTCGGGTGAGGCGAGGTTGATGAGGTAGCTGTCGTGCGCCGCCGTCGCACGGACGTCGGTGGCGGTGAGCGCGGCGGCAAAGGCACGACACTCCTCGTCCTCGCACAGCCGCTCCGCCCACCGGTTGGCCATCTTGGAGAACATCTGCATGGCCGTCGCCCCGATGGCCTTCGCGCGCCCCGGCGCGTTAGGCGTTCCCCCGGCCGAGGAGACGTGGGCGCCGAGAAGCAGAGGCGCTGGAGGCGCTGGAGGCGCTGAAGGCGCTGAAGGCGCTGAAGGGCGACCCTTGGCGCCCTTGGCGCCTACTGTCTTCCCCGCAGCCATTCCAGCGGATCCACCGCTCTCCCCTGGGGGCGCATCTCGAAGTGGAGGTGCGGCGGCAGCTCGGGGTCGGCGGCGCCGACGTGACCGAGCACCTGGCCTTTGCTGACGACGGCCCCCTTCTGAACGTTCAAGCGGCTCAGCGATCCGTACACCGAGTAGTCGCCGCCGCCGTGCTGAACGATCACCGTGAGGCCGTAGGTGCCGAAGGTCTCGGCCACGACGACGCTTCCGGCCGAGACCGCCTTGACGGGCGTGCCTTCGGAGGCGGCGATGCCGATACCGTTCCATCGCGTCGTGGTGTTATTGGGATTCACGACGCGACCGAAGTTATAGATGATCTCGCCATCCACGGGCCAGTCGAGCCGCCCCAGGTCGCTGGTTCGAATGGTGCTACTCGCGCGCGCGCCGGGACGCGCTCGCTCGGCGCGACGGCGCGCCGCCTCCAGCTCGGCGATGACGTTGGTCAACCGCTGCTCGTCGCGTGCGATGCGACGCAACCGTGCTTCGGTGTCGCGGGCGCGACGCTGCGTGGCGGCGAGACTGCGCGCCCGCTCCCGCTCCAGATCGCGCAGCCGTTTCTCCTCGAAGGCGCGCTCCTCGCGCGTGCGCTCGATGTCGCGCTGAAAGCGCACCAGATTGCCGCGCTGCCGGCGAACGCGGTCGCGGAGCTGCTCCACGCGCTCGACGAGGGCGCGATCGCGAAGCGCCAGCAGGTGGAGGTACTTGTACCGCGACACCAGCTCCCCAAACGATTGCGCGGCCAGCAATGCCTCCACCGCGTGGAGCGGGCCGCGCTTGTAGATGTCGATGAGCCTGCGGCGCAGCATCGCGCGCTTTACCACGAGCTCATCTTCCGCGCGCACGAGATCCCCGGTCGAGGAGTCCACCGCCTCGCCGATCGAGACGAGCTGCGACTCGAGCGACCGGACCGCACGGGCGGTCATGTCCGCCTGACGATCGAGGTTCGCGACCTCCGCCGAGAGGTCGTGCACCGTGCCGCGGAGCTGCCGCATCCGCGTCTCGAGCTGCTCCCGCTCGCGACGCAGCTGCTCGAGGCGCGCCTGCTCCGCGCGCAGCCGTGCCTCGGGAGACTGCTGCGCCGCGAGCGGCGCGACTGCGGCGGTAACCATGAGGAAAACTGCGAACTGCGAACTGCGTGCTAAAGCCCTCGGGAAGGTCCTGTTGGGCGCCCATAGCCTCCCGAGGGTTTTAGCACGCAGTTCGCAGTTCGCAGTATTCATCTGCCTTCGCCTACACACGACGGAGATGCCGGCCCACCGACACCGCGCTCCCGAGGAAACCGATCAGCGCACCGAACGCGATGCCCGCGATGATGATTCGGTCATCGAAGAATCGCGTGGCGACCAGCGTGCGCGAGATGAGCGAATGCGCGAAGTACGTCAGCGCGAGAGCGAGGATGCCGCCCAGGATGCCCTTCGCCAGCCCTTCCAGGAGGAAGGGGCGACGAATGAACCCGTCAGTCGCCCCGACCAGGCGCATGATGGAGATCTCGCGTCCTCGCGCGAGCACCGCCATGCGGATGGTCGCCCCGATGATGATGATCGCCACCGCGGCGAAGGCGACGCCGAGAATGATTCCGGCCGCCGTGGCGAGGTTGCGAATATTGTACAGCTTCCGCACCCACTCTTCGCCGAATCGCACGTCGTCGACGAATGGGTAGGTCCGAATGCGCGCCGCGACGGCGCTCACCGTTTCCGGATCGCGGAAGCCGGGCTTGAGCCGCACTTCGATCGACGCCGGCAGGAAGGCGGCGTCGAACACATCGCGGAACTCGCCGAGCTCCGCGCGTGCGCGCTCCAGCGCCTCTTCCTGCGAGATGCCGTCGGCGCGCGCGACCTCGGGGAAGGCCCCGATGTCCCCCAGCGCGGCCGCGAGCGCTTCCACGGGAGTGCCATCGGCGATATACGCGCGAATCTCGACGCGTTCTTCGACCTGCTGCAGCGCGTCGCGGATGTTCACCGCCACCAACACGAACAGCCCCAGCGAGAAGAGGCTGAACGCAATCGTCATGACGCTCAGTGCGCTGAGGAGCGGGGCCCGGCGGAAAGCCAGCAGCGTTTCGCGAAGGGTGAGTCGCATCAGGCAGGCGTCGACCGACCATCCACGGCGGCATCGGCCGCCGCTTCCGCGGAATCGTAGACGATCTGACCGCGATTCATTTCGATCACGCGGTAATCCGACCGCCTCACGAGCTCGAGGTTGTGCGTCGCCATCAGCACGGCCGTGCCCGCGGCGTTGATGTCCCGCAGCAGCTGAAAGACCCCGCGCGTCGCCCGATCGTCGAGGTTGCCCGTGGGCTCATCGGCGATGAGCACGAACGGATCGTTCACGAGCGCGCGGGCGATGGCCACGCGCTGCTGCTCCCCGCCCGACAGCTCGCGGGGCAGGGCATTTGCCTTCGAGCTCAGCCCGACCTGCGTGAGCAAGCGCGAGACCTTGGTCGCGATGGAGGCGCGTGGAGCATCGGTGACCTCGAGGGCGAACGCGATGTTCTGTTCGGCCGTGCGCTCCTCGAGCAGTCGGAAATCCTGAAAGACGACGCCGAGCTTCCGGCGCAGCTGCGCGATCTCGGCCCGGCGCACGGTGCCGGAATGAACGCCGGCGACCCGCACGTCCCCCTCGGTGGGGAGCTCCTCCATGTACACCAGCTTCAGGATCGTCGACTTCCCCGCGCCGCTCGGTCCGGTGAGAAACGCGAACTCGCCCTTGGCGATGTGAAAGGACACGTCGTCGAGCGCCAGCCCGCCGCGTGCGTATTCCTTGCTGACGTGGATGAAGCGGATCATTGCGCGTCGCTGGCGGCGGGAAGCACGGCCGACGTTCCCGCGGACGGGTATTCCTCGGTGTCGAGCAGACGCCAGCTGGTTTGGGCGGTCACCGTGTCGAAGACGGCCTTGAGCAGCCCGATCACGATCGGGCCGAGGAGAATGCCGACGATGCCGAAGGTGTATACACCGGTCACCAGGCCAATGAACATCCAGTAGAAGTTGAGCACCCGCGATTTCTTGGCCGCGAGCTTTGGTCGTAGATACATCGACATGAAGAGCGTGTTCCCGAGGAACCCGATCAGGAGCACGAGCACCGAGGAGACGTAGGCCTCGCGGAAGATAGCCAGCCAGATCGCGACCGGGACGTACACGCTCCACGACCCGACGATGGGAAAAAACCCGATGACGAACGACAGCAGGGCCAGCACCGCCGCCAGCGGCACGTTGAACACGAGGTTCATCCAGAGGATGACGAGCGACTTGACCGTCTGTGTCACCAGCGTCGCATAGATCGCCCCGTAGAGCACGCCTTCGACGTTGTGCTCCAGCGCGGTCGCGAGCTCCGAGTACCGTGGCGGAATCTTGCCGCGAATGTAGGCGGTGACGGCCTCGGCGTCGGTCAGGATGTACCCGAGCGTGAACAGGAAGATCGCCGAGGAGACCGAGACCTCGACGATCGTTTCCTGAAGCGCGTCGACGATTCGCGAGCCGTACAGCGAGGTGCTCGCGACGAACGCACGGATCTGCTCGGTGAACGTTTCGCCGCGCATGAAGGGAAACCGTCGAACGGCGGCATCGATGCGCGCGACGATGTCCGCCTCGTTCTCGGCGATGTATTTGGCGGCGCTGCTGAGCTCCGCGTAGCTGTACGCGATTGCCGCCAGCACCGGGACGACGACGATGAGAATGGTAATGAGCGCCGCCGTCACCCGGCGCTTCACCCGCGTGAGGAACCAGAGGTAGAGCGGACGGACGTAGACCGCGACGATCACCGCGAGGATGGCGGCGATGACCACCACACGTACCATCCACAGGAACAGCGACAGCACGATCACGAACAGCAGCGACGTGAGAAGGATCCGGCGGAATTCCGGGAGGGTGAGATCGGCGACGCGCTGGCTCACGCGCCGTTCGACGCGGCGCCGGTCGCCGGGACCTTCCACGGTCGGAGCCGTCACCGCAGCGCCTGCTCGAGATCGGCGATGAGATCGTCCGCGTCCTCGATGCCGACGCTCAGCCGTACGAAGCCGTCGGGGATGCCTGCCTTCGCCCGCTGTTCTGCCGAGAGATGGGCGTGCGAGGTGAATCGCGGCTCGCTGACCAGCGACTCCACCCCCCCCAGGCTCGGCGCATGAATCCACACCTTGAGGCGTCGCACGAACCGGTCGGCCGCCTTCGCTCCGCCCAGCAGCTCGAGCGCGAGCATACCCCCGAAGCCGTCGAGCGTCGTGCGCGCGACCTCGTGATCCTGATGATCGGGAAGACCGGCGTAATGCACGTGGCGGATTTCTTTCCGTCCTTCCGCCCACGCCGCAATGCGCGCGGCATTCTCGTTCTGTCGGCGAACGCGGACGTCGAGCGTCTTCAGGCCCCGGTCGAGGAGCCACACGGCGAACGGGTCGGGGGCCTGTCCCCACACCATCATCTTTTGCCGCACTTCCTCGATGTAGGGCGCGGTGCCGGCCACGACGCCCGCCATCACATCGTGATGGCCATTCAGATACTTCGTCCCCGAGTGGATGACCACGTCGGCGCCGTGCTCCAACGGCCGGAAGTTCACCGGGCTGGCGAACGTCGAATCGACGACGAGCGCCAGACCGTTTTCCTTGGTGAGATGGCTGGCGCCGCGCAGGTCGAGCACGCGACAGGTCGGATTGACCGGCGTCTCGACGAAGATCGCGCGTGTTTCCTTCCGCAGCCGGCGGCGCCATCCTCGTGACTCGGTCGGATCGACGAGCGTGACGCCGATGCCCATCGCCTCGAATTCCTGCGTGAAGAGGCGGTGCGTTCCGCCGTACACCCACGAGCTGGCCAGCAGGTGATCACCCGGTCGCAACAGCGCGAGAAGCGCGCATGCGGTGGCGCCCATTCCACTCGCGAGCACGATCCCCGCTTCGGCCCCTTCGAGCAGCGCGACGCGTCGCGCCACGATCTCGGCGTTGGGTACGTTCCCGTAGCGAGGATAGCGCAACCCTTCCGCCGTGCCGATCTCCTGCACGAAGTTCACGCTCTGATAGATCGGTTCCACCACCGGCGTATCGGCATCTCGCTTCTCGTGACCACCGTGGACCGCCACGGTAGAGACGCCTTGTGGTCGAGTCTTGCGTGTCATGCCTGCTCTGGCTCAGGAAGGTTGCGAGATGCGAACTGCGAGCTGCGAACTGCGAACTGCGA
>JAICOJ010000234.1 GCA_025930755.1 Gemmatimonadaceae bacterium
ATGATCGATCTCGTGATGTCGGCCACGCCGACGCACTGGACCGTATCGCTCGACGGGGAGGATCTGTCGGGCGAGTACATCATGCTCGAAGCGATGAACATCCGATACATCGGTGGGGCGATGGAACTGGCGCCGACTGCGGACGCCACCGATGGAGCATTCGATCTCCTCGCCGTTCGCGAAGAGGAGCGAAGCGCGTTCGTCGAGCATCTTCGCGCGATTCGGCTCGGCAGCGTGCTGGACCGGGAATTCACCAGGCGTACCTCACGAGTCGACGTCCGCGGCGCAAAGGCGCTGGCGCACATCGATGATGAGCCCTGGCCGACGGCCGATGGAGACAACGCTGTCGAGCTCGAAGGGGGGACAATGACCATCGAGGTTCAGCCGGGTGCGATCGAGGTGCTGCTTTGATCGACGAGGCGGATGCGAGGGCTGGCATCCAGGTTCATGGGGCGACGCGGGTGTCGCGGAAACTCCGCGCGAGCTCACCCAGCCGCGATGACTCTCTTCACCGCTCGCAGCAAATCCTGCCCGTCCACCGGCTTCCACAACACCTCGTCGAAGCCCGCCGACAGAACCCGCTCGCGCGTCACCGGATCGGAGTAAGCCGTTAGGCCTATCGTCTTCATGCTCCCGAGGCCGCCTCGGCCGCGGATCTCACCCAGGAACGACACCCCGTCGCCATCGGGGAGACCAACGTCGATCAACAGCAGCCCCGGAGTCGACTCCTCGAGCAGGCGGCGCGCCTCCTCGACCGTACCCGCGACCTGAACCTCGCCACCGAGGGTGCCGAGGTAGTCGTGGAGGATGACCTGGGTGTCCGGGTCATCCTCGATGATGAGAAACGACGTCACGGCGCCGATTGCCGGGCGGTGATTTCGGCCAGCACCGAACGAAGCTGAGCCATGAGCGCTTCGCGCGACGTCTCGCCCTGGTCGAGGGCGCTGTCGTCGATCACGGCCGTGGCCGCGCGACGCAGCCAGTCACGGTGGCGCTGCTCCTCATCGGTGCGGGCGACGAGCACGGTCCGCGTCTGGTCGGCGTACCTCGCGCTCTGCACGCGGGCAATCACCGCCGCGAGCTCGTCCTCGGGGATCGTCACGCTGAGGAACAGGACCGTCGGCACCGTGTCGTCGAGCGCCTGGAGCGCCTCCGTCCCTCCCGCCACACAGCGCACCTCGAAGTGCAGCGAGCGCAGCAGATCCTCGAGCACCGACCGCGCGTCGGGATCCTCGTCGACGACGAGCGCGACGCGGCCTTCACGGCGCTCGCGCAGGCGCTCGAGCACGTCGATCAGCACCTTGCGATCGACCGGCTTCACCAGGTAGTCGGTGACCCCTAACGAGAAGCCCAGCGCGCGCTCCGACACGATCGACATGATCAGCACCGGAATGTCGGCCAGCTCGGGATCGGCCTTGAGCTCCTTGAGCACCTCCCAGCCGTCCTTCTCCGGCATCATGATGTCGAGCGTGATCGCGAACGGCTTGAGCATGCGCGCGAGCTCGAGACCGCGATTCGCGTCGAGCGCCCCGACGACGCGGAAGCGCGCGGCCGCCAGCGAGTCGCGCAGCAGGAGGATCACCTCGGGGTCGTCGTCGATCGCGAGGATGACCGGATCGTTCGCCGCCCCTGCTGCCTCGGGCGTCTCCGTCGCCGCCACTGCCTGCGCTTCCTCCTCCGACACCACCGGCAACGTCACCACGAACGTCGCGCCCTGCCCGAGCGTACTCTCGGCGCGGATCGTCCCGTTCATCAGCTCCGTCAGGCGACGCGCGATCGCGAGGCCGAGCCCGGTGCCGCCGTAGCGGCGGGTCGTGCCGTCCTCGACCTGACGGAAGCTCTCGAAGATCCGCTCCAGATTCTGCGGAGCGATCCCGATGCCCGTGTCCCGCACGCGCGTCACGAACTGCGTGCCTGCGCTTCCGTCGATGGTGATCTCCACCGTGCCGCCGAACGGCGTGAACTTCACCGCGTTCGACGCGAGGTTCGTCAGGATCTGCTTGTACTTCGTGCGGTCGAGACGCACGTGCGCGGGCGCCGATGTCGCGCTCATCTTCAGCTGCAGCTTTTTCTCACTCGCGAGCGGCGCGATCGTCTCCTCGACCTCGGCGAGAATGACGCGCGGGTCGAACTCCTCGTAGCGGAGCTCCATGCGGCCCGCCTCGATCTTCGAGAGATCGAGCACGTCATCGATGAGAAGCTGCAGATCCTTCGCGCGACGCACGATGTTGAGGATGGCGCGCTCCTGCGCCTCGTTCATGGCACCATACACGCCGTCGCGCAGCAGACCGGAGTAGCCGAGCACGGCGTTGAGCGGCGTGCGCAGCTCGTGCGACATCGTGGCGAGGAAGCGAGACTTCGCTTCGGTGGCGTCGCGCAACGCCTGCGCGCGCTCCTCGAGCTGCTCGTTCGCCGAGTGGAGCAGGTCGCTCACCTGCTTGTACTCGTTCGCCTGAGCTTCCGCGCGTCTGCGCGCCTCGGCGAGGAACTCCGCCTGTCTGCCAAGCTCTTCCTTTTGCCGCTCGAGCTCCGCCTTCTGCACTTCGAGCTGCTCCATCTGCATCTCGAGCTCGGTCGCCTGCTCGGAGAGCTGCTCCGTCTGGAGCTCCAGCTCTTCCTTCTGCTGCTCGAGCTCTTCCTTCTGCTCCTTCAGCTGCTCGATCGCCTTCGCGAGGCTTCCGTTCGTGCGCGCGAGATCCTCGTTGCGCTCGTCGATGTCCGCGCGAAGGCGGGTACTGTCGGAATCGATTGGAAGGCGGACGAGCCAGACCCCGTGCTCATCGCGCGCTATCTGGAACACGCCGTTGGCGAGCGAGAGCTCGGTGCCGTCGGCGGCCTCGAGGGCATTGGCGATGCGCTCGCGGGAGCGATCGTCCGCGAGCTCGTGGAGGGGGCGGCCGACGAGCGCGCGGGGCTCGCGCGCCAGCTCCCGCTCGAGAACGCCATTGGAAAATCGCACTCGCCCGTCGGGGTCGACGCGAAGTACGGCTATGTCGAAGCGGGGGAGCGGAGTGGGCGGGTCCTGGTCCGTCCCGGCGCTCCCCGATGAGGAAACGAGGTCAGTCATCGATGTCGCTGAAAGCGTCGCGCCACTGTGGCGCAGGGGCATAATTGGCAGGAACTGCGCCAGGCCTCTCAGGTTCGCGACGCGACGAACCGTAATAGCGGTAGCACCGAGACACGCCGAGACATTTCACGAAGACACATAGAGGCCGTTGTAAAAGGCGCCTGCGGTTGAGGGTCTCCGTGAGTCCCGGTGAGTCCCGGTGCTGCCGCTGTTAGGGCTCGTTGCGCTCCGAGCCCCGTTCCCGAGGCAATGCGCCCCCGCTAGACTTTCCTTAGAGCAGCACCTCCCCCCAATTAGCCCGACACATGCGATCCTACGCCTTC
>JAICOJ010000132.1 GCA_025930755.1 Gemmatimonadaceae bacterium
AGGAAACCCGCACTGCAGAGCTCTGCAGTGCGGGTTTCCTCTGTGCCCTCTGTGCCTCTGTGGTAAATGCCCGTTGGGACGGACCTCGACGACCCTTAGAAGTTCGCGTCGAGATAGAGCGACGCCCGCACTCCTCTATTCGGTCTGATCCCCTTGGCGAGGTCGAACCGCACCAGGCCCTCGAGCACCGACCAGCCAAGTCCCGCCCCGAGCATCGGCTTCCCGGGGTGCGCCCAATCGTCGCGCGAGCCAGCCCAGCCCGCGTCGAAGAACACCACGGGGCGGAAGGTGACTCGGTCGGTCGACACTTCGGCGCGCCCGAGCCAGAAGGCATCGCCCGCGCTCGTCCCGATCGGATGGCCGCGCACGGTGTGCGTGCCGCCGAGGTACCAGAGGCGCTGCGGCGGAACGTCGCCGGCCGTCGTGCCACCGCTCATCGTGAGCGCGCCGGCGAGGCGCCACGGCAGCGAGCGCATCATCGTTACATCGAGAGCGCCGCGTCCGAACTCGAGATCTCCCGTGGCGCCCTCGACCCGCACGGCGCCGACGAGCCGCAGCGTCCGGGGATCGAGCCCAACCGAGAACGGAACGCGAACGCTCGCGCCGGCGAGGTCCGCCCGCGTTGCCACGACGTTCTCGCGAAAGCGGAGACCGTTGATCGCGTGTGGCAGCGAGAACTGCGTCTCCACGGGCGCGTTCCGCTGCCGCTCGCCGAAGACCCGCCACTCGAACGGACCGTTCACGCCCGTCAGCTCCAGTCCGGCACTGCGATAGTAGAAGCCTTCGTCGCGCCCGAAGAGCAGCGCGTTGACCGAGTTGCCCAGGCCTAACGGCGCGCCCCAGTCGTCGACCACCGCCAGGCGTCGATAGGCCCCGAGCGCGATGCCGCGGGTCGCGTCGCCGCGCGTGATGCGAAGGTCCGCGTTCGGCTCCAGATCAGCGTGGCCAATGCGACCGGTCGCCTGCCAGGACAGCCCCGCACCGAGCTCCTGCGAGATCGACCCGCCCGCGGACAGGCCCTCGACGCGGTTGTAGCGCAGCATCCCGCGCTCGAGGATGCTGAAGCCGATCTCCCGGGGCGACCACTCCGGCTGCAATCCCCACCCCAACTCGTCCTCAAGCTCCTTGCGCTCGTTCGCGCCAAAGAGCTCATCGGATGGATCGAAGATCGAGTGCGGGAGCGCGGGCGACGACGCCAGCGCCACCGTATCGCATGGGATGCGGATGGCGACCGGCACCGACTGGTTGTAGCGCATTTCGGTGCGCGTGAGCGTATCGCCGGGCGCGCAGTCCCCAAAGCCGTTGTCGATATGGTTGTGCTCGCCCTTGGGGCCGACGTTCACCACGACGTTCGTCCTTGGACGCGGCAGCGTGTCCATCACGATCTCGGGCATTCGTTGCGCGGCATTGACGCTCGCGTACGTGAACGTCTCGAGTACCTCGAACGGCGACCGCATGACGCCGACCTGTACCCGCCCGGTCACCGACTGAAGTCGCGGCAGCCACCACCGTCCCTGGTGCAGTCCATACTCGACCGTGAACGCCTCGAGCGTGGCGATCATCGGGAAGATCAACGGCCGCATTACGCGCGGGACGTCATCGAACTCCTCCTCCCCCTCCTCCTCCTCGACGAACCGCTTGATGTCGAACGGAGCCGCCGGCCGGTAGGCGGCGCGCACCACCTGCGACGTGGCGACGTCGAACCAGAGAGAGCCGAGGATGAGGTCGAACGCGGGCTCGCGCGCGCGGACGGTGATCTCGACGATGCGGATCGTGCGACCACCAGGGAGCGAATACGAGATCGTGTCGCCCGTCGTATACCGATAGTACGCCTCGGCCCCCTCGGCGAGCGGATGAACGAAGAGGCCCTCCTCATCGGTGACACGCTCCATTCCAGTGAAGCGGAGAAGGCCTTCGCGCCCCGGGAAGTACGGAACGGGACTCATCTCCAGCATTCCCACCATCGCGCGTGCTCCCGGGAACGCCATTGGGATCGCGGTCCGTGAGCCCTCGACATCGATCCACGCGCCGGTCTCGCGGTGCCAGCGCACCCGCGTGGCACTCTCGGTGCGGAAGGCGAGACGCTCTCGACCAACGGCGCGGAGCCCCAGCTTGGCCGAGATTCGCTGCAGCGTGCGCGCGTCGTAGGCGACGATCGACGAATCCTGCTCGAGTCGCGCGAGGCGTGCGCGCGAGACGATGTCACGGGCGGTCGCGTCGCGATATGCGTTGGCGCGCAGCTCGTCGGTGAGCGGGATGCGCATCTTGCGGGCGCGGAGCACGCTCGAATGCTGCTCCCGTCTTTCTTCGCGACGAACGCGGCGAACGGAGTCGCGGACGGCCTCCGCGGAGTCGCGGGCCGATGCGGTCTGCGTCTCGACCTGCTGAAAATTGAGGGCAGCCGCGAGAGCGAGGGTGAGGACGTGAAGCATTGTGACCGGCTGGAGAGGGACCATGGGAGCCTACGCCCCTCCCCGGGGACCGGTTTCACGAGAGGGTGCGGGCGGTCCCTTGCATCGGTCCGCACCTCCCAGTCGATTCCCCGAACACCCTGCCCCGGATGCTCGACTCATGAACCGGCTCGCCCGCGCGCTCGCCGCGCTGCCCTTCGTCCTCGCCCCCCTCCCCGCCCTGCTCGCGCAGGGGGCGACCCCCGAGGCTGCGCGTCCCGTCGACTGGAATGCGATCCGCGACGAGACGGTGCGCATTCTCGCCGACTACATGAAGCTCAATACGGCAAATCCGCCGGGGAACGAGGTCGAAGGCGCGCTCTTCCTCAAGGCCATCCTGGAGCGCGAGGGATTCGAAGTTCAGCTGTTCGACACGGCCGCCAACTCGCTCGGCCCTCGCCGTCCGAATCTGTACACCCGGCTCAAAGGAACCGGTGCGAAGAAGGCGATCGCGCTCGTGCATCACATCGACGTCGTTCCAGCAGACGAGCGCTACTGGACCGTCCCCCCGTATAGCGGCGAGATCAAGGACGGGTTCCTGTATGGTCGCGGCGCGCTGGACATGAAGGGCGAAGGCATCGTCCACCTCATGGCGATGATCGCGCTCAAGCGCAGCGGCGTTCCGCTGACGCGCGACATCGTCTTCATCGCCAACCCCGACGAGGAGCTGGGCTCCACCGGGGCGATCGCGTTCGTCGACAATCACCCGGACCTGCTCCGCGATGTCGAGTACGTCATCACGGAGGGCGGTGACAACCCGATCGTCGATGGAAAGCTCCAGTACTACGGGGTGAGCGTGGCGGAGAAGCGCACCTTCTGGCAGCGCCTAACGGTTCGAGGCACCCCCTCGCACGGCTCACGCCCGACCAGGCACAACCCCGTGCCGAAGCTCATCCGGGCGCTCAACAAGCTCGGAACCTACGAGACGCCGCTGCACGTCACGCCCGGCGTGGACAAGTACTTCCGCGACATCTCGCGCGATTACACCGGCGAGCAGCGTACCTGGCTGGCCAACGTGCGTCGTGCGGTCACGAATCCGCGTGCGCGTGCCTGGCTGTTGAATGACGTCTACTGGAACGCGATCCTGCGCAACACGATCTCGCTGACGGTGGTGAACGGGTCGAACAAGACGAACGTGATTCCCGCCGAGGCAACGGCGGATGTCGACATACGGCTATTGCCCGATCAGAATCCCGATTCGGTGCTGCGCGTGCTGAAGGCGGTGGTGAACGACACCTCGGTGCACTGGCAGACGCTGCTCGCGCCGAAGACCCCGCTCGAGAATCCGGTGGACACGGAGCTGTTCCGCGCGATCGAGCGCGTGTCGCGCGAGCGCGACCCCGGCGCGCTGGTGACGACGTTCATGATGACGGGCGCGACCGACCGGCCGACGTATCGCAGGTTAGGCATCATCACGTATGGTCTGGATCCATTCAAGGTGGAGTCGGCGGACAGCCAGCGCGGCGTGCATGGGAACGACGAGCGCGTGAGCGTGGAGAACGTCGGGTTCGGGGTGAAGTACGTCTACGACATCCTGCGGTACGCGCAGTAGGCGTCGCCGGGTACGCCCCCTCACGCGTCCGGTGGCGACTGTCTCTTGCCTGACGAGCGGTAGCACGCTAGTCTAGGCGGCGAGGCCGAGCACGTCCCGCGCCTCGTCGCCGGGCTCCTCGCCCATGCTGGGGTGCATCCCCAGCCAGCCGAAGATCTCCTCCCCTGACGGATGTTCCCTGACATCGCACGGCGGAACCATACGCCTCGCCCCGGCGTCACCGCGATCGTCCTCACCGGTCTCGTCGCGTCGTTGAGCTGCGGTGGAGACAATCCTCTTGGCCCGGCAGGGGCTGGGCTGACAGCCTTCCGCGTCTCTGCCGATTCGATCATTCTCGACGTGGACGACACGCTCCGGCTGCGCGCCGAAGCCAGGGACGGCACCGGTGCACTCATGACGTCCATCCGGCCGACATGGACGTCGCTCGATGAATCGGTCGTGAGGGTGGATCCGCAAGGACTGGCCACCGGGGTGGGGCGAGGAACGGGCCGCCTGGTCGCGCGCGCCGAATCGCTCACCGACACCATCGCGGTGCGCGTGCTCCCGCCCGTCATCTCCACGACGCTCGGCCAGGATACGCTGACGATTGTTACCCGCGAGGAGCCTGTCGAAGTATCGCTGACCTCGGCGAGCGACTCGGGCGTTCGGGAGGGCCGGTATCAGGTCACCGTTCGCAATCAGGAGTCGATCAGTGCGTACGTCGCGCCCTCGAGAGGCGCCCTCATCGTCATGGCGGTGCGCGACACCGGCTCCTCGTGGGTCATCGTGCACGAGGCCCAGGGCACGCAGGACTCGGTCTTCGCGCAGATCCACCGTCGTGCCGCCACGATGTCCATCTCGGGATCCGGCGGAGGGTACGTCGGCAGAAGCGCGCGCCTAACGGTCGCGGCCGCGGACGCCCGGGGATTCGCGATCCCCGCGGGCACGCTTGTCTGGGAGTCGTCGGACACGGCGGTTGCGAGCGTGGACGACACCGCGCTCGTTTCGTTCCGGGGTCCGGGGACAGCGACCATCACGGCGCGCCAGATCCACGGCACGAGCGCGAGCGCGCCGCTCGTCATCCAGGACATGCCGAAGTTCGACTTCACCGGCAGTCCGGTCATTCTCGGCGCCTTGCACCGGAGTGAGCTCTACGTGGTGTATGCGTCTGGCCCGGGCGTCGACCCCGATATCACGCTGACCATGGTCGACACGACCGTGGCGGCCGCACCGTCGACCACCGGCTACGGCGGCGGTGGAGGGTTTCGGATCGATGGAAAACGCCCTGGGACGACGCTGCTGATCGCCTCCGGACGGTTGATGCGCCCCGACACGATGATCGTACGCGTGATTCCATCGCACCTCGACTTGGTCGGGCGCTTCCTCGCCGACGTCCCACCACAAGAGCGGATGGTCCTGAACGCGACCCGTCTGATCGGCCCGGTGCTCGTGGACAGCCTCGGGCGGAGCGGAAGCCCGGTGCGTCCGGTGCCCGTGAACGTGTCTTCCTCGGACACGTCGGTCGCCATGGTCCGATCCGACCTTCGCACCATCGTCATGGGCGGCGCAGGAGCGATCATGAGTGAGGTGCGGGCGAATGGTGTGGGTCGGGCCTGGCTTCGCATGGAAACGGCCGACTTCGGCTCCGACTCGGTGGAGATCATCGTCGAGCCGGGCCCAGCCACGCTGTTCCGATCCGGCCCCATGGTGCTACTCGGCGCGGGACAGACCAACGCCGAGCGACCGGTGCAGTTAGGCACGACGCTCGAGTGGGAGCACGACGCCACCACGTTCACCCTCACGCAGCGACGGCCGGACATAGCGCGCATTCCCGACACCCTGGCCCTGCCGAGCACCCATCTGTACCGCGAGTTGGTGATCGAGGGCCTGGCGCGCGGTACGGACACGATCATCGCCAGCGCGCCCGGGTTTGTGCCCGATACGCTGGTAGTCGTGGTCACGACCCCTCGTCTCGTTGCGCCAGATACCGCGGGCGGAACGATCTCCGGCGGGGCCTGGCTTTGGATGATGCTCGGAGACTCGACCGGCGCTCGACACACCCCCGCCGGGCTCCGCACGATCGTCGCGAGCGTATCGAGGTCGGGTATCGTCACGCCCGAAAGTCCCACGCGGTTCCCCGAAGGATTTCGTGGACCCTGGCCGGTGGGCATGACGGTGCAGGATACGGGCACGGTCGTGGTCACGCTCAGAGACACGGCGGGGTTGATGACGCCGCACGACGTGACCGTGCGGGTGAGGCTCGACACCACGCTCGTTACCACGCAGAATCGCGAAGAAGCGCCGTACACGATCGGGACTCGGCAACGCCTCGCCGAGGATTTTCTGTACGTGGGGCGCGGCGGGTCGGCGGCGAACGTCGATTCGACGGAGGTGACGTTGCGCGCGAGCGATCCAACCGTGCTACGCGTGCCCTCTTCAGTGACTCTTCCGGCGGGGGCGCGCTTCCGCCAACCGCAGGTCGCCGGTGGCGAGCGCGAAGGCACAGCGACGGTGACGCTCTCCGCGCACCTCTATCGCGACGCCATCTCTCCGCCGATTCGCGTTGGACGGCCTCGTGCCCAGCTGGTCGCACCGGCGACCATGGTACGTGGCGTGACCAGCTATTCCATCCACGCCATTCCCCTCGATCCGCTCGGACGCCGACGCATCGTCGACGACACCGTGCGCTTCATCGTCGAATCGCCCGACGGGTCGATCGCGGTTCCGCGGGAGCTGACCATTCTCGCCGGACGTGACTGGAGCGACTCCGTACATGTCGTACCGACGGTCGTCGGTCCGACCAGACTGATCTTGCGTGACGCGCGTTCCGTCCCAACGCCGTACACGCCCGACACGGTCGACGTCGACGTGATTTCTCCATTCCTTACGTTGGAAGGGCTCGACTTCGTCACGCCGCAGGTGGGCGTGCACCAGTCACTCCCACCCATCGTGATCACGCGAACTCACGGCCTGAGCGCGGCGGTGACAATCAACGTCACGCACAGCAACGGCCGGACGCTATCGTCGAGCGCCCTGAACCTGCCTCCGGGAGTGCCGGCGACCCAGCTCGCGATTGAGGGCGCGCGTCTCGGCGTCGACACCATCGTGGTCGCCGCGGACGGGTACGCTCCCGACACGGGGCGTGTCGTCGTCACCGAGGGGCGCCTTGGCGTCTGGGGACTACCCACATCGATGTCCGTCGGTGACTCCGTGCGCGTCGAGATCCGCACCGGTGTACCGAGCGGGGATGTGCGCGCGGTTTCGCGGCCGACGACGTTCGACCTCGTTATGGAAAACGGCCTCAGCGCGAGCAGCGGTTCTCAACCGCTCCGCGCCGTGACGGTCGCAACGGGAGGGTGGCGCTCTCAACCGTTCTGGATCCGCGCAACACAGGCCGGCACGGCGTATTTGTCGGTGAGCAATCTGCACTATCGCACCGAGCGGTTCGCGATCGAGATACGCAGTCGGTGATGGACGGGGGAAGGTGAGACACTCGGCGTCCGGCGCTTCGCCGAGAGCGATAGATCCCGCACGTGGTGTCAATCCGCCGCTTTTCTTCCCTGCCCTTTCAGGATCCGCGCGATCGCCAGTATCGTGTTCCAGTTTCGTGTCGTCGCCGGCACGCCAAAGAGTCGGTCGATCTTGCCGAGATACCCGATCGTCTTCATGTGACGCCGGTAGACTCCGAAGACAAAGCGATTGTGCGACGCGATGAGACGCACGAACCATTGGCCCGTCGGGGGAAGCGTGACCGGAATGGGAGTCCGGAGGCGACCGCCTTTCGCGAGGATGCTCACGAACCGAACGCGATCAGGTCGCGAGGGCTCGTCCTCGAACGGATTGTCCGTCTCCAGGCGGAGAAGATCGCGGCCCTCGCACAGCATGACTTCCGCTTCGAAGGGTAGCTTGCGCAGCACTGCCGCGCGGAATCGTGCGCGAGATCCGGGCTTGCGGACGACAAACGTGCCTGCCGCCCCCACATTCACGACGCCGTAGTCGTTCAGCTCTCTTGCGAGAACGCTCGGACGAAACGTCCGGTGTCCGCCGACATTGACACCTCGGAGGAAGACGACGAGAGCCATGGGCGAACGAGAGAGAATACGGCGGGCGCGACGTGTCGGGAAATCATTGCAGTGCGTTGCCCTGAAGTGCAACAGTGAACGGTCCGCATGCCTCAGAGACGAATGATCCAGATCGTGCCGCCCGCCCGCGTTGCCGCAGCGCGACTCGCTCCCATGCTCCTGGTCGCGGTCGCGGCCTGCGGAGGCGATGACTCGATGGCGCCGCCGGCGCCCCCCCAGGGCTCGAGGTTTCGATCGATCCGCAGTTTGTGGGACCGCGCGAACAGCTGCGGATTATCGTGGAGGTCTCCCCACTCCCGGCTGATCCCATCGCTGTCGCATGGCTCCACCTTGCGACCGGCACCGAACGCGACAGCCTGGCCTTGCCTTTTTCTGGCGATCAGCCTCAGGGCGTCTACGTCGACCTGACGATACCTAACGCGCCGATTTCGGCGGTCGTCCAGGTTGCTGCTCGCGTTCGCACGCAACGGCGCGCCACGGCGGAAGCAACGGGCGCGTTCACCATCGGGGATACTACGCCGCCCGGAGTCCGCTTTGTGAACGTTGACGACAGTGTCTACGCGGGTCAGACGGCCTATGTCAGTGCGGACTATAGCGACCGATCGGGCTTGGTCCGCACCGAGTTCCGCCTCAGCGGCGCCCTCGTACGCGACGAGATCTACGATCCGGACGATCTCCCGACGTACGGTGCGACAGCGTTCGAAATCGTCGTGCCGGAGCAACCCGGCGACTCGATCGTCCAGCGAGCCGCGGCGGTCGACATGTATGGGCTACGCCGGGAAATCCGCCAGGTGTATCACATTGTCGCCAGGCCATAGCGAGGGTCCGAAGCGAAGGTACGAAGTCGCGTGGGCGGACGCCCCCTAACGATGACCAGTGCGGACCTCGCCGCGGCCCGTCGGGTTCTCGGGGAGACCGACGATCAGCTCGCCGCGAGCCTGAACGTCACCCCCCACGTCGTTCGCGCGTGGACGAATGGGACCGCGCGCATTCCTCGAGCCATGGGACAGCGCATTCGGTGGCTCGTGGCTTCTGCGGAACGTGGGGCCGCGCTCGAACGGAGTGGTCTGCCTGAGTGCACGTGGCTCAGGGAACACCGCACCCCCCCACAGTCCGATGAGCTCGAGCCGCTGCTTGCACACGCGAAGGCCATCGACGAGCACAGGACCGATTGCGGCGTCTGTCAGGCGCGAGATCGCTTTGTCGCAGAGCACTTCGGGCCTATGCCACCCTATCCATTTGCGGACTGGACGGGAGCGTTCTCCTGGATCGAGCGACTGCCGCCGTGGGCGCGTCCCGCTGCCGTGGGTGCTGTGCTCCTCGCGGCGCTTGTCCTCGTTCACATGGTTCTATCGCTGCCAAAGCTGTTCGCCTCGCCAGGGTTGCTCGGAGCAGCGGGCGTGACGCTCCTGGCGGCGGCGGCGGCTGGGGCACTGGGCGGGCTGTGGTATTCGCTGACACGACCGCTGTTTCGACGGCTCGGCCGACCCGGGAACTACCTCACCGGCATCGCCTGCGCTGTGGCCTACATGGGCGGGATTGCGGTCCTGGGTCCATTCGTCTTTGGAGAACCTCTGCTCAAGGACCGGGCCGACTGGATCGCCTTCCTCGCCATAACCGTGTTATTTGGTCTGGTGGTCGGGCATTCGATGGAACCGCCCAGCGATGGACGCTGAGCACCCCTGACAGGTCGAGACCGAGCGACGGCCCGTCCCACGGGCGTCCGAGCCAAATCCCGCCCGTAATTCGCCCGAAATTCGTGACCTGGGTAACAGCGGGCACACCACTTCGCTGATATCGATCCGGACTCCCAAACAGGATGTTTGTCATGGCAATCTGGAAAGAATCGACCATTCCCACCAAGGACGCGCCGATCATGACCCCCG
>JAICOJ010000018.1 GCA_025930755.1 Gemmatimonadaceae bacterium
CGGCGAGGAAGCTGCGCTTCTCGAATCAGCAGATCGCGTGGATTCGTGTCGTCGTCGAGCATGCCAAGCGTGTTCAGGGTGGGATCGCCGAGGCACGTGACGCTGCCGGGAGCGTCTCGCCACCGGAGATCCGAAAGTGGATTGCGGGGGCCGGCCGCACACGCATAGCATCGGTGATGCGCCTCGTCGCCTCCCGATTCGCCGCGCAGCGCGAGCTCGGCGACGCCGCGCCGGCTGCCGAAGTCATGCGTGGGTTGTACAGGAGAGTCCTTCGCTCAGCCTTTCACGAGCCGGTGGAGCTCAGCGATCTTGCGGTCAGCGGTGACGAGCTCCGCGGTGCTGGAGTCGAGGAAGGTCCTGAGATGGGCTGGGTGCTCCATCGATTGCTCGACATCGTCCTCGAGGATCCGCGCCGGAACACCGTCGAGGAGCTGCTCCGCCTGGCTGCCGAATTGCTTAAGCGCTATCGCACCGGAGAACGCTAGCCCATACGACGATGTTCTTTCGCGGAAAACAATTCGACAGCTCGATCTGGAAGCGGTTTCGCACCGCCGCCGACGGGTATTCCTTTTCGAAGGAGACGGACTACTACGCCGCACACGTGGTCGCGAACGCCGAGCGCGTCGTCGATCTCTTTCACGCGCTCATGGAGCACCTGCCTCCGGCGGTCGACGTTGCCATTGAGGACCGGCGCTCGGCACGCAAGTGGAAGGGGGAAAGCCTGGCGCTCCCTGACGTGCGCGACGCGATCGCCCGTCTCAAGACCGCCCTGGCTGCATCCGGGGGCGTCGAGATCGCCGTGTACACGAGCGAAGATCAGCTCACGCTCAATCCGGTGCTCGAGCTGTTCATCTACGCGCGCAGCGACCAGTGGCTGTACATCCTCCAGGGGAAGGGACTCGAGGAGCGGCGGACGGTACGCACCAAGAGTTGGCGGCTCAAGCAGCAGGAATTCCCTCCGGCGCCCGAGCTCACTCAGGCCCTGGAGCAGGCAGCGACGTCGTTAGGTCTCCAGCCGGCGTGAACGGGGCCGCGCTGGCCCTCGCGGTCGTCGCGGCGGCGGCCAACGTCATGGGCGCCGCGGCCGTCACCTGGCGCCGTGAGTGGAGCGCGCGAGCCCTGGAGACGATGATTGCGCTCGCGGCGGGCTTCATGATTGCCGCCTCCGTCACCGACATCTTCCCCGAAGCCATCGCCCGCGGCGGTACCCCTGCCGCCCTCGTCGCCCTCCTCGGCTACGCGCTGGTGCATCTCACTCAGCACACGCTTGCGCCGCACTTTCATTTCGGTGAGGAGACGCACGAGGTCTCCAACGTCGTCAGTGTCTCGGCGCTCGTCGGCTTGCTGCTCCACACGTTCGTGGACGGCGTAGCCATCGCCAGCGCCTTCGGCGTGAGCAGCTCGCTCGGCCTGCTCGTGTTCCTGGCGATTCTCTTGCACAAGTTTCCTGAGGGGCTCGCCATCTCGAGCCTGTTCCTGGCTGCGGGGGCGGGGCGGGCTCGCGCCTTGTACGCGGCGGGCGCGCTGGGTGCCGCAACCATTGCGGGGGTCGCGCTGACCAGTGTCGTCGAGCTCCTCGCGACCTGGGGGCTCGCGCTCTCCGCGGGCGTCACCCTGTACGTTGGTGCATCGAACCTCGTTCCGGAGTTCCAGGCCAAGGGCGGATGGCGACTTCCGTTGGCATTTTTTGCGGGATGCGGACTCTACGTCGGCGCGCGGATGCTCGTGCGGTGATCGCGCGGGCGATCTCTGATGCCCCGTAACCGACCGCGCACTCTGCCGGCGAAGCGTCCGAGGGATCCTTCGCTTTTTGCCCCGCCGGCGTCGGCGCAACCGCTCGCCGCGCGCATGCGCCCACGAACCCTCGACGAATTCGTGGGGCAGACCCATCTGCTCGGGCCCGGCAAAGCCCTCCGCGACGCGATCGAGAAGGGCAGCGTCGGCTCGATGATCTTCTGGGGCCCGCCGGGCTCGGGGAAGACGACGCTCGCCTTTCTCATCGCGCAATACACCGACCGGGAGTTCGTCCCCTTTTCGTCGGTGACGGAAGGCGTCCCGCGCGTCCGCGAGATCATCGCCGAGGCCGAGGCCCGGCTCGAGACAGGGCGTGGCACCATCCTGTTCGCCGACGAGATTCACCGGCTCAACAAGGCGCAGCAGGATGCCTTTCTTCCGCACGTCGAAGCCGGCACGGTCACGCTGATCGGGGCAACCACGGAGAATCCCTCGTTCGAGATCATTGGCGCGCTCCTCTCGCGCAGCCGCGTGTTCGTTCTCGAGCAGCTCAAAACGGAGGATGTGGCAACGCTCGTCAGGCGCGCGCTGGCCGATGAGGATCGCGGTCTTGGCCGGATGTCGCTGCGCGCCGACGACGAGGCGATCGCGTTGATCGCCACCGAGGCGGACGGTGACGCCCGTCGTGCACTGACCGTGCTCGAAGCGTCGGCCACGCACGTCGGCGTCGGCGGTCATGTCACGGTGCAGGTGGCGCGCGACGCGCTCCAGAAACGCTTCGCCCGCTACGACAAGGCGGGTGAAGAGCACTACAACCTCATCTCGGCGTATCACAAGGCGCTCCGCGGGAGCGATCCACAGGGCGCGCTGTACTGGCTGGCCCGGATGATCGACGGGGGCGAGGATCCGATGTACATCGCCCGCCGGACGGTACGCTTTGCGGCTGAGGATGTGGGCCTCGCCGATCCCGACGCGCTACGGCTCGCCATCGCCGCGCGTGATGCCTATCACTTCCTCGGCTCACCCGAGGGCGAGCTTGCCCTGGCGGAGGTCGCCGTCTATCTCGCCACGGCCCCGAAATCGAACCGCGTGTACGAAGCCTGGAACGAGGCCATGCGCCTCGCGCGTGAGTCGCCGGCCGAGCCGGTCCCTTTGCACATTCGTAACGCCCCGACGAAGCTGATGAAGGAACTGGGGTATGGCGATGGGTATCAGTACGCACACGCCGTCCCCGAGGCATACATCCCGCAGGAGTATCTTCCGGAGCGGCTGCGAGGAACGCTGCTCTACGAGCCGGGCCCGTTCGGGTTCGAGCGGGACATCGCGAAGCGGTTGGCGTGGTGGATGGAGCTGCGAGAGAAAGCCGCGGAGGCGCGGCGCTCGGAGGACACGTGAAGGCCTTCAACGCACGAGGGAGACAAGGGTATGCGTAAGCTCGCGTTGGTCGGACTTGCCGCGGCGGCGGCGCTTGGCGCGTACGGATGTGCGAGTATCGGTCGCAACGCGTTCGCCGAGCCTGTGGTTACGCTCCGCGATGTGAAGCTTCAGGGCGTCGGACTGACCGGCGGATCGTTCGACGTCGTGCTCAGCGTCTACAATCCGAACGGATATCGCCTGGATGCGACCCAGCTGAACTACAACCTGTTCGTCGATACGCTTCGGTTCGCGAACGGGACGCTGCAGCAGCAGTTCACGGTGCAGGAGAAGGATTCCACGCTCGTGCGGGTGCCGGTGAATTTCAGCTATGCCGGTGTGGGTGAAGCGGGCCGTCAGCTGCTCAACACCGGATCGGTGAATTACCGCGTGGCGGGGGACGTCACCGTCGCGACGCCTGTCGGAAGCTTCAAGGTGCCGTACGATCGGACCGGGCGCTTCTCGACGTTAGGCGGGTCGGGGCGGTAACTACGGAGGCGCTGAAGGCGCTGAAGGCGCTGAAGGCGCTGGCGCTGGAGGCGCTAGTGGTGCGCGGCGGGCATTCTTCATGAGGAGTCATCATCGCTAGAGACATCATCTCGCTCGCGGCACCGTTGGAGCGCGCCATCCTCGTCGGGGCTCCCCGCAAGCGTTCGGCCGCGAGGCATTTGCTGACGGAGCATTTGGAGGAGTTGGCGCGCCTCGCGGACACCGCGGGCGCGGAGATCGTTGGGGAGGTCACTCAGCTGCTCGATCGTCCGAGCCCGGCCACGTATTTGGGGAAGGGGAAGCTCGAGGAGCTGCGGCACCGCGTCGCCGACATCGGGGCGACGCTCGTGATCTTCGACGACGAGCTTTCACCGACGCAGGGGAAGAACATCGAGCTCGAGCTCGGCACGCGCGTCATGGACCGCGCGGAGCTGATCCTCGATATCTTTGCCACGCGCGCGCGAACGAGCGAGGCCAAGATGCAGGTGGAGCTCGCGCAGCTCGAGTACATGCTCCCGCGGCTGGCGCGAATGTGGACGCACCTCGAGAAGACACGCGGCGGGATCGGACTCCGTGGTCCTGGTGAAACGCAGATCGAAACCGACCGGCGCCTGATCCGGCACCGGATCAAGATTCTGCGGGAGCGACTGGACGACGTGCGCCGCTCGCGCGAGGTGCAGCGGGCGGGTCGCCGCGGCGCGTTCAAGGCATCACTGGTCGGGTACACGAACGCCGGGAAGTCATCGATCTTGCGGTCCCTGGCGTCCGCACCGGATATCTTTGTGGAGGATCGCCTTTTCGCCACGCTCGATCCGCTGACGCGAGAGGTAAGCCTCGGCGACCACGCTCCCGCGCTCGTTACCGACACGGTCGGGTTCATTCGGAAGCTGCCGCACGACCTCGTGGCGTCGTTCCGTGCCACGCTCGAGGAGGCGACGGACGCGGACCTGTTGCTCCACGTGATTGACGCGAGTCATCCCACCTGGGAAGAGCAGGTGCTGGTCGTGAACGAGGTGCTCGCCGAGCTCGAGATGGCGGAGAAGCCGGTGCTCCACGTCTTCAACAAGATCGACCGGCTCGACGGCGACGCCCTCCACGCACTGCAAGAGCGGGCCCGAGACCGCATGCGCGAGACGATCTTCGTCTCCGCCACCGCCGAGGGCGGGCTGGAGCCGCTTCGTCGCGCGCTGCTTGGCGCAAGTCGCGCCAAACGGCCGGTGATGGAAGTGGAGGTCTCGGTGACCGATGGGCGCCTGCTCGCCGAGGTGCATCGCACGGCCGACGTGCTCGACCAGGCGCAGCGCGACGGCGTGATGGTTTTGCGAGCGAGGCTCGATGACGCTACGGCAGGGAGATTGCGAGGGAAGGGCGCGAAGATCCGGGTCCAGTGATGCACTCGTAAATCCGGGTACGTCCCGCACATACTCCATCGCGTGTCGATCTCTACCGGAAGTCAGACGGCCGAGCAGGCGCGCTCTCCGATGACGCCGCGCATGACCGACGTCGAAGTCTCCGTCGTAATGCCCTGTTTGAACGAGGCGGAAACCCTCGGCGTTTGCATCGAGAAAGCGCAGCGTGCCATGCGCGATGCGGGAATTGCCGGCGAGGTGATCGTAGCCGACAACGGCAGCACCGATGGGTCGCAAGAGATCGCCGAGCGTCTGGGCGCGCACGTCGTCCCCGTGCGAGAGCGAGGCTACGGCAGTGCCCTCATGGGTGGAATCGCCAGTGCCCGCGGACGCTTCGTCATCATGGGCGATGCGGACGACAGTTACGACTTCCTCGAGATACCCCGTTTCGTCCACAAGTTGCGCGAAGGCTACGATCTCGTGCAGGGATGCCGATTACCGGCGGGAGGAGGGCAAGTGTTGCCGGGCGCGATGCCCACGCTTCATCGCTACTGGGGAAATCCGATGTTCTCCGCGATGGCGCGTCGCTGGTTCGGCGCCCCCATTCACGATGTGTACTGCGGATTGCGCGGATTCCGAAAGGAGTTTTACGCCGGGCTCGACCAGCAGTGCACGGGGATGGAGTTCGCGACGGAGATGATCATCAAATCGAGCCTCCGCGGGGCGCACATCGCGGAAGTACCGATCACACTCCATCCCGATGGCAGAAAGACTCGCGCCCCGCACCTGCGTACGTTTCGGGACGGATGGCGGACCCTTCGCTTTTTCCTGATGTACAGTCCGCGCTGGTTGTTTCTGGCCCCGGGCGGAGTCCTCATCGTCCTCGGACTCGCCGGATATGCGCTTGCGATGCCCGGTGTCAGGATCGCCGGGGCGAAGCTCGATGCCCATACCCTCCTGTTCTCGAGCCTGGCGCTCATCTGTGGCTACCAGTCCGTGGTTTTCGCGGTGTTCACGAAGATTTTTGCCATTCGCGAGCGCCTCCATCCCGAGAACCCGCGGATGACGAAGCTCTTCCGCGTCGTGACGCTGGAGCGCGGCGTCGTGGCGGGGGCGATCGCCGGCCTTCTCGGGATTGTGCTCCTGCTCGCCGCGATTTGGCGATGGGTCAACACTGGCTTCGGCCCGCTGGAATATGCTTCGACGATGCGATGGGTCGTACCAGGCGTGACGCTGACTGCCCTGGGCTTTCAAACCGTGTTGTCGAGCTTCTTCATGAGCATCCTCGGTATGCACCGCCGGTGAGCCTGACCGAGCGACTGCACGAGAAGTACGTGAAGTCTCGGCGGGTCGGAGCGCTGGCCGCCTCCATTGGTCCGCTGCTTCCCGCCAACGCAACGGTGCTGGACGTCGGATGCGGGGATGGCCAGCTGGCCGAAGCGATCCTGCACCGCAGGCCGGACGTCCAATTTCGCGGAATCGACGTCATCGCCCGACCAAATGCGCGCATTACGGTGACGGAGTTCGATGGGGCGCGACTCCCTTTTCCGGCGCAGTCGTTCGACGTCGTCCTCTTTGCAGATGTTCTCCACCATACCTCGCACGCCGAAGCGCTGCTCGCGGACGCCCGCGACGTTGCTCGTCAGGCCGTGATCATCAAGGACCATTGTGCCGATGGATTCTTCGCGTGGCCGACGCTCCGCTTCATGGATCGCGTCGGGAACGCCCGCTTCGGTGTTGCGTTGCCGCATCTCTACCTGCAGTGGAAGGAATGGCAACGCTTGTTCAGCCGCCTGGATATGGACGTCACCAGCCACCGGCGACGACTCGGTCTGTACCCGCCGCCCTTGAGCTGGTTCTTCGATCGATCGCTGCATTTTGTCGCCGTCCTCGTGCCTAACGTCTTCTCGAGCAGGCGCCGGGGATGACCTCGGCCGATCCGGCGAATCCATCGGCGTCGGCGGTCGAGGCGTGGGAAGCCGCGTATCTCCGGTTCGAGTCGCCCGCCGCGGAAGAGCGAAAGTTTCTCCGACGCCTCACGAGTGTGGGAGCCAGGCACTGGCGTCGTGACGCGCTCATCCTCGATCTCTTCTGTGGGCGTGGAGGGGGTGCGCGGGCGCTTTACCGGCTCGGCTTTGACAACGTGGTCGGGCTCGATTTGTCCCCACGCCTGTTGAGGGAACGCGCGGATTCGTCGAGCTGCCTGGTCGCCGATTGCCGGGAGCTCCCGGTCGCCGCCGGCTCCGTGGATATCGCTGTGGTGCAGGGAGGGCTGCACCATCTGCCCACCATCCCGGAGGATCTGAGTGCCGTGTTGAGCGAAGTCGCGCGCACGCTTCGACCGAGCGGGCTGCTCTTCGTCGTTGAGCCTTGGCGTACCCCCTTCTTGAATATCGTGCACCGGGCCTGCGACATCCCACTCGCACGGAGGGTCGTGGGCAAGCTCGATGCGCTGGCGACCATGATCGAGTACGAGCGCGACACGTATGAGGCTTGGCTCCGCAGCGGGCCGGTCATCCTCGACGAGCTCGATCGGCATTTCGAGCGGCGCCACATTCGGCGTCGCTGGGGAAAGCTGTACTATCTGGGCTCACCGCGCATCGCATAACGCGGGGTGCCAGTGGACCGAACGTACCCCGCCGCCTACGGGCCCTCGGGCGTTAGGTGCGGATTGTGGAGTATGCGCCACAGTTCCGCGCAACGCCGTCCCGCCCTCGAGCGGATCCCATCGTCGATATCCATCGCCTATCGTTATGCTCCCGTTCGCTTTGCGGGTCACGGGGGCATAGGCGTAAGGCAGTCCGGCTCTTGCATACCCTCCGTCAAACGTTTCGTCGGCCCTCAGGCGGGGGTCGCCATCATGCGAAGGAGCGAGCTATGCGAACCGGTCGTCTTGTCGTACTCACGCTTTGTGCCCTCAGCCCGCTGGCATGCGGGCAGGACTCCACGCACAGCATTGCTGGCCCCGCCGAGGAGCTATCGGTCAGCGCTTCCGGAATCCCGGGTCGCGGTTCCCTGAGTGCGTTCGCGTTTGGAGCCGTTCGCACGACGCAGGCGAACACGTCGGATGACTACAGCTTCACCGCCACGCGTGACAGAGATGGCACTGTCCAGGGGACGTTCGAGTGGACGACCCGGTACAATGGGGAAACGTACCACGGCACCGGACGAGTGACGTGCTTGAACGTGATCGACAACGTCGCACTCATGGCCGGGGTGTTCGAGCAGACCGACGCGATCTGGATTCCACCGACCCAGCAGTATGTCGTCTGGTCGGTCCAGGACATGGGCAACAAGAAGAAGAGTCCCGACGACCTTGCGAGTCTCATGTACCCCAGTGTGACCGCTGAACAAGCCGAAGTGTATTGCGCGTCGTCATTCCTCCCGATGACCCCGATCGACGAAGGCGATGTCGAGGTATGGGGAAGGAATGTCCAGTCGTTGAATGCGAACGGCGTGGATGACTGACGCACATCGTCATCGTGTCTCGGGCGGACTGGCCGGCGCGGTGGGGCTGGCCGCGTCGCGGATGAGGAAGACGCTGTAGCTGGTCGCGTCCACGGCCCGCCAGGCGCCGCGCGACGCCCACGCTGGCAAGCTGCTGGTCACGATCGCGCGCGCGCCGGTCGAGGCCAGCAGTCTTGTCATACCGCTCCTCGCGGCCGAATCTGACGCCCAGAACAGGTCCGCCTCGCCGGCGGGCATTTGGGCGACCACCCTGACGCGTGCAAGGCGCGCCCACGCCGGCGCCAACTCGTTCCCAATCGCCGCAACCGCGTCACCGGGCCGCACGCCAGCACGTCGGAGTTCTTCGGCGACCTGCCATTGTCGGTGGGCGGACCGGCCCGCCAGCTGCGGCTGTGTGATCAGCACGAGCGCATTGAGGGACAGAGAGACGAGGAGCGGCGTCACCAGGACCGCTCCCAGGGCGATGGCCGCTCCGCCCAGGAGGCGGTTGCCGCTGCGCTCGTCAGGCGGACGCACGGCGGCGAATGCTCCCAGACTCACCAAAACCAGGAATGGGCCAAGGTATCGCGGCTGGATGTATACGACGCCGTACATGACCAACGCCGCGCTGGCAGGAAGCATCAGCGGTACAAAGGGACGTACCCCGCTCGCGGTCACGGCCGACCGTCCAGCGACCCACGCGACGACGAGCAGGACGGCGACGATCGGGGCCGCCAGGCGCAGATACTCGAGTGAGTGGATCAGCAGCTTGCTCGCCATGCGAACGGGCAGCAGGCGAATCTCGACGTCGGGATACCAGTGGGAGGGGTCGTACCAGGGCGGGTAGGTCCCTCCGATCGGCGCGCCAAACTCGTACACGTCGGGGGCCTGAGAGATCTGACGAGTGGCCTGGACAATCCCGTAATCCGTCGAGTCGTCGTCGCACGGCGGAGACGGGCGCGACCCATCGACGCACCAGACGTATGCCAATTTGCCGACCGCCCCCCACGTCGGGTACCCTTTCGTGACGCTCAACGCGACGATGAACGGGAGCGCGACGGCGGCGAATCCAACGACGGCGACGACCGCGCGCCTCACTGCGATCGCGCGTGACACACGCCACGCCACGACGCCGGCCACGATGAACACCAGCGCGAGAGGAAACATCGCGGCTTTCGCGAGGTAGCCGAATCCAAGTGTGACGCCGAGCGCGAGCGATACCCACCATGACGCGGCTGGGTTCCGAAGCCGCACGAGGATGGCGGCGGCGAGGTACGCCAGCGCCGCGACGCACATGTCGGGCGTGACCACGGTCAGGCCGATCACGCCTAACGCGGACCACAGAAACAGCGCGTACCCCAGCACCCACCAGGCCCACTCGTCGTCGGCGGTCGGAGACTTCTGCGACGCCATCCCCGGGGCCTCGCGCCGGGTTCGGATGATCTCCTTCACGAGGAGATCGAACGCGCCCAGCGAGAGCACGTAGACCCCGAAATTCACCAGATGCACGACCGTGAATTCCCAGTAGGGCGAGGGCCGGAACAACAGCATCGCTCCGGCCAGTACCCATGAGTAGAGGGGACTCCAGTAGGCGTTTATCGCAGCAGACCAGTCTCCACGCACATAGGCGTCGGCGAGATCGAGATAGGATACGCCATCCGGATTCATGGTATGCCGCGATCGCCACGCCTGGATGAAGCCAAGCGCCAGCGAGAGGGCCCAGGCCGCGACACGCACCCGAGTCGTGCGGGCCGCCGCGATGTGCGGCTCGCGTTCACCCATCCGCGTAGGGGGCGCGAGGACGGCGGCGGGTAATTTGGAGATATCGGTCATTTCTCAGCGGAGACGCACATGTGTGACCACCGACGCATCCAGCAGCCACGGCCGTTCGAGCGGATTGCATGATGATCGTGCGCGGATGGGAAATCCAATCGCACAGCCGCGCGGGCGCGCGCCGCGAGCGCCGTGGCGGGGACCGCTGGCATGACACTAGCAGACGCAATGCGCATCTTTGCACCTAAGTGTCAACCTACGGGGGTAACCTGATGTCTCGGGTCACACTGAGCATCCTCATTCCGTGCTACAACGAAGCGGCGGTCATCGACCAGACGCTCGATGCCGTCGCCGCAGTCACGCGTCGCCTGCACGCGCGAGGTGTCGACGTGGAGGTCGTTGCGGTGGACGACTGCTCCAGCGACGGCACCTACGACCGGTTACTGGCGAGGCAGGGTCGCGATAATTTCACGCTGGTGACGGCTCGACACGAACGCAATCGAGGAAAGGGCGGCGCTATTCGAACTGGTCGCGATCACTGCTCGGGAGATATCATCGTCCTCCAGGATGCCGATCTCGAGCTCGATCCGGCGGAGATCCCCATCGTCATCGGACCCATTCTCGATGGCCGGGCCGATGCCGTGCTCGGGTCGAGATTCCTGCGAACCGGCGAGCGCATCGTTGTCAATTTCTGGCACCGCCTGGGCAACAAGGTGCTGACGTACACCTCCAATGCATTCACCGGGCTCGACATCACCGACATGGAGACGGGCTTCAAGGCGTTTACGGCGACTGCATTTCGACTGATGTACCTCAGTAACGAGCGCTTCGGAATCGAGCCGGAAATGGTGGCGCGGCTGGCCCAGATGCGAGCGCGTGTCGCGGAGGTCCCGGTCAGCTATCGGGGTCGCACATATCAGGAAGGCAAGAAGATCACGTGGAAAGACGGAGTCGCGGCATTCGGCCATATCATTTCCGCCCACCGGTCGGCTGGACGGCAGAGACGAATCACCGAGCAGACGGCGCATGAGCTTGTCAGGGCAGTCGCGGTGAGTGGTCCGCACATCTCTGAAGAGCCCGCGCGCGCGGAGCGCGAAGTGTCTGGCCGGCCGGCCGAGTCGGCGGCGCGCGGGGTCGAGGCGGCCGAGGTAACTTGAGCCGTACCGCAGAGCGACATTTCCAATCGCCATCGAATCGCGGTACACTTCCAGCACGTACCCCCGCCTCCTGAACCTCCTTCGCCCGCCGGAGCGTCGCCGAGCGACCACCTGCGTCCTCGCGGGCATGGTCGCCGCCGCGACGGTTGCTTTCATCACGCGCCCTCCGGCCCCGGGCATCACAGGGGACTCGCTCTTCTACACGAGCGGAGCGTGGGCGCTGGCGAAGTCCGCGCGCCTCGCGTACGCCACCCAGGACTGGCGCGCCAAGGATAGTCTGATCCCCATGACCCGGGTGATGCCGGGGTTCTCCGTACCGATCGCACTGGGAGTCCGGGCGGGAATGAGCTCGGTATCCGCCGCGCGCATCGTGCAGGTCGCGAGTGCCTTCGGAACCGTCTTCGTGGCCTCCTGGCTCTCCTACGCTCTCGCCGGATCCATCGCCGCTACGCTCGTCGCTGCGTCGTTGCTAGCGTTGCCGATCTTCGTCCAGGTGCACCTTTACGTGCTGACGGAACCGCTGTTCCTGCTCACCGTGGTCACAGCGTTATTCCTGATGACGCGGGTGGCTCCCAATCCGGTCGCGCTTGGAATGACGGCGGCGCTGGCTACCGCGGTGCGGTATCCCGGAGTCGCCGTCACCATGGCCGTGTGCCTCTGGATGCTGTTGCGCCCGGGATCGGCCGCGGAGAGGCTTCGTCGCGCGGTGGTCGCGGGACTTCCTACCACGATCCTGTTGGCATTCTGGATCGTTCACACACGCAGCTCGGAGGCGGCGGAGCCGATCCGAAGCTTCGGCATCTACGGCGGACTGGGAGTCGCAGTCCGCGATGCCGTGAGTACCGGTCTCGCGTGGCTTGCGCCCGGCTCTCGTCCGGTGACTCGGATCGTCCTCGCGACGGGCCTGTCGACCGCGCTGATACTGGCACTCGCCGAAAGAATCGGCCAGCGCTCACCCGCCGGCTTCTCGAACACTCTGACTGACCGGAGATGGCGGGCGGTCGGCGCGGCGCTGCTGTTCATCCTGTGTTATCTCATCGTCGTCTTCGCGTCACGCGCTTTCGCGGACCCGTTGATCGAGCTTCGCGCGAGAATGCTCCTACCGGCACTCGTCGCCGCGCAGATCGCGATCGCGATAGCACTGACGGCGTGGCTGCGCCCGCGCGCGCCCATCGTGCGGTGGCTCACACTCGGCGTCGTCGCCGCATGGTTTGTCGTCTCCGCGCGCACCGCGGGGGCGTTGATCGTACGCGAGCGCGAGGTCGGACTCGACGTCATTCGTCTGCCAGTGCGCGAATCTACCGTTCTGCGGTGGCTGCGTGCCTTCGATGGGTCGCAGCGTGCCGTGTTTTCGAACCACCCGCTGGCGGTGAATCACCTTCTCATGCGCGACGCGCGATGGTGGCCGGCCGGAACGTCTCCGGACACGCTGCGCGAGTTCGCCGCCGTGGTTCGAGCGAGAAACGGGCTGATCGTTTCTTTCGCCGCTCATGACCAATGGGTGCGCGTGGTTCCTGATTCCACGCTCGTCAGGTTACTGGCGCTCCGGCTGGTCGCTCGGCTTCCCGATGGCTCGGTGTGGGAGCTTCCGGAGCGTTCGGTGGAGCGAACGCGAGCCGCTCTTCCCACTCCGCCCGCAACATCGCGAGAGCGCCCTCCGGACAGGCGGTAACACACCCGGTGCATCGGGTACATATCTCGGCGTCGATGACCGGATATCCATCGACCAACGCGATCGCGCCGGTCGGGCAGGTCTCGACGCACCGCCCGCAGCTGGTGCATTCACCGGTCACGACCGGAAGCTGTGCGCAATCGAAACACCGAGCGGATTCCTCACCTGCGCGGGTCGCGGCACGCGGCGTCGTCGGGGCGAACGGATCGACGGACGGCGGCTCCCATAGCGGCAGCGCTCGGCGTCGGGGCGCCGCGCCGCGATCGGGCCTCGGTCGCCCAGCCGCCTCTACCCACGCGGAGGCGAAGGTCGTCGTCACTCGGGTGCCGGTGAGCGATGCATGAATGTCCCACGCAGCCCGCTTGCCATCGGCGACGGCGTGTGCGATCGACCGGTGCCCGAAGGCGCATGCGCCGCCTGCCCAGACGTTAGGCATCGAGGTTCGAAGCGTCTCCGGATCCGTGGCGACGAAACCGGCGCGCGTGAGCCCGATCTCACCGGCGAAGGCCGCCATGTGCGGGGCGCGTGCCCCCGCGAGCACGAGGCGATCGCACGGCAACACGCGCGCATCGGTCCCCGCGGGGCTGGCAATGTCGATGGATACGAGGAGGCCAGAGTCTGCGTCGACGTTGACGCGCCTGATTCGCCATTCGTGATAGATCCGAATCCCCTCTCGAGCACAGGAGGCGAGCAGCGCCGGCGTTTCGGGACTGGAGCCGATCGGCGTCGAGAGAACCAGATGGATCGAGGACGAGGCATCGGGCCCTGCGTCGCGCGACCGTCGCGCGAGCGTTCGCGCGGCATCGACCGCGAGCGGGCCCTCGCCGGTCACGATCGTTTGTCCCAGCGGCCCGACCTCGCCGCACAGGATGTCCATGGCGTCGAATATGTCCGGGTGCTCCTGGCCTGATTCCACGAGTGTCGTCGCCGGCCCTGAAGCGCCGAGCGCGAGGAACACGGCATCCGCGCCCGCCTCGATCAGAGCGCGCAGACGGTGAATGGGCGTATCGCGCCGGAACTCGATCTTGAGCGACAGGACGGCGGCGCATTCCGCCCGCGCGCTGGCGACCGGGAAGCGGAAGGCGGGAATCCCGCCGGTCATGAGACCGCCCGGCTCGCCGCGGGCGTCGAATACGATCGGGCGATGACCGAGCAGGGCGAGATCGTGCGCGCACGCGAGGCCGGCGGCACCCGCCCCGACGACGGCGACCGTCTTTCCAGAGCGGGCGGCCTGAATTGCGGTTCCGGTCGAGCGGCCCACGGACCCGGCGACCGAGCGTGCCTCGAAGCGTGACGTACACGGCCCTTGCGGCGCGACGAGGTCCGGCATCAGGAAGGCGGCGGCGTGCTCCTCCAGGGCCGCGATGGCGACCGGCGCTCCAAAGGGTCGCCGTCGGCACGCCGACTCGCATGGCGCGTGACACCCGTTCCCACAGGTCGACGGAAAGGGGTGGCCGGCGCGCACGATCCGGTAGGCACCGAGGTGGTCGCCGCCGGCGAGGGCGCGCGTGACGGCGGGGATGTCGACGCCGAGCGGGCAGCCCTGGGCGCTGTGCCGGCACGGCACGAGGGCGCCGCAGGCAGCCTGGGTCGGGACAGGGGGGTACCCCGCGTGCCTTGCCGCCGTTTCGCTCGAGGCGTCGTCGGCGATAGGCAGCGCCACCCGGTTGGTATAGACGGCCCCGGGATCTGACGTAGCGCGCTCTGTGCTCATCGGCTGCTTGATGGGGATGGCGCTGGGGATTAAGTTGCGGAAGTGTGTGAGCGACAAGCACGTACATCCATCGTCCGTTCCCCTGAACGATGGGTTTTGGGGTTGTTTTTTCGGTGGGGCGGCGCGCGGTTTCGCGGCGCGGTACGTGGCACGTGATTTGACTAACGCGAAGCGTCATTGCGGGACCGCCGCGGTTCGTGGCTCGCGAGAGGTCCGTCGTTTTCTTGACGGGCGACACCCCTTGAAGGTTACCGTCGGATCGCGGTGCGATCCGTGACGAATGAACGAGAGATTCCGCTTCCCGGGTTTGCGCCTTGGTGCAAATCGCGCGGTAGCTTTGTTTCTCGCGGCCGCTCGTCCCGGCGCACCCTCGGAGAACGCGTTTGGATCACGTCGACCGCGATCGGTGCTGGCTACTCCTGTACACGAAGGCGCGCGCGGAAAGCTGGGCCGAGATCAACCTGCGAAAGCAGGGATTCGCGACGTTGCTGCCGCGGGTGCGGCAGCGCCATGGGTTCGCTCCGCTGTTCCCGCGGTACGTGTTCGTTGGCGCGCCGGTCGCAGGCGGATTTCGCTCGGTGCGAAGCACGCGGGGCGTACAGTACGTCGTCCATTGCGGCGACCGGCCGGCCCGCGTCCCCCTCGAGATCATTGACGAAATTCGCGCGCGGATGGACGACCTCGGCGTCGTGCAGCTCGACGACCAGCCGGGGGTCGATCCCCTGTTCGCGCGGCGCGAGCGCGAGCGCGTTCGCGCGCTGGTGAAGTTTGCGCAGGCCGGGTTTCGCGTGGTGGCGTAGTCGCAGTCTCCGTCCTTCACTTCTTTCGGCTCTCAGAGTCCATTCATGAGCATTTACGGTGCGCTGCAGGAGAAGATCGCGCGACGCGAGATCGTCTGCGGCGTTGTGGGGATGGGGTACGTCGGGCTGCCGCTCGCCGTGGAGATGGCGAAGAGCGGGCTGCGCGTCATCGGCTTCGAGACGTCGCGGCACGTGGTCGAGCGCATCACGGCTGGCCAGAGCCACATCAAGGACGTGGCGGCGGCCGACGTCGCGGAGATGCGGCGGCGGAAGCTACTCGACGTGACGCTCGACATGGAGCGCCTGGCCGAGTGCGACGTGGTCTCGATCTGCGTACCAACGCCACTCGGGAAGACGAAGGACCCCGACATGTCCTACATCGTGTCGGCCACGGAGGCGGTGGCGGCCACGCTGCGACCTGGACAGCTCATCGTGCTCGAGTCGACGACCTACCCCGGCACGACGCGCGAGGTCATGCTCCCCCGTCTCGAGGGGAGTGGGCTCCACGTCGGCGAGGACTTCTTTCTCGGGTTTTCTCCGGAGCGTGTCGATCCCGGCAACGAGCGGTGGCACACGAAGAACACGCCAAAGGTGCTTGGCGGCATCACCGACAAGTGCACGGAGCTCGGGATGGCCGTGTACGAGATCTTCATCGAACGCATGGTGCGCGTATCGTCGCCGGAAGCGGCGGAGCTGACGAAGCTGCTCGAGAACACCTTCCGGATGATCAATATCGGCCTCGCGAACGAGATGGCGCAGATCTGCGACAAGCTGGGGGTCAACGTGTGGGAGGTGATCGACGCGGCGGGGACGAAACCATTCGGCTTCATGAAGTTCACCCCGGGTCCCGGGCTGGGTGGGCACTGCATCCCACTCGATCCGCACTACCTCGCGTGGAAGATGCGGACGCTCGCGTACAAGACGCGAATGATCGAGCTCGCGGGGGAGATCAATACCGAGATGCCGGCGTTCTGGGTGACGAAGGTACAGGATGCGCTCAACGCCGTGGGCAAGCCTCTGCACGGGTCGCGCGTGCTCGTTCTGGGCGTCGCGTACAAGAAGGACATCGACGACCTTCGCGAGTCGCCGGCGCTCGAAATCCTCGACCAGCTGAATCGAAAGGGCGCCATCGTGTCGTACCACGATCCTCACTGTCCGGAGATCCGGGACGATGGTCACACGCCGTTAGGCGCCATTGGGCACTCGGTGGACTTGACCGACGAGCGCATCCGTGATGCGGATGCGGTGCTCATCGTCACCGATCACTCGGCCGTGAGCTATGACCGGGTGTGCGGGTTGGCGCGAATCGTCGTCGATACGCGCAACGCCTGCGCGAGCGCACGCGCCCGGGCGAAGCGTTCCTGGATGAACGCCTCGGAGCCGGCGACGGTCTGAAGCGGTCGCGACCACCTCTGAGCGCGCGACGTCCCTCCGCGGGGCGTCACCTTCCGCCGGCGTAATCGCGTTGACGGCTCAGGCCATACGGACGACGGAGACATGGTGACCGGCCTAACGACCGAGCGCCCCGAGACGCGCGCCCCCTCGGCGGGGCGCGACCACACCCCCGCGCCCGTGAAGACGCTTCCCGTCGTCGAGATCGACGGCGCGGCGCATTGGCGGCGGTGGTGGCGGGATCTGGTCGAGTACCGGGGCGCGCTGTATAGCCTTGCCTGGCGCAACATCCGCTCGCGATACAAGCAGGCGGTGTTGGGAATGGCGTGGGCCGTGATCCAGCCGACGATTCAGGTAGGCGTGTTCACGATCTTGTTCGGCGTGCTCGCGGGCGTGCCCTCCGGCGGCGTTCCGTATCCGGTGTTCGCGCTCGCCGGCCTGCTGCCCTGGAACTTCTTCAACAAGGTCGTGATCGACGGGTCGCAAGCGCTGGTCACGAATCAGCACATCATCACCAAGCTGTTCTTTCCGCGGATCTATCTGGTGTTCGCGTCGGCGGCATCGGCCGTCATCGACGCCGTCGTCACCTTCGTGTTGCTGGCCGGATTGGTCGTGTACTACGACCGGCCGTTCACCGCCGACGCCCTGCTCCTGCTTCCCGCGTTCGCAGCGCTCGCCATTTTCTCCATCGGGTTCGCGGCCCTCCTCGCGGCGATTAACGCGAGGTGGCGTGATGTGAATCATGCCGTGCCGTTCCTGATGCAAATCGGCTTGTTCGTAACGCCGGTCATCTACCCGACCTCCTTGATTCCCGAACGATGGTCGTGGGTGGCCGCGATCAATCCGCTCACGGGGTGGATCGGTCTGTTTCGGACCGCTGCCATCGGTACACCCTTGCCCGATACGTCGACGCTGATGGTGTCCATGATCGTGAGCGTCGCGCTCGCGGGGTTTGGCCTGTGGCACTTCACGCGCGCAGAGCGGACGATCGTGGACGTCGTATGAGCCGCATCGCGGTACGGGCGGAGCGGTTGGGGAAGCGCTACCGGATTCTGCATCCGAACGCGCCTCGCTGGCGCGATTATCTGATGCGGCCTCGGGAGGCGGTGCGGCGACCGCGCTCACTGGACGTCTACGCGTTACGCGACGTGTCGTTCGAGGTGGGCGAAGGGGAAGTGCTGGGCATCATTGGGCGCAATGGAGCCGGAAAAAGCACGCTGCTCAAGATTCTGTCACGGATTACGAGCCCGACCGAAGGACGCGCGACCATGGTGGGTCGCGTGGCGAGTCTCCTCGAGGTCGGAACGGGCTTTCACCCCGAGCTCACAGGGCGAGAAAACGTATTCCTGAACGGCATGCTTCTCGGCATGCCGCGGCGAGAGATCGAGCGCGCCTTCGAGCCCATCGTCGAGTTCGCGGGCGTCGGGCCATATATCGACACGCCGATCAAGCGGTACTCGAGCGGAATGCAGTTGCGTCTGGCGTTCGCCGTCGCGGCGCATCTCGCCGCGGACACCATGATCGTGGATGAGGTCCTCGCGGTCGGCGACGCCGAATTCCAGGCAAAGTGCACGAGCGCGATGCGCGATGCTGCCGGTCATGGTCGCACGACGCTGTTCGTCAGCCACAACATGGCCGCGGTCGAGTCGCTGTGCACTCGAGCGCTCCTCCTCGAAGGTGGCGCCGTCGTCGCGGCGGGACCTGTACGCGAAGTCCTCGGTCGATACTTGCGCGGCGGGCCCGAAGGGGGCCAGGCGGCGCATTACGAAGCGGCCGATGACGACGTCCCTCGCGATCTTCGAATTACACGCGCTCGCGTGTATGGACCGGCCCACGGCGTACCGATCCAGGGCGAAGACCTGCACATCGAGTTCGAGCTCGAGGCGCGCAAGCCCTTCCGCCGTCTGCAATGTCTCATATGGATCGCGACCGTCGAGGGGTCACCCGTGTGTGCGTTCTCGAATGGCGATTATCGGGAGGAGTGGGACGTGACGCCTGGCTCACACCGAGTCACCGTTCGCATCCCGGCGGCCCGATTGCTTCCGAGGACCTATTCGATGACGGTACAGGTCGTGCTCGATTGGGGCGCTGAACGGCTCGATGAGCTCGGCGGGGCCGTTCGCTTTCACGTTCATGGGCGGGACGTCCTGGGCACGGGCGTCGCGCTGCTCGATAATCGAGGCGTCACGTGGATGCCGGCAGAGTACACCATCGAAGCCGTACCGATTCCGCCGCGCGCCTCGTAAGGCATTCTGTCACCTCGGATCCCACCTCTGTCAGTGATCTCTTCACTTGCCAGCATCTTGCGCGGAGCGGCGCATGCGCTTCGGAACCCTCGACGCCTCGCCACGCTCGCCGCTGAGCCGGCTGGGGAACGCGAGGAGGCCTATCAGCGCGAAGCGACGGCGCTTTTCGGAGGCGTACCTCGCTCCGTCCCCTTCGAGGGATTTCTGAACTCCAGGGGTGATGCGCTCTCGGCGTTCACGTTCCTCGACGACACATCCACCGTGGCCGATCTGCTGCTTCTTCGGGCGCTCGTGAGCCGGTACGGCGCGCGCACCATGCTCGAGATCGGAACCTTTCGCGGAGAAAGCGCCCTCGCCGTGGCGAGCGCGGGCGCCAACGTCGTCACCCTGTCGCTTCCGGATGAGGTCATGCTCGCTCGCAACGCCGAGCCATCCTGGGTAGAGGCCCACCGGACACTGTCGGCGGGCCACCCCAACATTACTCACGCGTTCGGCGACAGCGCGGTGCTCGATACGAATCCGTATCGCGAGTGGGCCGACATTCTTTTCATCGACGGCGACCATTCACGTGGGGCGATCGAGGTAGATACGCGCCGGTTCTGGGACACCCGCTCACGCCGAGTCGGCGCAGTCGTGTGGCACGATGCATTCTTCTCGCCGCTCGTGCCGCGATGGGAGGTCCTCGCCGGGATTGCCGCGGGGGTGCCGGCCGTCTACCGGTCACAGATCGTGCACGTTTCGAATACGCTGTGCTTGGCATGGCTGCCGGACGGTGATTCGATGCCGTCCGTCAGTCGCTCGTATGTGCCACGCGTCGTCTACTCCGTCAACGTCGCACCGGTTCTCGGCTGGACGTCGAGCAAGCAGCCCACTGCCGAGCTCGTCCCGCCGATCCCCCGCGAAGCGCCCGCGACCTCGCGGTGATGAGTTCACTCCTCGCCGCATGACGCCCGTGAGCGAACCCGGGGAGATGGATTCGCAGGCGCAGACGCTCGCCAGCTTCGACTGGCAATGGAGCAACCTGCCGGCTGGGGATTTCATGCCGGGCGATCCGTGGTTCGATGCCAATGCCTCGCGGCTTCTCGCGGAGGAATTATGCGGCATCGCTCCGGAGTGGTTCGATGGGCGTACGGCGCTGGATGCCGGGTGCGGTCAGGGCCGGTGGACGCGAGCGCTCCTCGAGCTCGGAGCGCACGTCACCGCGGTCGACTACAGCGAAGCGGGGTTGGAACGAACCCGCCAGTTGTGTGCGGACTGGCCTGCACTCGAGACCGAGCGGGTCAACCTGCTGGAGCTGCCTGCGCACCTCGCCGCACGCCGCTTCGATCTCGTGTACTCGTTTGGCGTTCTGCACCATACCGGCGACACATATCGCGCCCTCGACAACATCGCGTCGCTCGTCGGTGACCGTGGCGCGCTCGTGCTGTACCTCTACGGAGCAAGCTCCTGGAGCGAGGAGGAGAAGCAGAAGCACGAGAGGTTGCGGCGGGAGCTGGCACCATTGGACTTCGCGGAGAAGATCGACGAGTTGCGCCGTCGGTTTCCTCACGAGGACCCGCACCAGCTCTTCGACCTGCTCAGCCCCGTGATCAATGACCGCGTCGAGTTCGAGACCGTTGCGGGGCGGCTGCGCGCGGCGGGCTTCGAGCGCATCGACCGCACGATCGAGAGTGGGGAAGTATTCCTGCGCGCGGTCCGGCCCGGGTTTCCCGACAGGTCCCTGCGCGAGCCCGTGCTGGCACGCAGCGAGTTCTGGCGCGAGAGCGAACGGCGCTGGCTGGTGCGGAAGGGAAGCGCGTTCGAGCATGCCCTGCGAACCGCTCTTGCGGGTAGCACCCGACGCCGGGTACCCGACGTCATTCAGACCGTCCTCGGGGCGACGGTTGCGCAGGAGCGCGTGCTCGACGCAAGCCTGCCGCCCGATCGCATCGTGCCCGAGGAAGTTGGCGGTCCCATGACGACTGTCGAGTACGCGAACCCTCGGGACGAGAAGGCGCTCGTGAACGTGGCCCTCTGGCTGGGCGCGAGCCTCGGGGCATGTCGCTTTCCGGACGAAGCACTACGAGAGCTCGCGGGGCGAGTGAGTCCCGGGGGGACCCTCATCGTCGAGCTGGTTGAGGCCCCGTTCCCGGGCGCTCGACGCACGTGGCTCGACAGGGTACGCGATGCCGGCGCGACCGTGCCCGCGAAGCTTGCGCGTCTGCTCGAGCGCCATCGTGACTGGTGCACGGGTGAAGGGCTGAGCGCGCTCGGAGGAAGCGTATTGCTGAACCCGCTGGGGACCGCGGCAGCGCAGGATGTGCTTGGGCAATGGGCCGCGTCCGTCGAGGTTTTGCCGGCGCGTCCCGGCACCACGCTGCTCATTGCGCGGGCTCGACTATGACGTGGGATCGCCGTGAGAATCCGCCGTCTCCGAGCTGATGGCAGGTCGATTGATGGTGGTGACCGAATGCTATCCGCATCCGGGTGGCATGCATCGCTGTGCGTTCGCGCATCGGCAGCTGGTCGGCGCGAAGCAGGCGGGCTGGGATATCCAGGTCAGAGTACCGAATGGGTGGTTCCCGCGGGTCGCGTGGCGCGTGGCTCGTTCGTGGCGACACGTGCAGAAGCTGAGCATCCCCCGCGACTGGACGCTGGACGGTATTTCGGTCGCCGATCTGGCTTACGAGAATCGCGTTCCTGATCGAGTATTCGGACGACGTCCGCTCCGCGAGCGAATTGCACGGGCGGCTGTCACGCAGGCGCGGCGTCTCGGAGCCGACATCCTCATGGTGCAATTTGCCCTGCCCTATGGGCCGTCGATCCGCGATGCGGCACACCGGCTGGCTACGCCGTTCGTCGTGCAGTTGCGAGGCGATGACGTCTGGGTATGGCCGCATCGCAATGACGAGGCGATGCAGTCGTTTCGCGAGACAGTACGGAGCGCGCAGCTCGTGACCGGCGTGTGCCGCGCGCTCCTCGATGAGGCGGAACGTCTGGTGGGCGCGCCGCTCCCGAAGGCGGCCGTTGTGCCCAACGGTATCGACCTTCAACGCTATCGGCCGCCCCTCGACGCCAGAGAACGCGAACGGATACGAGCGCAGTTGGACTTGCGCGACCAGGACCTCGTCATCTTCTGTGTCGCCGATACCATCGTTCGTAAAGGGTGGCTCGATCTTCTCGATGCGCTCGGTGGGCTGCACGGCCTTTCACGGATCGTGCTGTGCGGTGCGGCGCAAAGCCAGGTCGCCGAGTTCGACCTCCTGGCGGAGGCGAAGCGGCGGGCGCCGCACGTGGAGACGCGCCTTGAGCGTGGGCTCTCCGCCGAAGAGCTGGCCGTCCGGTATCGGGCGGCGGATGTATTCTGTCTTCCCTCGCATTGGGAAGGACTCGCGAACGCCCTGCTGGAAGCGATGGCGAGCGGGCTGCCATCGGTGACCACGGCCGTGTCGGGACATCCCGAGGTCGTCACGGACGGCGTCGACGGATGGCTCGTCGGTGCGCAAAGCGTGTATCAGTTGCGCGACCGTCTCCGCGAAGTCCTGGCGAACCGCGATCTGCGTCTCGCCGTTGGGGCGGCAGCGCGCGCTCGTGCGGAAGCTGTGGGTGACTCCGCGCGTGCCGGCGCACGACTCGCCGCCCTGCTCGAGTGCGCGCGCGACGGCCGGGTGTGCCAGGAACTGCTCGCTGCCGACCCGTATGCCCCTCCGGTGGCATCGTGGTAGCCACGCGAACCATCGTCGTCACCGGTGTCGCGGGATTCATTGGGTCGTCGCTCGCCGAACGTTTACTCGAGGGGGGGGACCGTGTCATCGGCGTGGACAACTTCGATCCGTTCTACGCCCGGGCCGCCAAAGAGCTGAACTTGCGACGGGCGCTCAGTCACGAACATTTCACCTTTCTCGAAAGCGATCTTCGGGAGCCGGGGCTTGTAGAGCGGGTGAGGGCAGCAGCAGGGGCGGGCGCGGACATCGTCGTCCATCTAGCCGCCAAGGCGGGGGTGCGACCCTCCATTGCCGCTCCACTCGCCTATGTCGAAGCAAACGTCACGGCCACCGCGGCGACGCTCGAGCTGGCGCGGAAGCTGAACATCGACCGATTCGTCTTTGGGTCCTCGTCGTCGGTGTACGGCAACGCCGCCTCGCCACCGTTCAAGGAGTCCGAAGTCAACCTGGTACCGATATCGCCCTATGCGGCATCGAAGCGTGCGGCGGAGATTCTCTGCGATAACTGGGCGCGCGTGTTCGGGATGCGATGCGTTTCGTTGCGTTTCTTCACGGTCGTCGGTGAGCGGCAGCGGCCGGACCTCGCTCTGCACGCCTTCACGCGCGCCATCGTCGATGGCCGAACGATTCAGGTCTTTGGCGACGGCAGCATGCGTCGCGACTTTACCTACGTCGGTGACATTTTGAACGGGCTGGTCAGTTCCCTGGATTTCGTCGGCACGATGCCGCGAGGAACGCACGAGATCATCAACCTCGGGGGTCACGCCAGCGCGACGGTGCTGGAGTTGATCCACGCCATCGAGCGTGCCCTCTCACGCGAGGCGCGCCTCGAGTTCGTGCCGCGACCGCCGGGCGATGTCGAATTGACCTTCGCCGACATCAGCAAGGCGCAGCGCTTGCTTGGATTCGCGCCACAGGTCTCGCTGACGGAAGCGGCGCAGCGATTCGCCAACTGGTATCTGCAGGGAGGAGTGACACCGTAAATGTGCGGAATCGCAGGACGCTACGCACGGCACCCGATGTCGGCACCGGCAGTCGACGCTCTGTCGGCGCGCATCCAGTCCGCGCTACACTCGCGCGGACCCGATGGCGGCGCGGCGCATTACGATGAGGATGTCCTGCTGATCCATCGGCGGCTCTCGATCATCGATTTGAGTGCCGCGGGGGCGCAACCACTCTGGAACGAAACGCGTGACGTATGTGTGCTCGTCAACGGCGAGATCTACAACTACCAGGATCTTCGGCATTCTCTTCACGCGCGAGGACACCGCTTCCGGAGCCAGTCGGATTCTGAAGTGTTGGTGCACCTGTACGAAGACGGGGGGATCGACGGATGCTGTCGCGCGATCCATGGCATGTTCGCGTTTGCGCTGTGGGATGCTCGTACCCGTGATCTCTACCTGGTCCGCGACCGGGTGGGGATCAAGCCGCTCGTCTTCGCCGAGCACGAGGGTGGATTCACCTTCGCATCGAACCTGCACGGCCTCCTCGCCGATGAATGCGTCCCGGCCGCCCTGAATCCCGAAGCCCTGCTGAGCGTCCTTCGATGGGGATTTGTCCCGACGCCGTGGTCCGCGATAGCGGCGGCACGCCATCTCGTTCCGGGAACGTGGGTGCGGGTCCGCGGCGGCCGAGTGGTCGAGGAGCGCCGATGGTGGACTGACGAGCCCCCCGCCGCGCTCGTGGGAGACGCGGAGGTCCGCGACGCGATTCGCCGAGCGGTGAAATCACACCTCGTGGCGGATGTGCCGGTGGCGACGCTGCTTTCCGGTGGTGTCGATTCTGGCCTTGTCAGTCTCCTCGCGGCGTCCGAAAGCGGCGAGGGTGAGCTCCGCGGGTTCACGGTGAGTCACCGGGGGCACGCGGAGGACGAGTGGGCGGATGCGCACGCGATGGCCCATCATGCGGGAATACAGTTACGAGAAGTCCCGCTCGGCGGCGGTGGGCTGACCGAGGAAGTCTTCGAGTCCGTCGTCGGCGCGATGGATGAGCCGCTCGCGACCTCGAGCATGGTCGGGCTGTGGGAGCTGTTCCGCGCCATCGCTCCCGACCGTCGTGTCGTGCTCAGCGGCGACGGCGGCGACGAGCTGTTTGGCGGCTACGATTGGCACCTGTCGATGCCCGGCCGACCGCGGTGGGCCGACGGTCCCCTTTTTCGAGTCGCTGCTCCTCTGCTGGCGCGGGGCCGTGCCCTCCCGGGACGGTTCGGCTCCGTCGGCCGCCTCGCCGCACTCACTCGCCGACACCCGGCGTCGATTTATCTGGATCGCCTGCGCCTCCTCGATGTCACCGAGCTCGAGGCGGTTGGACTCGCACCTAACGACGCGGAGCCGCTCGAGGCTGTTGCCCGCACCGCGTGGGACCGCTTCGCGCCACGGGGTCTCCTCGAGCAGATGCTCGCCGTCGACCGCGCGACGGCCCTGGTCGACGAGATGCTCGCCAAGGTCGATGCCGCGTCCATGAGTCACTCGGTGGAGGCGCGTGTGCCCTTCCTGGACGACGGTGTCCTCGCGGCCGCGACCGCGCTCCCATCCGATCGGAAGCGGCAGGGCCCTGTTGGAAAGGTGTGCCTTCGCGAATGGTTGGCCGGCCTGGGCGCAGCGAGCGCGTCGACACGCCGCAAGACGGGATTCAACTCCCCGGTGGCCGCGTGGCTGGACGGCCCCGCCTCGGGACGCCTCCGGGGCCGCATCGATGACGCGGTGGCCCTCCTGGGGCTGCGTGGTGCCCCTGCGTCCGCACGGGGCCGCTTCGCCCTGGCGGTGATTGGCGAGTGGGTGAGCCGCGCGCAGGCTGCACGACGTGTCACCCCACCGCGGCCTAACGACGACTCGTGGCGTGACGGGCCGGGTGCCCGTCGCGCGTTCGTTCCCTCGACGGGCGAGGCATGATTCGCAACCTCATCACCGGTGGCGCCGGGTTCATCGGGAGCCACCTGGCGGAACACCTTCTCGACAATGGCGAGGAGGTGCTCGTGTGGGACAATCTCTCGACCGGGCGCATGTCCAACCTCCAACGCTGTGTGGGCCGACCGGGCTTTCGATACATCATCAGTGACTTCACGGAAGACCCATCCTTCCCGCGGATGGCGGAGCAAGTGGATGTCATCTTTCACCTTGCTGCGGCGGTCGGCGTTCAGCTCATCGTAAACGATCCCGTGCGCACGCTCGAAACCAACATCCTCGGAACCGAGGTCGCGTTGCGAGCCGCAGCCAAGTACGGCAAGCGCATTTTCGTGGCGTCGACGAGCGAAGTATACGGAAAGGGAACGCGCATTCCGTTCAGCGAGGACGATGATGTGCTGTACGGACCCACCACCAAGCGGCGGTGGAATTACGCCATCTCGAAGGCGGTCGACGAATTCCTGCTGCTGGCCTACGCGGAATCACACGGGCTGCCTGGGGTAGTCGGCCGGCTCTTCAACACCGTCGGGCCGCGGCAGGTGCCGCACTACGGCATGGTGATCCCGCGGTTCATCGAGCAGGCACGGACGGGAGCCGAAATGACCGTGTACGGCGACGGGACACAGCGGCGATGCTTTGGCCATGTGCGGGACGTGGTGCCGGCAATCCACAAGCTGGTGCATTGCGATGACGCCATCGGCCATGTGGTGAACCTCGGGTCCAATCAGGAGATCACGATACTGGAGCTCGCCATCAAGATCCGCGACCGCCTGCAGTCGGATTCGGAAATTCGCTTCGTTCCCTACGAGATCGCGTATCGCCCTGGCTTCGAAGACATGGAGCGGCGCGTGCCGGACCTCACGAAGGCTGAACGGCTCATCGCCTACCGACCTTCCCGGACCCTGGATATCGCCCTCGATGACATTCTGGCGGACGGCGCCGCGGCGCCCGGCGCGGTGATGGGAAACTCGCGCTGATGTGCGGAATCCTCGGGGCCGTGTACCTCGGCCGCGATCTGAGCCTCGACCACATCGAGCGCGGCCGGGATGCGCTCCGCCACCGTGGGCCTAACGGTGCTGGCCTGTGGCGCGACGACCTCGTCGACACGGACGGGGACGTGGTGCTTGCCCATCGGCGACTCAGCATCCTCGACCTGTCGGAGCGCGCCGACCAGCCCTTGCTTCTGGGAGCCGCCGGGGGTGCCCGGCCCGCGGTCATGCGCGAGGCCGGGGGCGCTGAGTTCGCTCTCCTGTTCAACGGCGAGATCTACAACTACGTCGAGCTCCGCGAGGAGCTGCGTGCGCGGGGCCACGACTTTCGCTCCACGGGGGATACCGAAGTCCTCCTGCGTGCCTTCGCTGAGTGGGGTCCGTCCTGCGTCGACCGGCTGAACGGGATGTTCGCGTTCGCGGTCTGGGACCGTGCACGGCAAGCGCTGTTCTGCGCCCGTGATCGCTTCGGCGAAAAGCCGTTCTACTACACCCTCGACCCCACCGCCCGTCGCTTCGCCTTCGCGTCAGAGGCGAAAGGACTCATCGCTGCGGGCCTCCAAACCGCCGACCTCGATCCGCGAGCCGTGTATCGGTACTTCCGCTTCGGTGACCAGGCGGGAGCGGAAGCCACGATCTGGCGCGGGATCCGACGGCTCCCTCCTGGCCATACCCTGACGGTCAAGGTGGAACGCGAGAGACTCGACCTCCAGATCCGTCGCTATTGGAATATTGACGTCGAGCCGCAGCTCGAGATATCGGAGGCGGACGCGACGGATGAATTCGCCGAGCTATTCGCGGACAGCGTTCGCATTCGTCTTCGCTCGGACGTTCCGATCGGAACGAGCCTTTCGGGAGGGCTCGACTCGACGAGTGTTCTGTGCGAGGTGAAGCGGTTGGGCGCGGCGGGAGGGCAGCGGGCGTTTACGGCGCGGATGGATGATCCGCGCCTCGACGAAGGGAAATATGTCGAGCTCGTGCTGAAGCAGACCGGTGTGCCAGGCGTGGATGTCCGCCCGACGGCTCGTCGGCTGCTCGATGAGTTCGACCGCCTGTACTTTCATCAGGAGGAGCCGTTCCCTTCGACGAGCTTGTTCGCGTCGTATCTCGTGCACGAGGCAGCGAGCGCCAGCGGCGTCGTCGTCATGCTGGACGGGCAGGGGGCCGACGAATATCTCGCGGGATATGCGCATTACCCCGCCGTCGTGCTCGCCGATCTCGCGCGCCGGGCGTCCGTTGGCCGATGGTGGCGAGAGCGGCGCGCACTCCGGGAACGCACGGGCACGGATCCCGTGCCACCGCGGGCATTCGTGCACTACCTGCTGCACGGGATCCACGGGGACGCTACTCTGGCCGTTGACTCCGACTTCGCGGCGCCCTTCATCCGCGGCGACGTCCACGAGGCGTTTCGTGCCGAGCAGCCGCGCACCATTCCTCGTGGGCGCGACGCTCTCAAGACGCGGCTCTATGCGGATCTCATGTTGGGCCACTTGCAGGAGCTGTTGCGATATACCGATCGCAACGCGATGTCGGTCTCCGTCGAGGTTCGGCTGCCGTTTCTCGACCATCGACTGGTCGAGCTGTGCATGCGCCTTCCGACGCCATATCTTTTCCGCGACGGGACCAGCAAACGGATTCTTCGACGCGCGATGCGCGGCACCGTTCCGAGCGCCATTCTCGACCGCACGGACAAGATCGGGTTCGCTACGCCGTGGACCGCCTGGTGGGGCGAGGCTTTGCAGGGCGAGCTCGCGGCGCGCCTCCGAGATGCCGAGGCGGAGCTGTCCGACCTCGTGCGACCGGGTACGGTACCTCCCGGGAGTAGCGCGGCCCTTGGACTCATGTCGCTTGCGGCGAGCCGTCGGCAGCTTCGCGCACTTCAGGGTACCCGCGCCGCCGCGGCGTGACGACGCCAACACTCCGCTACGAACAACACGAGCCGCTCGCGCACGCCACCGCGTCGGGTCGGCCGTACGCGCTCGTCCATCTCGTCGCTCAGGAGATGCACAAGGGTTTGATCGAGACCCAGGTGCTGGATCACATGGAATCTCAGGCGATGCAACGGGGCCCGCATCCCCCCCGGCGTGTTGCGGTCGCCTTCCTCGAACCGGTTCGTGTCGCGCTTCGACGGACGACACGTCATCGCCTTCAGAGCCTGCGCCGTCGTGCGCCTCACGTCCACGTGACGGTGCTGCCCTACGTGAGCCGCGTCGGACTACGTGCCAATGCGCGCGTCCTCTCGATTCCCCTTCGCATGTCTCATCGCGGCCGACCGACCGTGTTTCATTGTCGGTCGGAAATCGCTGTGCGGTGGGCGGCCGCCTTCCGGGAGTGGATCCCATCTGCGGCGATCGTCGCTGATTTTCGCGGCGTGTGGCCGGAGGAGTACCTTCATGCACAAGGGATCGACGCGCTCGACCAGGCGAATGAGCCAACGCGGTTGGCCTACGAGCGAGCGGTGTCCGATGTGAAGTACGCTCTGAGCGTGGCGGACGGTATTCTCACCGTCTCGACCGGCCTTCGCGACTGGCTCGGACGGTACGGGTCACGAGGCGAATTGACCACCGTCGTTCCGACGTGCGTATCAGCGCTCACGTTTGCCGAGACGGATCGACGCGCGGTTCGCGATCGCCTCGGCGTCTCCGGGAAGGTGGTGCTGGCGTACGCGGGGACCGTAACGAGGTATCAGCATCTGCGCGAGGGGTTTGCGGCGTTCGCGCGCATCGCGCTGGAGCAGCTCCGGGACGACCGCATCCACGTGTTGTGCGTCACGCCGGATGTGGACGCCATGCGGCGAGTCCTAACCGAGGTCGGCGTGCCGGCGCAAGCGGCAACAGTCGTGAGCGTTCCCCAGGAGGGCGTCGCCGCGTATCTCTCGGCGGCGGACGCCGGTTTTCTCCTGCGGGCCGACAGCGTAGTGAATCGTGTGAGCGTTCCGGTCAAGCTGGGTGAGTATCTCGCCGCTGGCGTGCCGGTCGTTATCTCGCGGGTTGACGGCTGGCTGCATGAAACGATTGCGACGGCTTCGGCCGGCTGGAGCATCGATTGGTTCGGCCTCGGCGATGCGGAGCGACGTCGTGTCGTCGCTGACGTTCTGCGCGATCTGACTACCGGCCCCTCCCGCCGTGAGTCCGCGCTGGCGCTCTGCCGAACCCACTTTCTCTGGTCGGCCCACACACGGCTCGTTAGGGGCGCCTACCAGGCGGCGCTGACTCGCGCAGAGGCGCGGTCGCACACCGCCGTCGAGGGGGTACCCACGGCGTGAAGCCGCCGTTTCGTGTCGTGCTCGTCGGGTGCGGCCGCATCAGCGAACGGCATTTCGACGCCATCGCCGACCGCCCCGAGTTCCGGCTGGTGGGGGTGGCGGACGAGGTGCCCGACCGCGCGCGCAGCGCCGGTGAGCGGCTCGGGATACCGGCGTTCACGAGCTACGCGGCGATGCTCGCCGAGACCGAGGCGGAGGTCGCGGTGGTCTGTACGCCGAGCGGACTGCACCCGAAGCATGGCATCATGGCGGCGGAGCGCGGTCTGCACGTGGTCGTGGAGAAGCCGATGGCCACGCGCCTCGAGGAAGCGGACGCGCTCGTTCGCGCGTGCGATGAGCACGGCGTGCATTTGTTCGTCGTGAAACAGAACCGCCTCAATCCAGGGATCCAGCTCCTCAAGCGCGCGCTCGATCGCGGACGGTTTGGGCGGGTCTTCCTGGCCAACACGACGGTCCGGTGGAATCGCCCGCAGAGCTACTATGCGGCAGCGCCGTGGCGAGGTACGTGGGAGTTCGATGGCGGCGCGTTCATGAACCAGGCGAGCCACTATGTCGACATGATTCAGTGGCTCGTGGGGCCGGTCGAGTCGGTGAGCGCGAAGACCGCAACGTTGGCGCGACAGATCGAGAGCGAAGACACGGGTGTCGCGCTGCTACGGTTTCGCAGTGGCGCCCTTGGTGTCATCGAAGTCACGATGCTCACCTACCCGCGAAATCTGGAAGGTTCGATCACCGTCATCGGTGAGAAAGGTACGGTGAAGGTCGGCGGGACTGCCCTCAATCGCATTGAGCACTGGGAGTTCGCGGAGTATGACGACGACGATCGTGAGGCGGAGGCCCTGAAGGCCGCACCCAATCCGCTCTCGGTATATGGATCGGGCCACCGACCGTACTACGACAATGTCGTTCGCGTGCTTCTCGGCGAGGAATCTCCGGGCACCGATGGACGCGAGGGTCGCAAATCCCTCGAGCTGCTTCTGGGAATCTACGAGGCGGCACGGACGGGGAGGGAGGTAGCGCTTCCGCTGCGAGGATTTTCCGGGCGCGAGGCCGCGTCGCGTGAGTGAGTCGCGGGAAATGCCGGGTGGCTGGCACGTTCACGAGTCGAGTTACGTGGATGAGGGAGCGACCATCGGACGCGGCACGCGTATATGGCACTTCTGCCATGTCAATCGCGGCGCGGTGATCGGGGAGCGCTGCAGCCTGGGCCAGAACGTCGTCGTCATGCCCGGCACGTCACTGGGCAACAACGTGAAGGTGCAGAACAACGTGAGCATCTACGAGGGCGTCGAATGTGAAGATGATGTCTTCCTGGGCCCGTCAATGGTGTTCACGAACGTGAACAATCCGCGCAGCCACGTATCGCGGAAAGGGGCGTACCGGAAGACGCTCGTTCGGCGCGGCGCGTCCGTAGGCGCGAATGCGACCATCCTGTGTGGACACGAGCTCGGCGAGTACGCCTTCGTGGCCGCCGGCGCTGTCGTGACCAGCAACGTACCGGCCTACGCGCTGGTGGCCGGGGTGCCGGCGCGCATCATCGGTTGGATGTGTCAGTGTGGGGAACGTCTCGCGCTCGGGGCCACCCTCGCCCCTGACGTGGCGATTCGCTGCACGGAATGCGGCACGGCGTACCAGGTCCTGAATGGCCATCTCGCACGACGCGACTGAGCGGTCGACCAACAGCCGCGGTCGTGATCGCGGCTCCGCACAGATGGCACGTCGCCTCGCGTTCCTTTGTCACCCGTTCCATCGCGGTGGCGTCACGCAGTGGATGCGGGATGCAGCCATCGAGTTCGCGGCCCGCGGATGGGCGGTGGATTTCGTTACCGTGGCCCCAAGGGGCCCATTTGTGAGCGGCGGCAGTCAACCCATGATGGCTCGGTGGGTCCCCTCGTCCGAGAGGCTACGCGTTCATGCCGCGCCGGTCGGATACGAGTTCGAGTTGGGAACAGAGCGGTACCGCGCATCGGTGTACCGGGTGGGCTTGCTGCGCGCTGTTGGAAAAGGCGTTCCCGTCATCGTGTCGAACGATGCCGCGGCCTGGCGCGGCGCCGCGCAGATCGCGGGCCGAAATCCGCTCGTCGGAGTGCTTCACGCCGACGAAGACTACTATTACGCCCTTGGCGAACGTCATGCCGATGTCGCGACCGCGCTCGTGTGTGTGTCCCATCGGATCGCGAACACCGTGCGCGCCCGCCTCGGCAAGCATGCGCCGCAGGTGGCCGTGATTCCGTGCGGCGTTACCCTGGAAGCAGCGAGAGCGGTTATTGGCAATGCCCTCGACCTGAAGCTCGCCTGGGTGGGACGGATCGAGCAGCGGCAGAAGCGAGTTCTCGATCTCCCCGTTATGCTTGGCCGCCTGGTCGCCGCTGGGGTACACGCCACGCTCGCGCTCATTGGCGATGGCCCAGACCGCGAGGCCCTGCGGGAAGCACTCGACGCCGAAGGCGTGAGCTCCCGCGTGCGCTGGCTCGGGTGGTTGCCAGGCCCAGGCGTGCGCGAGGAGCTCGCATCAGCGGATGTCCTGCTGCTGCCGTCGGCGTTCGAGGGTATGCCGCTCGTGGTTATGGAAGCGTTGGCGGAAGGCTGCGCGGTCGTGTCGAGTCGCGTGAGCGGGGTCGAGGATCTCGCATCGCACCCACTCGCTGCGAATTGTGTCTGGACGCATGCCGCTGGGGATCTCGACGATGCCGTGACCCTCGTGCGTCGCGCGTCAGCCGTGCCACCGAAGCACCGGCGTGCTGCCGCGCGAGCGCTCGCCGAAGCGGTGTGCTCCCTGCCTGTATGCGTGGACCGCTATGAAGAGCTGCTGTCGACTTTGGCGCCCGTCGCCGGTGATCGGATCAGCGCCGTCCGCCTGGAGCATTTGATGGCCTCGGCGTTGTCGGTCCCTGTCGCGCTGGCACGTCGGGCGCGCCTGTGGCTAGCGAGAACGAGCGTATGACTCCGCGCGTTCTTCTCGTGGCGTGGGACTACCCGCACGTCGAGCACGCAACCGGGGCGCCCGTCGCGCGCCGCGTGCATCAGGTCGCGCAGGGGTTCGCGATCCACGGTTGGGCGGTCGACGTCATCATCCGTGACCATTACGCCTCCGGATCCGCGCCCGGCGTCGCGCGACGCCTTGCCGAACGACACGCCGACTCGATCCTAACGATTCACGCCGTCGCGGGTCCCGACGGAAAGCCGACGGAGCGGCCCCGCGCGCTGCGGCTTCTGTCGACTGCGTGGCACGCCATAACCGTGGGAGACCGGACGGGTCGCTGGGGTCGTGCGGCGACAGGATACCTGCGCACGGGCGCGGTCCCGCGTCCGGATCTCGTGATCGGGTTCTACACGCCGCGCGGTCCGCTCGTCACCGCGGAGTGGGCGCATCGACATTGGGATGTGCCGTGGATGGCCGATCTACAGGACGAGTGGTCGCAGGGATCCGGGCCGGCGCTGCGTCCGCTCGTGCGGCACTGGATGCGGCGATCGCTGCGAAGCGCGCGCAGGGTTGTGCAGGTGTCGCCGGAATGGGCCGAGATGGATCGAGCGGCGCTGCGCCGCGATGTGCATGTACTTCGCCACGCCGTTCCCCTCGCGGACTTCCGCGCCGACCCGCGAGCCCGGCCGGCAGGAGTGGGCAAGGTGCTGACACTTCTGTACGCCGGTTCGCTCAACGTTCGCGAGCAGGACCCTCGCCCGCTCCTCGAGGCAATGCGAGTCGTTCGTGCGGCCTCGGGGGTCGGCCCGAGCACCGTCCGCCTCGAGATCGCGTCGTCGGAATCGGCGTTTGCCGGCTGGCGAAAGGAAGCTGAGCGCGTCGGCGTCGCGGATCAGCTGCACTGGCTCGGCTGGCTCGACGAACGACGGTTGACGTCCGCGATGCACGACGCGGATGCTCTGGTGTTCGTCCCGCTGTCGACGCCCGAGCGACCAGGTGTCCCCTCGAAGCTCTTCGCCTATCTGGGCACCGGCACCCCGATCCTGCTTGCTGGCCCGGACTCGGGCGGCCTAACGTCGCTGTTCGCGGAATGGCAGGCACGGAAGGTTCTGTGCGCCGAGGCTGGCCAGATTCGCGAGGCCCTCGAGCGGCTCTTCCGAGGGGACAGCTCGATGTGCCTGACATTGTCGGCCTGTGGAACCCGACCGCTCGATGCTCGCGAACTTGGCCAGCGCTACGTGAGCTGGGCCGCGGAACTCGTCCGCCCCCGGTCGTTCGACATCGTGCCGGTCGGTACGCCGGCGACTGTCCGTTGATCGCCAGGCTCCGGCACGCGATCTCGGCGGCCCGTTACGGCGCGGCCGAAGCCATGCGCCTAACGCGTTGCCTGATCCGTTCGCGAAGGCGGGTGGTAGTGGGGTACACCAAGGCGCATCCCATTTACACGGACGTACTCGAGGACGCGCCGCCCGATGGGTTCGCCGGGTATCGGAGATCCGACGTTCGCTGGCTGCAGCCCCTCGATCGGCATCTGCGCGCTCGAGTGCGTATTGTCCATTGTGACGCGGCCAACATGGCGGTTGATTTTGGGAAGCAGGTACCCCTCATCGTCGAGTGCGAAGGCCGGCCGCGCGACGATTTCCTGCAGTCGCCGAGGATAAAGCGCGTCTTCGTAGAGTCGCGCTGGGCAGGTGGGCCCTTCCTCGAGCGCGGCGACGTCACGCTGCTACGGCCGTCGGTTCGCCGCCCTCCGCGGCGGATGCAGCGCCGCCGCGAGACGGACCCGATCGTGCTCCTCGCGGTGGGATATGGAGCTCTCGTAAAGGGCTTCGATGTGGCCGTTCGCATCTTCGACGTGCTGCGCACGGAGGTTGCGGTTCGATTAGTCATTGCCGGCACCGTGCCGCACAATCGCGACTACTATCCAGAGATTTCACCGGACACGGTCGAGCGGGAGAGGCTCGGGGAGCTCGAACATCGGCTGCGATCGGACCCCTGTGTGGATTTCCGCCCTCGGCGACGAAGCCAAATGGGGAAGGTCTACGCATCAGCCGATGTTTATCTCCATTTCAGCCGCCTCGAGACATTTGGCTACTCCATTCTGGAAGCGATGAGCCACGGCTTGCCGGTCGTGGCGACACACCTCAACGCAATTCCCGAAATGGTGGATCACGGACGTAGCGGATATCTCTGCGATCCCGGCGGGGCGGACATCAACTCGCTGGCCTGGCAGGAACGTGTCTTCCGCCAGGGGCTCGAGGCGACGCAGCGTCTGGCTCGCGATCCAGCGCTTCGGATGACACTGGGAAGCGCCGGACGTGAGCGCGTCGCTCACGCGTTCGACATCGATGTCAAGCGAGCACGTCTCGCGGCGGCCTATCGCGATGCGATGGCGCCTGCCGCTCCCCTCCCCGTCATGCGCGACGTCACACTGAGCACCTCTCGCCCGTGATTTCACCCCTGACGTGGTGCAACTGACATGTGCGGCATAGTGGGGATCCTGACGGCCGAGTCGGGCGACGGGCGCTTTGACCGCGAGCTCATCCAGCGCATGAGCTCATCGCTTGCGCACCGAGGACCAGACGCGGCCGGAGCCCTGGTGGAGCTCCCGGTGCTGCTCGGACATCGTCGTCTGAGCATCATCGATCTCTCGGAGGCGGGGTGCCAGCCGATGGAGGACGCGTCCGGCCGACTGGTGATCGCCTACAACGGGGAGGTGTACAACTACCTCGAGCTGCGTGATCAGTTACGCGATCGCGGGCACCGCTTCCAGACGCGCACGGACACGGAGGTAGTGCTCGCCGCCTATCGCGAATGGGGCGAACGAGCGGTGGAACGTTTCAACGGCATGTGGGCGCTCGCGATCTGGGATCGCGAACGCCAGGAGCTCTTCCTCTGCCGTGACCGTGCCGGCAAGAAGCCTCTGTATTACGCGCGTGACAGCGATGGAACGCTGTACTTCTCCAGCGAGGTGCGAGCGCTGAGAGCGGCGGGGCTGCGTTTCGGGCTGGAGCCCCAGGCGGCGTTCGATTTCATCACCCAGGGGACGTATGGGCACCTGGGCGATCGCGGCTTCTTTAGCGGCCTGAGGCAGGTGCCTGCAGCTCACTGGATGAAGGTCCGCCCGGACGGGTCGGAAGAGGTACACCGCTACTGGGACATTCCCACCGTGTCCGAGCGTGAACGGCGGCCCTACGACGCCGGGGTACGACGCGAGTTTCGCGACCTGGTCATCGATTCCATCCGCCTGCGGCTGCGCTCCGATGTTCCCGTCGGTACGACGCTGTCTGGCGGCCTGGATTCTTCAACCATTGCGGTGGTCGCCAATCAGCTGACGGGCGGCGCGCCGATGCACGTGTTCACAAGCCTCTTTCCGGGCTCCCGGCACGACGAGACTGCCTACTTCGACGCCGTGGTCAGCCGTCTTGACCAGCCCATCGTCCATCGTGTTTCACCCGAACAGGAGGCGTGGCCGGAGTCGCTCGAGCAGGTCCTCATGCATCAGGAGGAGCCGTTCGGCGACACGTCGATTTTTGCGCACTTCTATCTCATGCGCGAGGCGCGGCGGGCCGGCGTGCCGGTCGTGCTGTCGGGGCAGGGCGGCGATGAGCTGCTCCTCGGCTACACATCGATGGTCAATGCATACCTCGGTCACCTGCTGTCACGCGGTCGACTCCGCGCGGGGCTCATCGAGGCGAGACTCTGGTCGGAAGGCCTTGGAACGACGCTGCCGGGAGTGCTGCGGGCGGCGCTTCCGCACGTGCTTCCGCTCCCGCTTCGCGACCGCGCACGGGCCGCGTTCCTTGCCCGCCGGGCCAGATTGGTCACGCGTCAATTGCGATCGGCTGCAACACTGAGACGATTCGAGGCGACGGGACGCCGGAACTCCCTCGATAGTTACCTCACTCAGGTATTCTCCCGATTCGCCATTCCGCATCTCGTGCATTACGACGATCGCAATGCCATGGCATGGTCCGTGGAAGGGCGGATGCCATTTCTGGATTACCGAGTAGTGGAGCTGCTTGCGGGCGTTGCGTATGACGCGCTGTTCTCACTCGGGCACACCAAGCGGATACTGCGGGATGCGTTTTCCGATCTGCTTCCCCCGTTGGTCGCGCAGCGGCGCGATAAGGTCGGCTTTCATACTCCGCTCGCGGCCTGGCTTCGCTCGAATCGCGAATGGCTGCTCGCATTCATGTCGACGGCACGCGTTGAGGAGATGGGGGTCCTTCGCGCGCCGATGTATCAGGAGAGTCTCCGTCGAGTGATGGCTGGGGAGGACGGCCTCGCGCTGGACGTATGGCGGGGCGCGATTCTCCACCTCTGGATGGATCGATTCGGCGTGCCGGGGATCGCGGCCGACACCCCGGGCGGCCTCACGACACGACCCGCGTCGCGGCGGGCAGCCTAACAGTGGATATGCGCGTCGCGGCGAGCAATCGGGCCGCCGCCGGGAAGCGATACCAGCGACTCGCCCGCAATGCGAGCGCGGTCCTGTTCACGATCGGCGCCGGCCTGTGCATGGGGAGTGTGACGCTTGCATCCCCGCTCTGGACTGCGGCGGGCACGCTGGCCCTGTCGCTTGGCCTGGTCGCTCGGGATGCCGCGGGTGTTGCGTGGCGGTCGGTCACGCCAATGACAGTCTACGCGTTCGCGACTGCGCTCAGCAGCGCCGCCAACATTACAGGCCTGCTGGCCGCGGATACCGATCGCCGACAGCTGTATTTTCTGTATACGCACGAAGAGCACATGCTTCTGGCAATGCAGCTGACCCTCGCCGGGCTCCTCATTCCCATCGCGGCATTCCGCGCGACGCTGGCGCTCCAGCCGGGGGGGACGGCGACCGGCCTGCTGCCGCGAGTGTACGGCGTCGTCCGCGATGGGACGCTGTTCCGGTGGGGCGTCGTGATTGCCGTCGTCGTCATGGCGATGCGCATCGCCACGCCGCTGACGGGCCTGGGCACGATCAGCGCGCTCATTTGGCTCCTGCCGCAACTGATCGTCTTCGCGCTGGCTCGACGCGGGGTGATGATCGGGAATCGCCGCATGGTGTTCGCCGCGCTGGGGCTGGCGGTCCTCGAGGCGCTGCGCGCGCTCATGTTCGACTTCTTGCGCAGCGACATCATCGCGCCGGTCATCGCCTTCGCGATCGGGACCGTGCTCGGCGCACGCTCGTTCCGCGTAGTCCGCTCATCCTTCTTCCTACCGATCTACGCCCTGACGGCGCTGTTCATTCTGTATTTCGGGCTGTTCGGCGAGGAACGTTCACGAATGTCGGTCGGCGTGGGTCGCCTGGAGCAGCTGGCCGAGCTGAGTGAGATGGAGGAGACTGGCGGGTACACCCCCGGGGAGCAGCGGCAAACCCTCCTCACGCGCCTAACGACGTTCAACCAGCTGACGCAGGTTGCGCGCATCGTGGAAGAAGATGGGCATCTCGGCGGGACCACGCTCGAGTATCTGGGATACGCCTTCATCCCACGGGTGTTGTGGCCGGAGAAGCCGAAAATCGCCAAGGGGGCGTGGTTCGCTCTGCGCATTGGGCAGGCTCGCGTCGGCGAATCAGGCTCCATCACGAATTCGGTGAACATGACGATTCCGGGCGAGCTTTACCTGAACTACGGCTGGCTCGGAGTCCTCGCCGGGCTGAGCATCTTCGGGGCGCTCCTCGCAATCCTGTGGGACCGGGTGGCGTTCTGGGATGCCATGTCGAACACGCTCGGGTCGGCCTTCGGCTACTACCTGCTCTGGGTCGGGCTCACCATGGCGGCCGACCTGCAGATCATCGTTACACTGATCGCGATGTATCTGCTCTTCATCGGGGCAGGCTGGGTGGTCGGCTCATTCTCGGCGCCGAGCAGTCCCGCACGTACGGTCCTCCGGACCACCGCGCGAACCGAGGACGCCGTGGGCCGAATGTCGTGAATCCGACGTCCGCGCCGACAGCCCGCGTCGTTCCGGCCTCAGTGCGGTCGGAGTCGCACGCGCCCGGTCGGGCCGTTGCCGTGTGCGACCTGTGGCTGGGGAGCAACGGCTACGCCGGCATGAAGGCGCTTCGGCGCGCGGGCTGGTCCGTCCACGTCGTGGCCGAGTGGGAATACGTGCCCATCCGTTGGGAGGGCACCGCGATGAAGGCCATCGGTCGCGTTGTTCGGCGGGCCGCCGTGCGGGAATTCAACGACGCGCTGCTCGACTGGGCGGAGCGCATACAGGCGGACCTGCTGCTGGTATTCAAGGGGATGTTCGTTGCGCGCGATACCATCAGGGAGCTGAGGCGGCGAGGAGTCCGCGCATACTGCTTCTATCCCGATGTCTCCTTCCGCGCCCATGGCCCATATCTGCCGTTGGCGCTGCCGGAGTACGACTGGGTGTTCACCGCGAAGAGCTTCGGGCTCGGCGACTTGAGAGAGCAGTTGGGGGTGACACGCGCCAGCCTGCTTCTGCACGCATTTGACCCGGACCTCCATGGCCCGCGTACACTCGGCACGGCGGATCTGGCCCGTTATCAATGCGACGTGTCGTTCATTGGCACATGGTCACCCAAGAAGGAACGTCTTCTTGCCTTTCTGGTCGAGCAGCGACCGCAGCTTCGCGTCCGGATTTGGGGGGAGCAGTGGTTCAAGGCTACCGCACCGTCACTGCGCGATGCGATCGTCGGCCACGGCCTGGAGGGCGAGGAGTACGTGCGCGCGATCTGTGCGTCCACGATCAATCTCGGCATCCTGAGCGAGCAGCGTACCGGCGCATCCTCGGGCGATCGAATCACGTCACGCACCTTTCACATCCCGGCGTGCCGGGCGTTCCTGCTCCACGAACGCACCGAGGAGGTCACTGCGATCTTGCCGGAGGATACCGCGATCGCGTGCTTCGCTGATGCCGCAGAACTGGTATCGCGGGTCGATGCATACCTGAACGACGCAGATCGTCGGCGCACCATGACGCGCGAAGCGTACGCCATCGTCACCGTGGCGCACAGCTGGGATCACCGTATCGACGCCATCCTTGCTCGACATCGCCAGCTGTCGGAATCGCAACGGCCGTAGTTTGGCACTCGTCGAATGTCGTGACAGCTGAGGAACCCTCGTCGGCGCTGCTCCTTGCCGGCTCCCCGCCCGGCGGCCATGCGGGCAATTCAGTGAGCACGCAGGTTCTTCTGGAAGCGTTGGCGCGACGGTGGCCCGTCGAGACCATCTCTCATTCTGCCGGCCCCATTCCACATGTGCGGCGCACGCAGCGAGAGGGCGGGGTTCACTGGACCTTGGCGACGCAGCCCCTCACACCGCACGCGGAGGGTTTTCCGGCGGCGCTCGTATCGCGACAGCGCTTCCGGAACGTTCCGGCAGCGTGGGTCGTAAACTCGCGGTACGCGGCGCTTCCAATGGCAGCCCGCATTCCGTACGTGCTTTGGGAAGCGACCACCCTGTCCGACGAGATCGCCGCGACAAGCGGGACAGCCGCACGACGTGCCGGGCTCGGGACAGGTCTCGGCGCCGCCCTTCACTCGACGTTGCTTCCGCTCAACCGACAGATCGAGCGCGCCAGCTATCGGCGCGCAGCGGTACTCCTGGCGATGAGCGAGCATACGCGCGCGTGCATGATCATGGAGCATGACGTGCCCCCGGACCGCGTGACCTGCCTCCCGCATCCGCCGACGTCTGCGTACCTAACGGCGCTGGCTGCCGCCCGGGCGCGCGCACAGGAGCGACCGTCCGGTATGCGTCTCCTGTTCGTGGGACGTGCGGATGACCCGAGAAAGAACTTCGGCTTGCTGGAAGAGGCCTATGTGTTGGCGCGCGCGCGGGCGGCCGAGCTCTCACTCACCGTCGTTGGACCCCACACACCGGTGTGGCGCTCGCGGCTATCGTTGGATGCGGCCCGCGACAACGTCTCGTTTCTGGGGAGCGTGCCGCTGGACGAGCTCGTGCGCGCGTACCTCTCGCACGATCTGCTGGTCGTATCGTCGCGGCAGGAAGGCTTCGGAATCGTGGTAGCGGAGGCGTTGCACGCGGGCCTGCCCGTACTATCGACGCGGTGCGGCGGACCCGAGCACACGATCGCATCGAGTCGCGCCGGGGTTCTTGTCGAGCACGACGCGAGGACGTTCGCCGATGCGCTCGTGCGCCTGACCCACGATGTGGGCTGTCGGCAAGAGATGGGCGCGCGCGGGCGCGCGTTTGCGGAGCGTGAGTTGTCGTTCGAGGTGTTCGCCCATCGCGTCGGGGAGATCACCGACACCGTGATCGGTGGGAATCCCCGCCGTTGATGCGAATCCTGTTCGATGCACGGTCGGTGAGGACGACGACGGGCGCTTACATCTTCACAGGCCTGACGTCGGCGTGGCGTCACGATGGCCGCGTCTCGGAGATCCTCGCGGCCGTTCCGCCGGCGTTGGATACGTCGTGGATGCCCGCCCATGTGACACCGGTCGTGTTGCCGGCGAGGGGTGGATGGCTGAGGCACGTACTGGTATCGCTTACCCGCGCGGCGGACCGCGGACGCGCGGACGTGATTTTCTGCGCGAATGGAACCGGTCCCCGTGATGGGCGCGCGGTGTTGTACTTTCAGGATCTATTTCACTTTTCCTACCGCAACGCGACCCTTCCGCTACGGACTCAGATGCTCGAAACGGCCCGAGCAACGTGGCGGACCATGACCGCTTCCCACAGTGGGCTAGGCATTGCCGTGTCCCGAGCAATAGCGGAGGAGGCAAAGCAGGGCGTGCGCAACTTGCCGATTCTGGAAATCCCCAACGGCGTCGACGTGGAATCCATTCGCTGGAGCGGCGAGGACGATGTCGTGTACGTCGCTGGCGGTACGGGCCCCCGCAAGAGCGAGGAAACCGCCGTTCGCGCGTGGGCGCGCCTCGGACACCGACCGCCGAGCGCTACGCTCGAGATCGGCGGAGTGGAGCCGCCAGCGCGACGGCACGCACTCCAGCAGCTCGTCGCCGACCTTCATCTGGATCACAGGGTTCGCGTGCACGGAGCGTTGCCTCGGCAAGCCTACCTGGAGCGGATGGCGCGAGCACGCGTTACGGTGTCGTGCTCGCTCCTCGAATCGTTCGGACTACCCGTGGCCGAGGCGCTCGCCATGGGAGCGCCCGTCCTCTGCAGCGATCTGCCCGCGCATCGCGAACTCTTGGCGCGCGCCGGAGCCGGAGGCTCGTTTCCCGCCGGCGACGACGCAGCGCTGGCTATGCTGCTCCGACGCGCTCTCGTCGGCGACGCGCCGGCCCGCCTGATGTCCGCACCGCTGGGCTGGGATTGGAATACCCGCGGCCGTCAGCACATCGATGCGTACCAAACCTATCTCCACGACTGATGCGCGGGGTATGAGACGGGCATATGTGCGGAATTAGCGGCGTCCTCTTTCGACACCCGTCGGAGCCACTCCGCGTTGAGGACGAGCGGCAACGGCATCGCGGCCCCGATGACGCGGGCCAGTACCGCGACCCATTCGGCCGGGCCCAGCTGCATTTTCGCCGGCTGGCAATCATCGACTTGTCGTGCGCGGGCCACCAGCCCATGTCGAACGAGGATGGGAAAGTCTGGGTCGTGTTCAACGGGGAGATCTACAACTTCCGCGAGTTGCGTACGGAGCTCGAACGGAAGGGTCATGCGTTCCGCTCGCGAACGGACTCGGAGGTGCTTGTGCATCTCTGGGAGGAAGACGGTCGTCGCATGGTTGACCGGCTCAATGGAATGTTCGCCTTTTGTATTTGGGACGAGCGCACCGGCGAAGCATTCCTCGCACGTGATCATGCCGGCATCAAGCCGCTCTACATCGTCGACACCGGCGATGCACTGTTCTTCGCGAGCGAACCGAAGACGCTTCTCGCCTCGCAGGTGGTCGGCAGCGAGATCGACCCGATCGCGCTTCGTCAGTATCTCACCTTTCTGTGGGTGCCTGGCGAGCGCACGATGTGGCGCGACATCCGGAAGCTCCCGGAAGGAGGCTGGCTGTCGTGGCGAGGCGGCCAGCGGGAGAGCGGACGGTGGTGGGATTGGGATCAGTCGATCCAGGACGACATGCCGCCTGACGAGTGGGCGAGGTCGGTTCGCGCAACGCTGCTCGAAACCGTCGGTCGTCAACTCGTCGCCGATGTCCCACTGGGGGCGCTGCTGTCGGGCGGGCTCGACTCCTCCGCCATCGTCGGCGCAATGCGTGCCCTCCATCCGGATCGCTCGATCCGCGCGTACAGCGCCAACGTGGAAGGGGATGCGCAGGATGGATTCATCGATGACCTCCCGTTCGCGAGACGCGTCGCCGCCCGCTTACATCTCGACATGGTCGAGGAACGGCTCCGACCGTCGATCGCCGCCCTCTTGCCGAGGCTGATCTGGCATACCGACGAGCCGCTGGCGGATCCGGCGATCGTCGCGTCGTTCTTGCTCTGTCAACGGGCACGTGAGCACGGCACCATCGTCCTGCTTTCCGGGCAGGGCGCGGATGAGCTCTACTACGGGTACCGGAGCCACCGCGCCATGCGCGTCGCTCAATCATTCTCGGGCGTTCCCTCGCCTCTCGTCCGGGCGGCCTCCGCGTTGGCGCAGCTCGCCGCGGGAGTCACCGGCGTGTCGGCGCGGGCGATGCCGCGCAGGGCGCTCAAGATGCTCCGGTTTCTCGGGGACGCGCCCGCGCAACGAATCCTGCAGCTCGCCGACTGGGGATCGACGGACCTTCGCGATGAGCTTCTCGCGCCACACGTCGCGCGGATTCCGGCGTCCGACGTGTACGGCGACTATCTGTCGCTGTTCGACCGGTCCCGCGGCCGAACGGACGAGGATCGGTGGAGCTACGTTCTCTTCAAGACGTTCATGCCCGCACTCAATCTCACGTACGGCGACCGCACGTCGATGGCGGTGTCGGTCGAGCTGCGTGTCCCGTTCCTCGACCGGGCGCTCGTGGAACAGGCGGGCCGCATTCCCGCCCACGTAAAGCACTTCAAGGGGGAGCAGAAGTGGGTGCTCGCGCAGGCGGCGGCCGACTGGCTGCCGCCGGAAGTGCGAACGCGAGCGAAGACGGGGTTCGGGGCGCCCATCCGGCGGTGGCTGTCGACGGACCTGCGCACGGAGATGCGCGATACGCTCCTCGGGGATCAGTTTCTCGCCCGCGGGCTCTTTCAACGTGCCGGCGTCGCGCGGATGCTCGACGATCTCGTGACCGGTCGGCGCGACGTCGCCTACATCGTGTGGGCGCTGTTCACCTTCGAGCTATGGGCACGGACTTTCGTCGATCGAGACGGCGCCGCGCCCGCCACCGTCGCCGCGTGAGCGAGGCGGGCGGAATGCAACGCGCGCCGCGGCTGCTCTGGGTGAATCATTTCGCCGTCGCGCCGGACATGGGTGGGGGCACGCGGCACTTCGAGATGGGGCGTGAGCTCGTGCGCCGGGGCTGGTCAGTCACCATTGCCGCCAGCGACTTTCATCTCCATGGGCGCACGTACATGCGGCGCGCCGACGAGATGGATCGCGCGCCGCGATTCGAGACTCTCGATGGCGTGAGATTCGCCTGGCTGTGGGCCGCGCCTTACGAGCGCAACGATCTCCGGCGAGCGTGGAACTGGATGAGCTTCGGGCGATCCCTGGAGCAGTGGACGAAGGAATCGGAACGACCCGACATCGTGGTCGGATCGACTCCGCACCTGTTCGCGGCCCTGGCGGGGTGGCGCGCGGCACGCCGTCACGGCGTGCCCTTCGTCCTCGAGGTGCGCGATCTGTGGCCGGAAAGCCTCGCGGTGGGTGGCAGGAGTCGCGGTCCCAGCTACTGGGCTCTCCACCTTCTTGCGCGATTTCTCTATCGCGTCGCCGATCGCATCGTCGTGCTGGCGCAGGGAGTGGGTGATTTCCTCGAACGCGCCGGGGTGCCGCGCAGCCGGATCGTGTTCGCGCCGAATGGCGTCGATGTCGCTGCGTACGAGCTGGTGGCGCGCGCTCCCCGTGACGAAGTGCGCCTCGCGTATGCGGGAGCGCATGGACCCGCCAATGGGCTCGAGGCCGTCCTCGATGCGGCGGCGCTGTTGCGCGAGGAGCCGAGGGTGAGCTTCGATCTCGTCGGCGATGGCCCTTCGAAGCAAACGCTCGCCGACGACGCTCGAGCTCGCGGCCTTCGTAACGTTCGGTTCCTCGACCCCCTGCCCAAGAGCGCAATGCCCGGGTTTCTCGGCGAATGCGATGCCGGGTTGATGGTGCTCAAGGACGTACCCCTCTTCGCATTCGGAGTGAGCCCGAACAAGCTGTTCGACTACTGGGGCGCTGCGCTGCCGGTGATTTGCAACGTTCCCGGCGAGGTTGCCGAGATGGTGCGGCAGGCGGGAGCAGGTATTCAGGCCCGCGACGCGTCGGGTGAAGCGCTGGCTGAGGCCATCCGACTCCTCCTGGCGCAGCCGCCCGCGGACCGCGCTGCGATGGGTGGCCGGGGACGAACGTGGGTGGAGCGGGAGCGCAATCGCCCGAACGTCGCGGCGCGAATGGACGACGCACTGCGCGATCTGCTGAGGCCCGCCGCGTGACCGTGGGCTGCCGATGAAGACGGCGAGCGTTCTGCTGCGCACGTTTGGGTGGCGCGGCCTGGCACAGCGCGCCGGGTTCGAGGCGCGCCGCCGGATCAGCGCATTCCGCGCGACGCCTCGTCCCGTCGCCTTCCCGGTGGCGGGCGCCGCACTACCTAACGACTGGCCATTCGTACCGGACGCGGCGCGTGTGCGAGAGGCGACCGATCGCGAACGTGCCATGGAACGGTCGATTCGAGTGCAAGACGGACAACACCACGCCTATCGCTGGAGCTGGCGCCCGCGGCCCGTGGCGAGCGGCGACTGGCTGAGACATCCCGATACGGGGGTTGTCTACGCGGAGATGGTTCCGTGGTGGCGTGTGCCGCATTACGACGCCCGAGCCGGCGACATCAAGGACGTGTGGGAACCGGCCCGATTCGGCTGGGCGTACGATCTCGCGCGAGGCTGGCTCATCACGCGCGATGAGGCGTTCGTCAACGCGTTTCGCGACGGAGTCGCGAGCTTCCTGCGCGCGTCGCCTCCTTTCCACGGCCCGCACTGGGCGTGCGGTCAGGAAACGGCCATCCGCGCCATTGCCTGGCTCTGGGCCGAAGGCGCCTGCGCCGATGCGACCGCGTTCGACGAGACGTTTCGGCGGGACCTGCTTCAGGCGCTCGCGTGGTCTGGAGAGCGGATCGCCGATGCATTCGCCTATGCGCAGTCTCAGCGGAACAATCACGGCCTCTCCGAGGCAACCGGCCTCATAGCCATTGGAGCGCGGCTTCGTGGCGCGGACCCTCGTGCGACGCAGTGGCTCGACGACGGACATCGCGCGTTGAACCGCATGATCCTCGACCAGATTTCTCCCGATGGATGGTACATCCAGCATTCGTTCAACTATGCGCGCGTGGCCCTCGACCAGCTCACGATCGCGCGGCGGGTGCTGCTCACGCTCGGACGCGACCTCTCCCCCGCGGCGAAGGAGCGCGTCAGGTCGCTGATCGATCTCATCGC
>JAICOJ010000060.1 GCA_025930755.1 Gemmatimonadaceae bacterium
AATACAGAATTCAGATGTCAGATGGTTTGTCTGACACCTGAATTCTGTATTCTGACATCTGACGTCTCTGCCGTTAGTTTGTCGGTCATCATGTCACTCAGCCTGCGCTTCCTCGGAACGTCCGCCGCTCGCCCCACCGTCGAGCGCAACGTCAGCTCGCTCGCGCTCATTCGCGAGGGAGAGACGATGCTGTTCGATTGCGGCGAGGGGACGCAGCGGCAGATGATGCGCTACGGCATCTCGTTCGTGCTCGAGGACATCTTCTTCACGCACCTGCACGCCGATCACGTCATCGGCGTCATTGGCCTCATGCGGACGATGGCGCTGCAGGGGCGCACGGAGGCGCTTCGGCTGTGGGGGCCGCGCGGGTCGAGCCGCCATTTGCGTCGCGCGTCGGAGTTCGGCGTGGAGCGCGTGGGCTTCCGTGTCGACGTCGCCGAGGTGCAGGCGGGAGAGACGATCAAGCGCAACGGGTACGCGATCGAGCCGTTCGCGGCCGAGCATGGCGGCGGCCCGTCGTTAGGTTTCGCGCTGGTGGAGGAGGAGCGCCGGGGACGGTTCAATCCCGACCTGGCTCGAGAGCTCGGGGTTCCGGAGGGGCCGCTGTGGGGGCGGCTGCATCGCGGGGAGGCGGTGACCCTGCCCGACGGCCGCGTGGTCGATCCGGTCGTGCTGGTAGGGCCGCGCCGCTCGGGTCGCAAGGTCGTGATCTCGGGAGATACCCGCCCGGCACAGACGGTCATCGATGCGTCGCGCGGCGCCGACGTCCTGGTGCACGAAGCCACCTTTGCCGACGAGGAGGCCGACCGGGCGCGCGAGACCGGCCATTCGACGGCACGCGAGGCCGCGACTGTCGCGGCGCGGGCGGGAGTCCGCCAGCTCGTCTTGACCCACTTCTCCGCCAGGTACTCCCGGGACGCCTCCGATCTCCTCAGGGAGGCGCGGGAGGAGTTCGACCTGACGATTCTGGCTCGGGATGGGCTGGAAATCGAAGTGCCATATCAAGATGAAGCGGTCGCCGGTGAGGTGGACAAGGAAGGTGCGGAGAGGGGGTGACAAGTGTTTCCATCGCCACTATGATTGACGGGCGAGAAACATTTGGGTCCAAAAGCCGTGAGTCCGGGGCATTTCCCGGTTCACGGCTTCGTATTGCCACCCCGGCCGTAGCACCACCACCCCCCTCGGAGGACGCCCTTGATGCGCCGTTTCCTGCTTCTCTCCGCAAGTGCCATAGTTGTGGCAGGCTGTAGCGATTCCCTGCCGTTACAGACCACCGAGGCACCCGCGTTGAGCGCGGTCTCCGCCGCGACGTCGCGATACGCCGTCCTCCTCAAGGGCGCCCCCGCCGATTTCACGGCGCGAGTCACGAGCGTTGGCGGATCGGTCGAGTTCCTTCACGAGCGGGCCCGCATCGCGATCGTGTCCGGAATTTCCGACGCTGCCGCCGCCGCGCTCCAGGGCACCGGCACCGTTGACCTCATGGTCGAGGACTTTCAGCACCAGGCTGTCTCGCGCGCTACTCCACGCACGTTCGAGATGGTCGCCGCCGGCCACTCGATCGACGCAGCCAGCCAGGCAAACCCCGCAACGGCTGCCTTCTATCCTCGCCAGTGGCACATGCGCGCCGTCGGCGCGAATGCCGCCTGGGCCGCGGGCCGCACCGGCTCGCCTAACGTCGACGTCGCCATTCTCGACAGCGGGATCGACCCGACCTACATCGATCTCCTGACCCTCGTCGACGTCTCGCGCGCCGCGGCATTCGTGGCGACCGGGAGCAAGGACCCGCTCAAGCCGAGCGACGATCAGCTGATCGCGCAGTTCTTCCCGGGGATTCCGCTCTGGCGTGACCTCAACGGCCACGGCACGCACGTCGCCTCGACCGTCAGCAGCCGCTCGCTCGCGAACGCCGGCGTCACCTCGCGCGTCACGCTCATCCCGGTGAAGGTGCTGGGCGCAAGCGGCTCCGGCTCGTTCACGGGTATCCTCCAGGGCATCCTGTACGCCACTGACGTCGGTGCCGACGTCATCAACGCCAGCGTCGGGGCAATCTTCTACCGCCGGGGCGAAGGCGACTTCACCAAGCTGCTCGATCGCGTGACCAAGTATGCCCGCGACGGGGGCGTCACCACCGTTGTCGCCGCCGGCAACGAGGCCGCGCCGTTGCACCCGAGCGCGAACGCTCTCTACAGCGCCTTCTGCTCGACCAAGAACGTCATCTGCGTTTCGGCCACCGGGCCGCACACCGCACTGGGTGCCGACGGCAAGGCCAACGTCAACGGTCCGAACTTCCTGCCCAGCGTCGATCTGTTCGCGATCTACTCGAACTACGGCCAGCAGCACGTCGACGTCGCCGCACCCGGCGGCAACTGGCTCGAGAACGACAAGGGAGAGATCGTTTCAGCGGTGGCTGTCTGGGCCGCGTGCTCGAAGACGTCGCTCGACTTCATCCAGCCGGAGGTTCCGGAGGGATCGCCGCCGAACACGCCGCCGCCTCCTGGCTACTATCAGAAGAGCGTGTGCGCCGAGCTGCCGCAGTTCACGTTCACGCTCGGCTCGGTGGGAACGAGCATGGCGTCGCCACACGTCGCGGGTCTCGCTGCCCTGCTCGTCGAGACGTACGGTCGCAACCCTAACGCGATCCGCGAAGTGATTCTCGAGACGGCCGACGACCTGGGCCGGCCGGGGACGGACGATGCGTATGGCCGCGGCCGCATCAACATCGCGCGCGCCCTCGGCTTGTAAGGCAGTCGCAGCTTCGATCGGTCATTTCGTCGGGGTGCGCAGCGATGCGCACCCCGACGTGCATCTGTGGCATACGCGCCACTCTTGCGACCATACGCCCGACGCCGCAGTGTTGGCGCCTCTCTCCTGACCCGAGGATTGTGCCCATGCGTCGTATCCTCCCCGTTCTTGCCGTCGCTGCATTCGCGGGTTGCTCCGACTCGATTGTCGAGGTGACTCGCGCACCCGCGCCAAGCCTGAATGTCAGCTCGTCCTCCGAGCGATCGAAGTACGTCGTGTTGTTCCGGGGTGGCGCCCCGTCGGACTTCGAGGCCAGCGTAGCCGCCCGAGGCGGTACCGTCGAGCTGATGCACCATGGCTCGGGCATCGCGATCGTCGATGGTCTTTCCGCGGAGGGCGCGCGCGAGATCCAGGCGAACGTGAGCGTCGAATCGATCATTCAGGACTTCGAGTACCAGGGTGTGTCGCACCCGGTGGAGCCTGCGGTCGAGGCGGCCGACGCCGCCATGCTCGATGCGGGAATGCAGTCGCAGGCCAATCCGGCGACGGCGTTTTTCTACCCACGTCAGTGGCATCACCGCGCGATCGGCGCGAACGTCGCGTGGGCAGCCGGCCGCCTTGGGTCGCCGAGCGTCGACGTGGCGATTCTGGACAGCGGCATCGACCACCTCTATCCCGACCTCGTCGGACTGGTCGATCAGGGACGTGCGCGGTCGTTCGTGCCCGTTGGGCCGATCCCCCCGCAGTTCCCGGACAGTGCGCGCCTTCTCACGGACAACCAGCTCCTCGAGATCTGGTACCCCGGATCCGGTCGCCCGATCTGGAGCGATCTGAACGGTCACGGCTCGCACGTCGGATCGACGGTGAGCAGCCTCGCGATCGTGAGCGCCGGGGTGACGTCGAGGGTCACGCTGATTCCGGTGAAGGTGCTCAACGCACGAGGCTCGGGCTCCTTCAGTGGAATCCTGAACGGTATCCTCTACGCGACGGATGCGGGCGCCGAAGTGATCAACATGAGCCTCGGCGCGCTCTATCCGCGTGACGGCAATCGGGGCTTCAACAGACTGCTCGACGAGGTCACGAAATACGCGCGGACCAATGGCGTCACGATCGTCGTCGCTGCCGGAAACGATGCGGCGCGGCTGCATCCCACCAACGGCGGATTGTACGGCGCGTTCTGCTCGACGAAGAACGTGATCTGCGTTTCGGCGACGGGACCGAACGCGGGCCCCGTGAACGGTCCGTGGACGCCAAGCGTCGATTTCCCGGCGATCTACAGCAACTATGGTATTCAGTTCATCGACGTCGCGGCTCCCGGTGGAAACTGGGCCGTGAACGCGCAGGGGCAGATCGTGTCGGCTGTCGGCGTGTGGGCGGCGTGCTCCAAGACGACGCTGCAGTACGTGGTGCCCACGGTGCCCCCCGGATCGCCGCCAGGCACGCTGCCGGCACCGCCGTTCTACCGGAAGCAGACCTGCTCGTTGAATCCCAACTCCACGTTCGCGTCGGGCTTCATCGGGACGAGCATGGCGTCGCCGCACGTCGCGGGGCTCGCCGCGCTGCTGGTCGAGAACGTCGGGCGCAGCCCCGAAGTGATCAAGTCCATTCTCGTCGAGAACTCGGACGACATCGCGGTGTTCGGCAAGCCCGGCAAGGATGATCTCTACGGGAACGGACGGATCAACGTCGTACGTGCCCTGACCGCTGCCGGCGGACTGTAAGGGAAAGCAGGTCGTCGAGGTCGTCGAGGTGATCGAGGGAAGTGCACGACCTCGATCACCTCGACGACCTCGATCACGTTGATGAGCTCGATTCAGCCAGCGTGCGTCGCCGGCGTGCCTAACGGGTTGTCGGCGGCGGCGATGCGCATCGATCGCCGGAAGTGGAGCGCCAGGTCGCTTTCCGACAGCCTTTCGAGAACGGTGTCCGGGTCGAGGCGGGCGGTGACGTCGCGAGCCTCCGGGGTGTCGATGTTGCGCCAGGCGTACCGGTCGAGCCGCGAGGTGCGACCGTTGGGATGCCGGAAGACGATCATGGCGTGGCTCCCGCTGGCCAGCATGGCCTCGACGCCCCAGCGGACGCCGTCGGGCGCCTGAAAGGTACGCATCGTTAGGCCGTGCCGCTCGGAGCCAGCGGGCGGCGGCTGTCGAAGCCCGCGTCTCGCTCGTGCCAGTGCGCGACCGCGGTCTCACCCAATCGCCAGCAGAGATACACGGGGCGGCCGTCGATCTCGCCCGGAAAATCCACCAGGCCTATGTCGAAGCCCTTCATCTCCACCCCGAGATCGTTGAGCTCGCGCACGAAGGCGTCGATGCCGCGAGCGGCCGCCTGAATGTCCCGCTGAAGGCGATCGATCATCACCGTGTCGGGCGCCGGCGCCGCGGCCAGCACGTCGAGCGACTTCACCAGCTCCTGCCAGCGCGCGTAGTGATCCACGATGTCCTGGACGATGCGCCGGACGAGCGGAAGGGTACGGTTCGCCTGCTCGATCGAGAATGTTTTCATGTGGTCACAGGGTGTGCACGCGCCATGCCCAGGGTCAAGTGTGTGCAGGGGTGTGCGCGGCCGCGCCGCCCGGTGATATTCGTTCCATGCCTCCCGCCGCCCACCGCATGTCCGCTGAGGAGTTGACGCGCGCCCGAACGGTGCTCGGACTCTCCCCCGGTGAGCTCGCCGCCGAAATCGGTCTGACGGAACCCGTCGTGCGTGCGTGGGAAGATGGATCGCTGCGCATCCCGCAGCACTACGCCATCCAGATCGTTTGGCGCGCCGCCGTCGCGGAACGGCAGGCCGCGCTCGCCTCGAGCGGCCTGCCCGAGTGCGCGTGGGTCACGCGCTGGATGGATTCCGCGCCGCCGCTCGGCGCCGGGGCGCAACGCGAGCACCTGGACGCATTGCGACGCCATGCCGCGGTGTGTCCTCACTGCACGGCGCGCGCACGGTTCGTCGAGCAGAACTTCCCGCCGATGCCCGATCTCCCGATACCTCCCACGGTGCGCGCGCTGCGCACGGCAGGGGGCGCGCTCAAGCGATTGCCGGTGTGGCTGCGCGTCACGGTGATCGGCGCGATGGCGGTTGGCGTCCTCACTATCCTGCGTATCGCCGGATTGGCCATCGGCGGAGAGGGGCCATCCCCGGTGAACGCCCTTGGGCTCCTCATCGGTGCGATCATCATTGGCGCGTACCAGGGGGCCGTCGGCGGGATCACCTATTCGATCGTTCGCGATCCTCTCCGAAAGATCGGGCGGCTCGGCGACTACCTCACGGGTATCCTCTGCGTGTGGGCCTATCTGTTGGCCTCGGTGCTTCCGTTGCAGCTTCTCCCCGACCGGCCAGAGTTCGCGCATCCGGACCAGGCACCGGCGCTCGCTCTGGGTGGCGCCCTCGTCGGCGTGATCATCGGCCACCTCTGGTTCCGGCATCGCTGAACGCGGCACGGAGCATGAATCAATGGATGACACCCGATAAGAGCCCTCGACCCGAGACGCGATCATGACGACGAGCCGCGAAACCAACTGGATGAATCACCCCGTCCTTCGAAAGCTGGTGGAGGACGCGAACAAGCTGACGCTGGCGGAGCGCATCACCCTGGTGAAGGGATTGATCCCCGCGATCGCGAACCAGTTGAGCCCTCGCGAATACGAGGGGTTCGTCGCCGAGATCCAGCTCAAGGGGGAGCGGTTTCACGAGGCTCAGTCTCAGAAAGGGGAAGGCAGAGCGGCTCGGCAGGTGCCGGGCGAGCGGGATCTCGAGGGCCGATAGCGCCCGAACACTGGCGAAGACGTCAGATGTCACAATGCAGCTGTCAGAACTCAGATAACCCAACGGGGAGCCGGTTCGCGGCTCCCCTTTTCATTTCGGCGGCTGGCATCCGGGAGTCGGGCGCTGAGCTTTGCATTCTGTATTCTGGCATCTTTGCCGTTGAGCCTTTACCCCCGCCGCTCGGCATTCCGCTCTTCCAGTCTCCGCCGCCTTCGCTCCTGCGCTGCCCCGTACCTCCGCTTCTCGTCGTCCGTCTCCGGGACGATCTGCGGGATTTCCATCGGGCGGTGGTTTCGGTCGATCGCGACGAAGGTGAGATAGCACGAGTTCGTGTGGCGTCGCGCGCCGGTCGACAGATCCTCCGCCTCGACCCGAACGCCGATCTCCATCGAGGTGCGGCCGACGAAGTTCACCGATGACTTGAGGATCACGAGGTCACCGAGGTGGATCGGCTCGCGGAAGTCGACGCGATCCACCGAGACCGTGACGCAGTTCTGTCTCGTATGGCGGATGGCCGAGACGGCGGCGACACGGTCGAGGAGCGAAAGGATCACGCCGCCGAAGACATGTCCGAGATTGTTGGCGTGCTGCGGCATCATCATCTCGGAGCTTTCGTGGCGTGACTCGCGCACGAAGCGCGAGGGCAGCTTGGGCTTGGGACTCACAGGCGTGGAGTGCGAGGTGAGCGCGGGCGCGCCGCCGCGAGCTGCAGCGCGCGCGCCCTCGGAGCGTGAAACGCGGTGCGCGACTGCTCCGAGTAGAGGGCGGCTTCGTCGAACGCGCGCGTAAGTGCTCGCCGCGTTGGTGGATCGAGCGGCGGCTCGTCGAGCCACAGGAGCGAGTACGCCGGCGCCGAGATGCGAGCGACCGGCCATTCGCGGCGTGCGGAGTCCACCATGACCAGCGTGGCGCGGTCGCCCGTCGCGTCGTATCGCGTGATCACGGAGAGTCCGGGGCGTTCCCAGCGGTCGATGCTCGAGTCGAACGGCGCAAGCGAGATCGTCCCTCGTACTTCGGACCACCACGCGGCCATCGAGTCGGCCCGAATGGGCGGCAGGCTGATCATCAGACCGCCCGCCCGCGCACCATGGCCAGGGGCGAAGAACTGCACCGCCGGTACGCGTCCATCTCGGACGATCGCGAACGAAGAGGGGTCGAAGTCGAAGTCGGCGATGGCGTCCGCGGCAGCGCGAGCGCGGGCGTCGGGAGACGCGAGCACCGAGTCCAGCGCCAGCGAGAATCGGCGCTGGCCCTCGGCGACGATGCGTGCAGCGGCGGTATCGCCGAAGAGCGCCTCGATGGTCACCTGGTTCCCCTTCTCGAGATCGAGGACGCCGCGCCTCGTGACATGCCATTCGGCGCCCCCCTGAATCACGCCGTCGGCATGGTACTCGAATGACTGGTAGGGTCCGAAGGCGTCGAGCAGACTGATTTCGGCGGTGGCTTCCACAATCGGTTGCTCGCTGACGTCCTCTTCAGCCGTGACGCGCGGGTCGTTGGGGTGGTCGTCGCGATACCATCGTTCGATCGAGGCGGCGGTCGTGTCCTCGAAGATCGCCACGGAATCGCCCGTCTGGAGATCACGTCGAAAAACGCGCTGGCCGACGATCACCGCCTCATAGTGCGAGCGGTCGTCATCGGCGACGTAGATCTCGTGGAAGCGGCCGCGAAGGCGAGCGAGCTGGAGCGGGGCGCCCCGGATCTTGAGGCGCCCATTCTGGCTTCGCACCCAGAAGCTGGAGTCGCCGGCGGCGATGAGGAACTCCGCCCTCGGGGGGGCCACGCGCTCCGTTCGACAAGCCACGAGCACGAGGACGAGGAGCGGCACGAAGCGCGACATGCTCCGCAAATATAGCGAACGGCGGTTGGCGCGGCCGAACGATACGGATTGGCCGGTCGATCGTTTACATTGCGACACCACCCTGTCGTCCCCGACTCCACCCCCATGCGCAGCCTTCTGTTCGCCTCGCTCGCGGCCCTCGCCTGCGAGCCAAACGCCAGCGCGCGTGCTTCGCAGCTCGCGTCCGCCGGAGCGCCTCCGCAGACCGCGCAGGCGGAGCCGCCTCCCGCCCCGCAGCCGCAGATCCCGGATACCGTCCGGCGTGCCGACACGACCATCGTCCGCGGGCTCTACGTGCTGCGATGGGCCGCGCAGAGTCCCGCGCGGATGATGAAGCTCATCGCCATCGCTGACTCGACCGAGGTCAACGCGCTCGTCATCGACATCAAGGACGAGTTCGGGCTGAACTACAAGTCGTCGGACACGCTCGTCGCCCGGAACGCCGGCACCGCTGGCACCATCCCGAATCTTCGCGCGATGATCGACACGATGAAAGCGCATGGGGTGATTCCGATCGCGCGCATCGTGGTGTTCAAGGACTCGGTGGCAGCGCGATTGAATCCGCAGCACACGATTCGGAAGGCGGACGGCGGCGTCTGGCGCGACAAGGAAGGTCTCGCCTGGGTGAGCGCGTACGATCCGAAGATCTGGGAGTACAACATCCGCGTCGCGGAGGACATGGCGCGCGCCGGCTTCGCGGAGATTCAGTTCGATTACATCCGCTTCCCCGAGCCCTACCCCAGTCTCCCGAAGCAGGTTTTTCCGACCGCGAATGGCCGGAGCAAGCAGCACGCACTCGCGGAGTTTCTGCGCACGGCCTGCCCGCGCGTCCGCGCGCTCGGCGCCAAGTGCACCATCGACGTGTTCGGCCTGACGACGACGGTCCCCGGCGCGCTGGAGATCGGCCAGCATTGGGAGTCGTTGTCCCCGCACGTCGACGTCATGCTGCCCATGACGTACCCGTCGCATTATCCCCGGGGGGCCTTCGGAATCGCTCGGCCGAACGCCGAGCCCTATCGGGTGAACCACATCGCCATCAAGCGCGCGCGCGAGCGCGACGAGAAGCTCGGTATCACCGATCCGGGCCACGTTCGCGCCTGGCTGCAGGCATTTTCACTTCCGCGGATGGTGCCGAAGTACGGGCCGCGGGAGCTCGAGGAGCAGAAGCGCGCGATCTACGATGCGGGATACGACTCGTGGATCCTGTGGAATCCGGGCTCTCGTTACGAGACCTTCATGCCGGGGTTCGAGAAGACGACCGAGTCGCGTCGCAAGCGTCCAGACGCACCGGTGACGCCGCCACCGGTCGCGGCGCCCGCCGCCGAGGTGAAGGGCGCCTGACGATCACCGGGCTTTCGCGATGGCGCGAACGCCCTCCACCAGACGGTCGACGTCGCTGTCGCTCGTGTAGCACGCGCAGCCCGCGCGCACGAGACCGTCATCCGCATGGCCAAGGCGCGACGCGACCGTGGCGGCGTAGAAGTCTCCGTGCGTCGCGAACACGGCACGATCGACGAGCTGCCTGACGACCATTTCCGCGGCGACACCGTCGATGGTGAAGCACACGGTGGGCGTTCGCGGTTGATCGGGCTGCGGGCCATACAGCCTGACGCCGGGAATGGAGGACAGCCCCCGCCACGCCCGATTGAGCAAGGCGCGTCCGCGCCGGTGCAGCTCATCGAGTGACGCGTGTAGCCGCTGACGGCGTGTGCCGCCGGCGCGGGCCAGCGACGCCAGGAAGTCGACGGCGGCTGCGGCGCCGGCGATACCTTCGTGATTCAGCGTCCCGGTCTCGACTCGCTCGGGAACGGTGTCCGGTGCGGGCGTGAGCCTGGGGACATCGAGCGACGCAAGAAGATCGCGCCGCCCCCACACGACTCCGATGTGTGGGCCGTAGAACTTGTAGGCCGAGCACGCCAGGAAGTCGCAGCCGAGCGCGCCAACATCGACGAGCGCGTGTGGTGCGTAATGGACTGCATCGCAGTAGGTGAGCGCGCCCGCCGATCGCGCGTGGGCCGAGACGCGTGCGACGTCGGTGATGGTTCCAAGGGCGTTGGACGCGGCGCCGACTGCCACCACACGTGTCCGGGGTCCGATGAGCGACTCGAGCGCATCGAGATCGAGCGTTCCATCGTGCGGCCGCATCGGCGCGACTCTCACCGTCAACGCGTTCTCTCGCGCGGCTTCCACCCAGGGGGCGACGTTGCCATGGTGATCGAGCTCGGTGATGACGATCTCATCGCCCGCCTCGAGCATTCGTCCGATGGCGCGAGCCAGGTGGAAGGTCAGCGTCGTCATGTTGGCGCCGAAGGCGATCTCGTCCGCCGCGGCGCCGACGAAATCCGCGAACGCCTCCCGCGCCGATTGCAGCATTGCATCGGTCTCGGCACTCGAGGGGTAGCGCCAATCCGTATTGGCGTTGTGCTCGAACAGATATTCCGTCATCGCATCGACGACCTCGAGCGGGACCTGGGTGCCGCCGGGCCCGTCGAAGTACGCGACGCGCTCGCCGGCGTGGAGCCGGGAGAGCGCGGGAAAGCGCGCGCGGATCTCCTCGACGGTCGCGACGCTCATGCGCCGATCTCGACGCCGGCCGTCCGCTCGATGACCCGTACCGCCTCGACATGGTCGGCTTCTTCCCCCAGCTCGGCGCGGGCCGCCCGAAAGAGCTCGGACGCGAGCTGCGTGAGCGGGGCGGGCACGCCGGCGTCGCGCGCCATGTCGGCGGCGATGCGCAGGTCCTTGTCGAGGAGCGCCAGCCGAAAGGTGCGGGGAAACGCGCGCGAGAGCACGCGCTCGGGAAACAAGTTCATGCTGGTATTGGAGCGTCCGCTGGAAGCATTGATGACGTCGAGCGCAATGCGCGTGTCGACGCCCGCCTTCGCGAGTGTCGCCAGCCCTTCCCCGGTCGCCCAGATGTGAATGGCGAGCAGCGCCTGGTTGACCGCCTTCACCATGTCCCCCGCCCCCACATCCCCGCAGTGGACGATGTTCTTTCCGAAGGCGGAGAGGATGGGGCGAACGCGCTCGACGACGGCGGCGTCTCCGCCGCACATGACGGTGAGCGTCCCCTCTTCGGCGCCACGCTTTCCCCCGCTGACCGGTGCATCGACGAACGCGACGCCATGCTCACGGAGCCGCGCCGCGATGCGTCGCGAGGTCGCGGGATCGCCCGACGTACAGTCGACGAGCGTGGCGCCGCGCCGAAAGCCGGCCATCAGACCATCGTCGCCACCGAGCAGGTCCTCGACCTCACGCGATGTCGGCAGACAGGTGATGACGACGTCCGACTCTCGTGCGGCCTCGGCGGGGGTTCTCGCGACGCGGGCGCGTACCGACCTGGCGAGTCGGTCCGCGCGCTCACGCGTGCGATTCCAGATGATGAGATCGAACCCGCGCGCCGGAAGATGCTGAGCCATGGGCGCGCCGATGGCGCCGAGGCCGAGGAAGGCGATGGTAGACATGCGAGGCGGCAACTTGGCGCATCGCGGGGCCGGAGGCCAGGGGACGGCGACGGGATTGCGGATCGCTGATTGCTGATTGCTGATTGCTGATTACGTGTGTGGGTTGAAGGGACTGGCCCGCCGCGTCAAGTTCCCCGAGATGCGAACGACGCTCCGGATCGATCTGCCCTCGATTCACGCCGTGCGTGCGGTGTACACCGCCCTGCAAGGCGTCGAGGGCATCCTTCAGGCGGACGTGTCCCGCCGTGGTGCCGTCATCGAGCACGACGGGAGCGCAACCGTGGACCGACTGCTCGAGGCCGTCGGGGTTGCGGGTTACGACGTGCTCGAAATCGAAGAGGAACGACGGCGGTTGACGATCAGAGAGGAGTAGAAACGAGAATGCGGACCGCCGTTGCCAGCGATCCGCATTCCGGAATCCGCACTCCTGCAGTCTCTAGCTCGCGAACCGCGTCAGCCCCTTCTTGTAGCTCTCGACGACGAGCGGCAGGTACTTCGACACCGGCGTGTACTGCACTCCCAGCTCGTGCTGGGCGTGCGTCCCGTCGGCGCGGAAGCCGATCGAGGTGAAGCGCGCCTCATCGATCGACAGGGCCGGGCGCTTGCCTAACGCGAGGCCGAAGGCGGTCGCGATGTACGCGGTGGCCACCGCCAGCTTACGCGGCAGCGGAAGGGGCGGGCGCTTCCCGGCCAGGCGCGCCACCTTCGACAGGAACTGCCGGGGGGACATCGTCTCGCCGGACAGGATGTAGCGCTCACCATCCTTCCCGCGCTCGAAGGCGAGGATGATCGCCTCGGCGGCATCGTAGGCCCAGATCCAGCCAACCGGCGCATTGCCGGCGAAGCGCCGCTGGCCGGTGAGCGTCTCGCTGATCATCCGACCGCACCAGCCCGGATCGGCGGGGCTGACGATGATCCCCGGATTGACGACGATGACCTCGATACCCTTGGCGCGCAGCTTCAGCGCTGTTTTCTCGGCCGCGACCTTCGTCCGCTCGAAGTGGGAAAGGGTCCAGCCCCGGTGATGCGTCCACTCGTTGCCGAGCTGCCCGGGAAACTCGCCGATGGTCACGCACGACGACACGTATACGGCGCGCGGGACCTTCGCGACCACGGCAGCGGCGAGCGTGTTCTTCGTACCGTCGACGTTCACGGTATCGAACACGCCCGGCTTGCGGGCCCAGAGATCAAAGAAGTTCGCGACATGAAACACCACGTCGCATCCCTTCATGGCTTTCACGAGGACGTCGGGGTTGGTGAGGTCGCCCACCACGGGCTGCGCCTTGAGGTTCTCCATCAAGGTGACGCCGTTGCGGCGTCGGACCAACCCAACCACCCGATGCCCGCGGCGAGTGAGCGCACTCACCAGGGCACGTCCCAAGGGGCTCGCTGCCCCGGTCACGAACGCTCGCATAGCACCTCCAACCTATGGGAGGGACGCAGTAGAAACGCACGCGTCACTCATCGATGCACACCATTGCACAATGCGCGAGCGCTTGATTCGCGCATTGCCGCACGGGTATCTTGACGCCCCCGAATCGCTTGCGCTGGTCGATCTGATGGCGCGCGCGAAATAGACCGAATCAGGCCGAAACGACGAGGTCCGTCGCGATGGCATCCCCGAAGGAAGAGCGACCGGTCGCGGCCCTGCTCGTCCCCGACATCATCGCGCTGCTCGACGAATCGCCGGGCGATGTCGCGGCCGAGACGGAAGAGCTGCATCCCGCCAATCTCGCCGATGTGGCCGAGGCGTTGCCGCGCGAGCGTCTCGCGCAGCTCATGCGTGCGCTGCCGGCCGCGCGCGCGGCCGATGTGCTCGAGTATCTCGACGAGGAGCGGCGCTCCGAGCTGTTCGAGGAGCTGAGCCCGCGGCACGCCGCCGAGCTGATGGCGCAGATGACGCCCGACGATCGGGCCGATGCGCTCGAGGATCTCGAGGAAGGTCGCGCCGACGAAATTCTGTCCGAGATCGGCGGCGACGCGCGGGGGGAGACGGAGCGGCTGCTGGCGTACGAGCCCGACACCGCGGGCGGCCTGATGACGACCGAAGTCGTCGCGGTGGAGGACGCAGCGTCGGTCGATGCGGCGCTGGAGAGCGTTCGGGCCGCCGCGCGCGCGGGACGCAAGGAGGCGATGTACGCGATCTACGCGCTCGATGCGACGGGCCTGCTTCGCGGGGTGTTCTCGCTTCGCGAGCTTCTGGCGGCGCCGCCAGGATCGCGCGTGTCCGACATCTCGTGGCATGACGTCGTGAGCGTCCCTCCCACTGCCGATCGCGAGGAGGTCGCGCGACTCACATCGAAGTATGATCTCGTCGCGGTGCCCGTCGTCGACCCGAACGGGCGGTTGCTCGGCGCCGTCACCGTCGACGACGTCATCGACGCGATCGTCGAGGAGCAGACGGAGGATGTGCAGCGGCTCGGCGCGGTCGAGCCGCTGGAGGCGCCGTACTTCCAGGCGAGCTTCTGGAGCATCGCGCGAAAGCGGGCCGGGTGGCTGGTGCTGCTGTTCGTCGCGGAGCTGTTGACGGCGACGGCGATGGCGCGCTACGAGGCGACGCTCGCCGGCGCGCTCGCGCTGGTGTTCTTCGTTCCGCTGATCATCAGCTCCGGCGGGAATTCAGGCTCACAATCGGCAACGCTCATCACGCGTGCGCTGGCCGTGGGCGACGTCGACCTGCGCGATGCGGTGCGTGTGCTCACCCGCGAGGGGCTGCAGGGACTCGCGCTCGGCGCATTTCTCGGTGTGTTCGGCTTTATCCGCGTGATTCTCGGCGGCGAGCCGACGTCGTTTGCGCTCGTGGTGGGCGTGACGTTGCTCGCCGTCGTGATTACCGGAACCCTCGTCGGCGCGACGTTGCCCCTCGTGTTCACGCGGCTCGGCTTCGATCCGGCGATCGCGTCCTCGCCGTTCGTGGCGTCGTTCGTCGACGTGGTGGGGATCCTGATCTACTTCTCGTTCGCGGCCTGGCTGTTGAACAGCTGAGGTAGTCGAGGTCGCCGAGATGGTCCGGGTGCGAGGAACGTCGTTGCAGAGGCTCGATCACCTCGACACCCTCGATCACTGTCCGTAGAATCAAGCGTTATCTCCAACCGAGGCGCGCCACATGACTACCGTTCAACGCGTAGCTCAGATCTTCGGCATCGTGTTCATTCTGGTGGCGCTGTACGGCTTCACGATGACTGGCATGGGGAACATGGAGTCCGATCCGGCCCGGGCACCGCAGCTTCTCGGGTTGTTCCCGGTGAACGTGCTGCACAACGTCGTGCACCTGATATTCGGGATTTGGGGGCTTCTCGCGTCTCGCAGCTTCGCCGGCGCCAGGAGCTACGCCCAGATCGCCGGCGTTCTGTACCTGCTGCTGGCGGTGGCCGGGTTCGTGGCGCCTAACGGGTTCGGTCTCGTTCCGCTCGGCGGCAACGACATCTGGCTGCATCTCGTGCTGGGGCTGGTGCTGGCCGGTGTCGGGTTCACCGCACGGGAGCTTCGCCCGCCGGTGGTGGCGTGAGACGCCGAGGTCGGGGAGGACGTCGAGGGCGTCGAGGTGATCCCTCGATCACCTCGACGCCCTCGACCACCTCGGCTAGTGCACGCCGTCGATGGTCGCCAGCGGAATGACACTCACGAAGGGGACATAGAGCGCCTCGAACTCGTGACGCGTGAGGCGGTCGCGAACGAGCAACGCGAGCGCCGCGAGCGACGCCACATAGTGGGCGGTACTCTCGATGGCTTGCGTGGAGTTGCCCCCTGCCTCGCCCCCGTCCCAGCGCATCCGCCTGGTGATGTCTCCCAGCTCGCTGAGCAGCTCTTCCCGGGCCTCGCGCCGATCGCTTTGCATCACGGCCGCGGCGACCGCGGACCCTGCATCGTGCCATGCGTCCGTCACCGTAGTCCGCCAGGCTTCGATCACCTCCCGCCACTGCGCGATGGTGAGTCGCTGGATGGCCTCGAGGAACCCTTTCACCGCCAGCGTCCTCGGGCCGAACGGGCTCTCGTCACTCACCCGCACCTCCCTGCATGTCAGTGACGCCGTCGTAAGTGACGCCGGCCGCTGCAGCAGGGGTCAGGCCGCTGTGGGAACGACCTGTCAGAGCCCTGACGTTGACTGCCGGGATCATCTGTTGCCCCGTGGTTCGCGCATTTCTCTTGCGTTGCAGGTGCCGCGCACGAGGCTCCAGCCACGCAACACCTACGAGGACGGTCACGTGACTCGTTCATTCGGCGCGCTTGCGCGCCTCAGCGGCCACCTGGCGCTGGCGACCTCGCTCGCCGCTCTCGCGCCCGCTACGCTCCCGGCTCAGTACTTCGGACAGAACAAGGTCCAGTATGAGTCGTTCGATTTTCGCGTGCTCCACACGGACCATTTCGACATTCACTGGTATCCGGCGGAATCGCTCGCTACCGCCGATGCGGCACGAATGGCCGAACGCTGGTACGCGCGCCTTTCGCAGGGGCTGACTCACGCGTTCTCGAAGAAGCCGATCATCTTCTACGCGAATCATCCCGACTTTCAGCAAACGAACGTCGTGGGCGGGTTCATCGATCAGAGCACTGGAGGCGTCACCGAAGGACTTCGAACGCGCATCGTGATGCCCTTTACCGGCGTCTACGCCGAGAACGATCACGTGCTCGGCCACGAGATCGTCCATGGGTTCCAGTACGACATCGCGATGACGCAGACCGGCGGCCTGCAGGCGCTGGGGACACTGCCACTCTGGGTGATCGAGGGAATCGCGGAGTACTTCTCGGTGGGTCGCGAGGATTCGCATACCGCGATGTGGCTCCGCGACGCGGCGCTGCGCAACGACATCCCGACCATCAATCAGCTCACGCGCAGCAACCGCTACTTTCCCTATCGGTACGGGCAGGCGTTGTGGGCGTACATCGGAGGCAAGTACGGCGACGAGGCCGTCTCTCGCATCTTCCGCGTTTCGCTGCGTGAAGGCTTCGAGGCCGCATTCCGTCGCGTGCTCAGCGCGTCGACCGATTCCGTGTCCAAGGAGTGGCATGCGGCCGTGCGCGAGGCCTATCTGCCCATCGTCCAGGCCCGCACCGCGCCGGAGGAGGCAGGCATCCGCGTGCTGGAGCGGGCGGGCGGACGGCGCGGCGAGACTGACATCTCCCCATCCCTTTCACCGGATGGACGACGGGTCGCCTTCTTCTCCGGTCGCGGCATCTTCGGCATCGATCTCTACATCGCGGATCCGGAAAGTGGCCGGATCATCAAGCGCCTGACGAGTCCGAACAACGACAACCACTTCGACGCCCTGAGCTTCCTCGCCTCCGCCGGGTCCTGGTCTCCGGACGGGCAGCGGCTGGTCTTCGTGACGCAGGTCGAGGGGGATCACGAGCTGTCGGTGTACGACATGGGGCAGAATCGCATCGTGCAGACGTTTCGTCCTCCGGAGGCCGAGGCGATCACCGATCCATCGTGGGGTCCGGATGGACGGATCGCTTTCGTCGGATACGGCGGAGGCATCAGCGATCTGTACGTCCTCAACCCCGCCGACGGCGAGGTGCAGCGCCTCACCGACGACCGGTACACGGAGCTGCATCCGGCCTGGTCTCCCGATGGACGCACGATCGCGTTCACGACCGACCGCGATCCCGCCACGGACTTCGAGCAGCTCACGTATGCCCCGCTGCGGCTGGCGCTCGTCGATCCCGCCACGCGCGAGATCCGGCTCGTGCCGCGCCTCAGCGAAGCGGCGAAGCACACCAATCCCCAATGGGCTCCCGACGGCCAGGCGATCTTCTTCATCTCCGATCGCGGCGGCGTGAGCGACATCTATCGGTGGTCGGTGGATGGCCCCGTCACGCAGGTCACGCGGCTCGCGACCGGCGTCAGCGGAATCACCGGGTCGTCGCCGGCGTTGACAGTCGCGCGCCAGAGCGGGCGAATGCTGATCTCGGTGTTCACCAACCAGGGCACCTCGCTGTTCCGGCTCGAGCCCGGGCAGACCGCCGGGAGCCCGCTCGTCGAGAGTGAAGGCCAGCTGACGGCGGGGATTCTCCCTCCCGCGACGCGAAGCAACATCGTCGCGGCGTACCTCGATTCCCCGCTGCCGGGCCTGCCGCCACCGGCGACGCCATTCTCCGTGACCGACTACCGGCCGCGGCTGCAGCTCGACTACATCGGCGCGCCCGCGTTAGGTGTCGCGACCAGTCCCTTCGGCACCGGCCTGTCCGGCGCGATCGCACTGTACTTCGGCGACATGCTCGGCGACCGCGTGGTGGGGGGCGCGGTGCAGGCGCAGGGATCGTTCAAGGACATCGGCGGCGAGGTGTTCTACCTCAACCAGAAGGGGCGCTGGAACTGGCTCGTGAGCGGCTCGCACATCCCCTATCTGAGTGGCTTCGCCGTCGGATACGACACGCTGATCAACGGCGCGGTGTACGACGTCATCGAGCGTCAGCTGCAGCGCGCCTTCTACGATGAGATCGGGGGCACGATTCAGTACCCGTTCTCGCAGACGCGCCGGTTCGAAGTCGGCGCGTCGGGCACGCACGTTTCGTACGACGTCGAGATCGAGCGATACTTCTTCGATCCCTTCCAGCAGGTTGGTCAGGAGCGGGTGGGCGGACAGGCGCCGCCGGGCGCGACGTACGGGCAGGCCTTCGCGGCCCTGGTGGGAGACTACTCGGTCTTCGGCCTCACGTCGCCGGTGGCCGGCGGACGGTGGCGCTTCGAGGTGGCGCCGGTGTTCGGCGACCTCAACTTCCAGAGCTTCCTTGCCGATTGGCGGCGGTATTTCTACGCACGGCCGGTGACGTTCGCGTTCCGCGCGCTGCACTTCGGCCGCTATGGATCCGACGCCGAAAGCAATCGCATCTCGCCGCTCTTCATCGGATTCGAATCGCTCGTGCGTGGCTACGCGTCGGAGTCCTTCGATGGAAGTGAGTGCTCGCGCAACGCCTCCGACTGTCCGGAGTTCGACCGGCTGGTCGGGAGCCGCATCGGCGTCGCGAGCCTCGAGATGCGCATTCCATTGCTCGGGCCGGAGGGGTTCGGGCTGATCCCGTTCAACTTCGTCCCCCTCGAGATCTCTCCGTTCATCGACGTGGGCGCGGCGTGGACGCAGGATCAGGGGGTTCGCTTCGCCTTCGACCGGGAGACGCTCGACCGGGTCCCGGTGGCGAGCTACGGCGCCAGCGCCCGCGTGAACCTGTTAGGCTACGCCGTGCTCGAGGCGTACTACGCGTTCCCGACGCACCGGAGCAAGGGATGGCATTGGGGGTTCAATTTCTCCCCTGGTTGGTAGCCCGCGAGGGATCAGGAGTCAGGGGCGGAAATGCAAACGGCTGCGCAAAGCGCAGCCGTTTGCTCATCAGATGAGCGCGGCGGCCTTTTCGCCGCGCCTTTCCGCTCCTGGCCCCTGACTCCTGACTCCCGACCCCTTGTCACGAGATGCTTCCTCGCCGCCGAGCATCCCGACGATTCCCTGCTCCAGCCAGGCGTGCTCGCCCTTCAACACGCGCTGCGAGACCTTGTAGAGCCGGTCATCGTTGGGGCCAAAGAAGTCACGGAAGTGCTGCGCGATCCGATGGCGGGCCTCGACGCAGAAGACATCGGCCAGCTCGATCGCCTCCTTGCGTCCCTGTCTTTTCGCCAGCATGTGCGCGCGCGAGCACGCGGCGGACATGGCGAACAGCTCCGCCCCGATATCGACGGCGCGGAAGAGCACCATCTGCTTGCGCTCGAGCTTCGGCCCGAACCGCACCATCGCATGAAAGATCGCGCGCGAGAGCCTGCGCGACGTCCGCTCCGCGTAGCGCATGTGCGTCGCCAGACGTCCGAACTCGCCGAACCGCGGCCAGCGCCCCCAGCCGAACCACCGCGTGGGATACCAGGTCGCGTAAAAGGCGCCTGCCTTGGCGAACGCGGCGAGCTTCGCCGACATCGGGACGTCCTTGTCGATGATGTCGCCGGCGACCTTGAGGTGCGTGTCGACCGCCTCACGAGCGATGAAGAGGCGCATGATCTCCGAGGATCCCTCGAAGATCAGATTGATCCGATAGTCGCGCATCGCCCGCTCGACGGGGATGGCCGGCTCCCCACGACTGGCGAGCGAATCGGCGGTCTCGTAGCCCCGCCCGCCGCGGATCTGGAGCGTGTCGTCGACGATTCGCCAGCCGGCCTCGGTATTCCACATCTTGGCGATCGCGGCCTCGAGGCGAATGTCATACCCCCCGCGATCGGCCATCGCGCTGCACAGCTCGGCCACCGCCTCCATGGCGAAGGTGTTGGCGGCCATCTTCGCGAGCTTCTGCGCGATCGCCTCGTGCTTGCCGATCGGCTGCCCCCACTGCACGCGCTCGGCGGCCCACGTGCGCGCCACCTCGAGCATGGCCTTGGCGCCGCCGGCCGCACTCGCCGGCAGCGTTAGGCGACCGGTGTTCAGCGTAATCAGGGCCAGCTTGAGCCCCTTCCCTTCCCCCCACAGGATGTTCTCGCGCGGCACCTTGACGTTCGTGAAGCGGATGAGGCCGTTCTCGAGCGCCTTGAGTCCCATGAAATGAAGCCGCTGAACGATCTCGACGCCCGGCGCCTTCGCTTCGACGATGAACGCCGTGATCTGTTTGCGCGGCTTGCCGTTGACGATCGCATCCGGCGTACGAGCCATCACCACGAGCAGCTCCGCACGCGTCCCATTCGTGCACCAGAGCTTGTCGCCGTTGAGGATGAAGTGCTTGCCGTCCTCCGTTGGTGTCGCGGTCGTGCGCATGTTCGCCGGATCGCTGCCCGCATCGACCTCGGTGAGCGCGAACGCCGAGATCGCGCCCTTGGCCAGACGGGGAAAGAACTTCTTTTTCTGCTCCTCGGTCCCAAACAGCTTGAGTGGGTTCGGCACCCCGATGGACTGGTGCGCCGACAGCAGCGCGGTGAGCGAGCCATCCTTCGAGGTGACGATCTCCATCGCGCGGATGTAGCTCATTTGCGAGAGCCCGAGCCCACCATACTCCCGCGGAATCTTGATGCCGAACGCGCCCATCTCGCGCAGCTCCTGGACGAGCGCTTCGGGAATGTGCCCCGTTCGATCGATCTCGTCGGAATCGACTCGCTCCATGAAGGCGCGCAGCTTGTCCATGAACGGCTTGGCGCGCGCGACTTCCGCCGGATCATCCTCCGGATGCGGATGAATCAGCTCGGGGCGATAGTTCCCGAGAAAGAGATCGCGCACGAAGCTCGGCTCACGCCATTCGCTCTCGCGCGCCGCCTCGGCGACATCGCGGGCTTCCTTCTCGGTCGCGAGCGCCTGCGTCGAATCAGCCATGACCTTTCCTGTCGTCGGGTCCGCGTAAGGCGCGGACGTGAGCGCGCGGACACCGCGCGAGCCTGTCTGTAGTATTGGTACCGGACCTGCTCCGATCAACGTGCAAGTGTGCTTTACGGCGGACTCGCCGAGGCGGTACCCGCACGATCACGGTTCCTTCGGTGGCGAGACCACTTTCGGGCCGGGCCAGCCGCGACGGACCATGGTCGCGATCTCCTCGTTCCACCGTGCGACGTGGGCGCCCGTCGCCCACTGAATCATGACGATCTCCTTCTCGCGAAACGGTACCGCGGCAATGCGGCGTCCGAGTCGGGAACCATCCCCCCTGTGGACGAATAGCGAGTCCGCGGTTCGCACCAAGACCAGGTCGCCTCGAGGCGATGCGAACGCGTCCCGCGCTTCCCGCACCGTGCTCGCCAGAACGTTCCATGCCGGACGGAGTGCATCGTGTCCGGTCAGCGTGGCGGCCAGCCCCGTCTCCACCACCGGGTACAGCTGACAGTCCCCGGTCGCAATCTGGTTGAACACCACCGGAACCCACCGGCCACCGGCGCGCGTGGGGTACCATTGACTTCCAATCTCGACGAGCTCGTTTGGATCGAAGCCCTCGACCACGTTGGTACAGACCTCATCCGAGGCGAGTTCCCGAACCGCCGTGCGCAGAGCGGCCCGCGCGAGCGAGTCGACTCGTGGCCCCGCAAACTGCTCGAGGGACAGCAAGGAGTCCCCGTTGAAGCGCGACACATAGTACGTCTGATACCATCGCCCCCCACGCGGCTCGCACTCTTCCGTCATGCCGCTGGTCTCGCCGACCGCGAGGTACTCGGGCGAGACGAATCGCACGCGGATCCGGCTCCAGCTGCACCGAATGATCTCGCGCGCGAGTGAGTCTCGCGTCACACTGTCGTCGGCGTAGATGGGAAGCGGCAGCTCGCCGCGGGGCAGCTCGTGGCAGATCTCGGAGACCACCGGGATGGAGTCCGCACGCGCGCGCCAGAGCACATCCATCGACTGCCCCTCGGGCCCGCTCGTCGGACAGATGGGGACAGTCCCGACACGCCACCATCCGTCCGCGCGCGGAACGAGCAGATCGGGGATCGTGGCGCGGACGGGTGGCGACGCATCGCGAACGATCCACAACGTCTCGTATCCAACGTCGGTCGCCACGCCAACCAGGACGCCCGACTGAGCGAACGCGCCTGAGGCGCTGAGCGCGCTGACGAGAAGCGCGGGAAGGATGAAGCGGTGGGTCATGATCGTCTCATCTGGGGCTCTCTGATGAGACGATCGAGTCTTATTCCCGTCGCCGCCTTTGCCGCCTCACCACGAGGGGCGTGCCAATGAGCGCGATCGCGGCGAACGAGAACCATTGCACGGCGTAGTTGAGGTGCGGTCCCTCATCGGTGAACGCGGGGGCCTGAAGACGTGCCGGACGGTCTCCCACGGTCGATGAAGGGAGGGTCGAGTCCGCGAGTGCCACCACGTACATCGAGCCCGCGCGTGATTCCCGAAGGGAGGGCGGAAGCTCGTCGACATAGCCGACGAGCTGGCCCAGCGCTCCTTCGTGCCACCGGGGCACGTCGATCGTACGGGCATCCGGCGAGTATACCCACCCGCGATTGACCAGGACCTCGGTCTCGTTCTCGAGGATCAGCGGAGTGACGATGTGCACACCCGGCGAGCCGTTGCGGGTGCGACCGCCCACGGTCGTCTCGCGCGCATAGTCCCAGCGACCGCTCACCGAGACGCGCCGAAACCGCGCTACGGAGT
>JAICOJ010000176.1 GCA_025930755.1 Gemmatimonadaceae bacterium
CTCGTAGCCGGTGAGATCTTCGTCCACCGACGCGTACTGGCCCGTTAGGCTCACCTTCTGGCGCACACGGTCAGCGTCGCGCACGACGTCCAGGCCGAGCACGGTCGCCGTACCGGCGGTGGGCTTGAGGAGGGTGGCAAGGATGCGGATGGTGGTCGTCTTCCCCGCCCCATTTGGACCGAGCAGGCCGTAGACCGTGCCCTCACGGATACGGAGATCGACACCCTCCAGTGCCCGCGTAGCTCCGAAGGTCTTGACGAGCGCATTCGTTTCGATTGCGTTTGTCATCGATTCAAGTTGGGGAACGCCTGCCCGGTGCCTGCTTCGCTTCGTTGGTCATTCACGGGGTCGATTCAGCGAACGCGATCACGCGGCTCAAAGTTGCACCGTCGGACGACAGGGCTGAAGAGCAGCCGCCGCGGGAAGCGAGAGCGCCAGCGACGCGGTCCCGGAATCGGTAACATCCGCAGCCCGGCGCGCGTAGATTCCTGCAGTCGCCGGCACGAGGGGTCATGGCCACACGATCGCGCGAGCTGCTCGATCTCGACACTGTGCTCAGCAAGCAGTACACGCTCGAGCGCGAGCTGGGGCGTGGTGGCATGGGAGTGGTCTTCCTTGCGCGCGACCTGAGGCTCGACCGCCTCGTGGCGATCAAGGCGCTTCCGCTCCACCTCGCTGACGACGAGCGCGTACGCGAGCGCTTCCTGCGCGAAGCGCGGACCGCCGCACGCCTCTCGCATCCGAACATCGTCCCCATCCATCGCGCCGATGAGATCGATGGCCGCGTGTTCTTCGTCATGGGGTACGTCGACGGGGAGTCGCTCGCACAACGCGTGACCGACCGCGGTGCGCTCCCGGCCGGGGAAGTCGTTGCCCTGCTGCGAGACGTTGCCGCCGCGCTGCACGAGGCCCATCGCCTCGGCATCGTCCATCGCGACGTCAAGGCCGAGAACATTCTCATCGACCAGCGGACCGGCCGCGCCATGGTGACCGACTTCGGAATCGCCCGCGTCGCCGAGGCTTCACCGTTGACCGCGACGGGCCTTCTGCTCGGCACGGTGCAGTACATGAGTCCGGAACAGGTCGTGGGCGAGACCGTCGACGCGCGAAGCGATGTGTACTCGCTGGGCGTCGTCGCGTTCCATGCCTTGACGGCACGCTTCCCCTTTCAGAGCGAATCGGCATCAGCGGTGCTGGTCGCACACGTGACGAAGACGCCGCCAAAAATCCGCGACGTCGAGCCATCGATACCGCTCGCGCTCGCCGAGATCGTCGATCGGTGTCTCGCGAAGGAGCCGGCGCTACGCTTCCCGTCAGCGGGGGAATTGGGCGATGCACTGAGCGCGCTGTCACGGTCGATCCCTTCGGCTCCCCGGCGTGAGGAATCCGCGCCCGCGGCCACGGAGCGCGATGTTCTCCTCTCGGATCGCGAGGCGCGTGCCGTCTGGGATCGTGCGGCCAACCTTCAGGCGCAGGCGACCGGAACGGTCACGCCGATCCCACCGCCGTCGCGAGAGGCCGAGCGTCAACCGGTATCGCCATCATCCGCCTATCGACTCGATATCGTTCGCGACTCGGCGCGGGAGGCGGGAATAGGCACCGAGTACGTGGATCGCGCACTGGCGGAGCGTGGCCTCGGCGAACAGAGCGCCGCGGTTCCGGCGCCGGTAGCGCCAGCGTCGACGCCCGCGGTGGCATTGGAGATTCGCGACATGCGCGTCAAGCCCTTCTCGCGCTGGGCCGGTGCGCCGTCGTCGATCGAGTACGAGGTCGTCGTCGACGGCGAGATCTCCGAGCGCGATTTCGAGCGGCTGGTCGAGACCATCCGTCGCACGCTGTCCGACGTCGGGACCGTCGGAGTGATAGGGCGCTCATTCACATGGAGCGCGACCGATCCAAAGCGACGCGTGCACGTCGCGGTGCAGATGCGGAACGGACGCACGACGATTCGCGTCGCGGAGACCCTCAAGGCACTCCGGCACAGCGTCTTCGGCGGCGGTGTCGGAGGATTCGGCGGCGGGTTCGGCGGCCCGCTGTTCGCCATGGTCAGCTCTACGACGGGTATGGTCGAAGTGGGGATCGCCGCTGCCCTGACGGCAGTGACAACCGCGTACCTTGGGACGCGGGCCGTGTACAAAGGAATGGTGAAATCCCGGCAGACGGAGTTGCGGGGGCTGATCGCGCGGCTCGCGGAGGAGGCGCGACTGTCAATCGCCGAGCCCTCGGAGGAGCGGAAGCGTCCGGTTCTGCCAGGACGCTAAGCGCTCAGCCGCACTCCGAGAATCCGCATACGTGGCACTTCACGCAGCCCTCGGCGAACTCGAGCTGCGAGCCACAGTCCGGGCACGTCCCCATGAACGACTGCGTGTAGCCACTCATGTCGAACCCGAGCTGCTCCGGCTCCGGCGCGCCCCCCGGTCCCCCGGCGCCCTCCGGCGCCCTCGCCACGGGATCCACCGTGACCTGCTCGAGGGCGGGAATGCCTGCCTGACGAGGGTCGGGCGGAAGCAGCTCTGCCTGCACGCCCTGGTGCTTGTCGCGCCACCATTCCTCGAGCGCGATGCCGATCGCGTCCGGCACCGAGAGCACCTTGTTCGGGCCGAGGCCGACGGCCCGGTCCGAGGAAATGCCGCGCAGCTGCCGGTGAATCGACGGCAGCGGAATTCCCGAGCGTAACGCCAGCGAGATGAGCCGTCCCATCGCCTCGGCATCGGCCGTCGCGGCCCCGCCGGCCTTGCCTAACGTGATGAACACCTCGAAGGGCTGCCCGCGGTCGTCCTCGGTAATGTTCAGGAACATCGTGCCGAGCGGGGTCTCCTTGCGAATCGTCGTCCCGCGCAGCTTGTCGGGCCGTGCGCGCTTGGCGCGGCGCTGCAGGTTCTCCGCCTCCGCCTCGAATAGCTGCTTGCGCAGCCGCTCGATCTCGTGGTGCAGCTCGGCCGTCGTTCCCTCCAGCTCGCCGATACGCCGCCGGTCCGACGTCGCCTGCTCACGCGTCTGCTTCGCCTGCTCCGTGGCGCCGGTCGAGAGCACCTGATTGTCGCGCGAGCCGTCGCGGTAGACGGTGACGCCCTTGCAGCGCAGCTCGAACGCGAGCTCGTAGATGGTGCGGACGTCCTCCACCGACGCGGCGTGCGAGAAGTTCGTCGTCTTGGAGATGGCCGAGTCGCAATGGCGCTGGAAAGCCGCCTGCATGCGGATGTGCCACTCGGGCGCGATCTCGTTCGCCGTCGTGAAGACGCGCTGCCACTTCACCGGGACTTCGGGGAACCTGATCGTCCCCTGCTTCGCGATGCGCTCCATCAGCTCCTCGGAGTACCACCCCTCGCGCTGGGCGATCGCCACGAAGTCCTCGTTGACGTCGGGCATGAGGACCCCGGCCTGGTTCCGCATGAACGCCACGGCAAACAGCGGCTCGAGCCCCGACGAGCACCCGGCGATGATGGAGATCGTGCCGGTGGGGGCAACGGTGGTGACGTTGCAGTTCCGGAGCATCTTCATCGGCCGAATGCGCTGGCCGCGTGCGTCCTTTGCCGCCGTCTCCTCCGGGCCCCAGATCGACCGCGCCCACTCGGCGAACGGGCCGCGCTCGACGGCGAGCCGCTCGCTCTCGCGCTTCGCCTCGACGTCGACGAATTCCATCACCGTTCGGCCGAACTCGACGCCCTCTTCACTGTCGTACGGGATGCCGAGCCTCACGAGCGCGTCGGCGAAGCCCATGACGCCGAGCCCGATGCGGCGGATCCGCTTCGCCAGCGTGTCGATCTCGACCAGCGGGTACTTGTTGACGTCGATGATGTTGTCGAGGAAGTGCGTGCTGAGATGGATGTCGCGCTTGAACGCGTCCCAGTCCATTTGCCCGTCGCGCACGTAATAGCCGACGTTGATCGAGCCGAGGTTGCAGACGTCGTAGGCGAGGAGCGGCTGCTCGCCGCAGGGATTGGTCGCCTCGTACGAGCCTAACGTCGGCACCGGGTTGTAGCGGTTGGCCTCGTCGATGAAGAACACCCCCGGCTCGCCGGTGCGCCAGGCGCCCTCGATCATCTTGTCCCAGACCAGGTTGGCGTCGAGCCGCCCCGCTTCCTTGCCATTGTGCGGATCGATCAGCGAGTACTCGGTGCGCTCCTTCACCGCGCGCATGAACGCGTCGGTGATGGCGACCGAGATGTTGAAGTTCGTGATCTGGGTGAGGTCTTCCTTGCAGGTGATGAACTCGAGGATGTCGGGGTGATCGACGCGCAGGATCCCCATGTTGGCGCCGCGGCGCGTGCCACCCTGCTTCACCGCCTCCGTGGAGGCGTCGTAGAGCTTCATGAACGACACCGGGCCGCTGGCGACGCCGGTCGTCGAGCGCACCATGCTGCCCTTCGGGCGCAGGCGCGAGAAGGAGAATCCCGTCCCGCCACCCGACTGGTGGATGAGCGCCATCGCCTTCAGCGTGTCGTAGATGCCGTCATGCCCGTTCGACAGGGAGTCGTTGACGGGCAGCACGAAGCACGCGGACAGCTGGCCTAACGGGCGGCCCGCGTTCATCAGGGTCGGGGAGTTGGGCTCGAACCGCCGCTCGGTCATCAGCCGGTAGAACTCCTCGGCCACCGTCTCGACGGCGCCGTCGCTCGCGCCGTATCGCCTGTCCGCCTCCGCCACGACCGTCGCCACGCGCCAGAAGAGCTCCTCCGGCGTTTCGGTCGGCTTCCCGCGCTCATCCTTCACCAGGTAGCGCTTCTGAAGGACGGTGCGCGCGTTCGGGCTGAGCGCACCGGCGGCGATGGGCGGCTTCGACGACAGGGACATTGACTGCGCTCCCAGGTGAGAGTCCTGCAAGCTACGCGGACGTGGGGATCTTGGAAGACCATCGATCCCGCGCGGGGACTGCGTGGGCGCGGACATTACCCGGGTTCGTGATTCCGCGCAAGCGTTTTGTAAATGAAGACCCGGTAATGAGTTGAACTATCAACATCACGAATCGGTTCCCGGGACTGCCTTTTCCACGCGTAGGGGGCCAGACGTAACCGGCGCCACATGTGACGTGGGTCCGGGATGGCCATCGTCGGCCATCCCCGGTCGCCGGCTTTGCGATCCTGCTCTCTCCCAAGAGCTTGCGCCGCCAGATCCCGTCGCGGGACGCCGGCGCCACGATGCGCCTCGAGGCCGAGCCTCCGCGACGTCCTCGTCGGAAAAGGAATCGGCCTTGCCTGCAAACACGTGCATGCGACGGGCCAGGCGGCTCGCCGAGCGTCGGAGTGCCGCCACGCGGTACCTCGGGAATCTTGCGCCCGCACCCGAAATGCGTTAGTAGTTACGTAACCGTTTACGGAATTCCAACCATGGACTATGTTCGTGAGCTCGGCGCGCTCGTCCTCGATCACCGATTCCGGCGCGTGACAGAGACACTCCTCCGCACCGCCGACGAGCTCTACGACGCGCGCGGCCTACCCTTCCGCGCCCGGTGGGCCTCGACCTACCAGCTCCTCCTCGCCCACGGTCCGCTGGGGATCACCGAGCTCGCCGACCGATTGCATCTCACGCACCCGGCCATCATCGGCATCACCGACGCGATGCGCGAGGAAGGACTGGTCACCGATGCGCGCGACCGGCAGGACGCCCGCCGCCGCATGGTCGCGCTGACCACGCGCGCGCGCTCGCTCGAAGGAGAGCTGCGCGTCCTCTGGAAGGCGCTCGCTGACGTACAGCACGAGCGCTTCGCGGCCGCCGGTGTCGACATCGTCCCCGTTCTCAACGCCGTCGAGGACGACATCACGCGGCGACCTATCGCCGCCGAAGTTCTCGAGCGTCTCGGCCCGGCGGCGACGCGACACTCGCGCACAGGAAGGCGACGCGCGACGATCGCCACCGCCTTCGCCTTCTGCATCACTGGAGCAAGTGCCCATGCGCAGGCACCCTCCCCGACGCCGCGGCACGTCGTGGCGGCGATCGCCGACTCGCTCGTGGGCGGTTACATCTACGAAGCTACCGGGCGGGTGTTCGCCGATAGCCTGCGCGCGCTGTCGGCCAGGGGACACTTCGACTCATTGAGCGGCGCCGCGCTCGCCGACGAGGTAACCGGCGTCCTGCAGCGCATCACCCCTGACCGCCATCTCGGGATCCGCTTCGAC
>JAICOJ010000015.1 GCA_025930755.1 Gemmatimonadaceae bacterium
GATCGACCAGGCGTCAGCGGACATCGTCCGCACCGCCGAAAAGACGGGCGCACAGGTATCGGGGCCGATTCCGCTCCCGACGAAGACGAAGCGCTGGACGGTGCTCCGCTCGCCGCACGTGGACAAGAAGTCGCGCGAGCAGTTCGAGCTCAAGACGCACAAGCGCGTCATCGACATTCTCGATTCGCGCGCGCAGACGGTGGACGCGTTGACGAAGCTGGATCTGCCCGCTGGCGTGGACGTCGAGATCAAGGTCGAGTGAGCTCATGATCGGAATCATTGGCAAGAAGCTGGGGATGACCCAGATCTTCAACGAGGCGGGGCAGCAGATTCCCGTGACGGTCGTCGAGGCGCCGCCGAATCCGGTGGTGTTCGTGAACGAGAAGGAGCGGATGGGATACGCGTCCGTGCAGCTCGGGTACGGGCAGCAGCGCATGCGTCGCGCGTCGAAGTCCAACGAACGCACGCCGCGCGGGCGTCGCGCGTCGAAAGCCGAGGTGGGGCATGCGGCGAAGGCCGGCCTCGAGGCGCCGCCGGCGGTGCTTCGCAGCTTTCGCATCGATGACGCGCCCGGGAAGAAGCCGGAGATCCCGTCGTACAAGGTGGGCGACGTGGTGAAGGTCGACATCTTCGCGCCCGGCGAGAAGGTGAAGGTCACCGGGACGTCGAAAGGGCGTGGGTTTCAGGGCGTCGTCAAGCGGTACGGAATCGGTGGTGGGCCGAACACGCACGGCAACACGAAGCACCGCCGGCCCGGCTCGATCGGCCCCGGTACCGACCCGTCGCGCGTGATCAAGGGCAAGAAGATGCCCGGACACTACGGCGCCGCGCGGCACACGGAGACGAATCTCCGCGTCGAAAAGATCGACGTGGAGCGGAACCTCATCTACATCCGCGGCGCGGTGGCCGGTCCCACGAACGGGATCCTCCTCGTCCGCAAGCAAGGCTGAGCGCATGGCTGAGACCGAGACATTGAACGCCGCCGCGTACACGGCGTTAGGGACCGAGCGGGAGCGCGTGGCGCTGCCCGAGGAGATGTTCGACGGGACCGTGAACATGCCCGTGCTGCACCAGGCGGTGAAGGCGTTCCTCGCCAACCAGCGCCAGGGGACCGCGGCGACGAAGATCCGGAAGTACGTGGTCGGCGGCAACCAGAAGCCCTGGAAGCAGAAGGGCACCGGTCGCGCCCGTCAGGGCTCGATTCGCGCGCCGCATTGGGTCGGGGGCGGTACGGTCTTCGGGCCGCAGCCCCGCAGCTACCGGCAGGACGTGCCGCGCCAGGTGAAGGCGCTCGCGCGCAAGAGTGCGCTGAACGCGCGCGCGCGGGAGGAATCGCTCTTCGTCGTCGATCGCTTCACGCTCGATGCGCCGAAGACCAAGCGCATCGTGGCGCTGCTCGACCGGCTCGACCTGGTCGGCCGGAAGGTGCTCATTCTGACGAATGGCCTCAATCAGAACGTGTATCTGAGCGCGCGGAATCTTCAGGACGTTCAGGTGATGCCGTACGGCGACGTGTCCGCCTATCACGTGCTGTGGTCGGATGTCGTGCTCGTCGAGGCCGGAGCGTTAGGCCAGGAGCTCGAGCCGGTGGAAGAGACGGAGCCGACGGAGCGCCCGCGCCGGAGCGCCAGGAAGCCGCGCCGCGCGAAGGCCGCCGGCGAGGCGACGGCCGCACCGAGGAAGAAGGGCGCGCGGAAGACGGCGAAGCCGGCGGCGCGCAAGGCCTCGGCCAAGAAGCCCGCGCGGAAGGCGGCTGGCAAGCCCGCGGCGCGGAAGAAGGCCGCGCCGAAGAAGAAGGGCGGCGACAAGAAGAAGGGGAAGTAAGCGATGCCGACCATTCATGAGATCGTGGTCCGTCCGGTGATCACGGAAAAGAGCTCGGCTGCGTTCCACGAGCGGCAGGAGTACACGTTCGAGGTGCATCCCAAGGCGACGAAGCCCGCGATCAAGCAGGCGATCGAGGCGCTGTTCGGGGTCCACGTCGAGGGGGTGTGGACGTCGAACCGGCGCGGCAAAACCCGACGGGTGGGCAAGAGCGTCGGCACGCGCAACAACTGGAAAAAGGCGATCGTGCGTCTCCGCGAAGGAGAAACGATCGAGGAAATCTTCGAGGGCTGACGGATGCCAACGCGTCAATTCAAGCCGGTCACGAGCGGGTCGCGCTTTCGCTCGGTCTCCGATTTCGCGGAGATCACACGCTCGACGCCGGAGAAGTCGCTGACCGAGCCGCTCAAGAAGTCGGGTGGCCGCGACAACCACGGTCACATCTCGATGCGGCGGCGGGGTGGTGGACACAAGCGCAAGTATCGCGTGATCGACTTCAAGCGGAACAAGCACGGCGTTGCGGCGGTGGTGCGGGAGATCGAGTACGATCCCAACCGGTCGGCGCGCATCGCGCTCGTCGAGTACAGCGATGGCGAGAAGCGCTACATCCTGCACCCCAAGGGGCTGGCGGTCGGCGATTCGGTGTCGTCGGGTCCGGGCGCGGACATTCGGACGGGGAACGCGATCCCGCTTCGGGAGATTCCGCTCGGGACGGCCGTGCATAACGTCGAGCTTCGCATCGGGCGCGGCGGGCAGCTGGCGCGCTCGGCGGGGACGAGCCTCCAGGTCGTGGCGAAGGAAGGCGAGTACGTCACGCTGAAGATGCCGTCGACGGAAGTACGCCTGGTGCACGGCAACTGCCTCGCCACGATCGGCGAGGTGGGGAACGCCGAGCACGAGCTCCAGTCGCACGGGAAGGCGGGCAAGACGCGCTGGCTCGGACGGCGTCCGAAGGTCCGCGGTGAGGTAATGAATCCGGTCGATCACCCCCACGGCGGCCGGACGCGTGGCGGACGCAACGTCGTCAGCCCGTGGGGCAAGAAGGAAGGGGTGAAGACGCGGAACAAGAAGAAGTCGTCGCAGCGCCTGATCGTGCGCGGACGCAAGCGGGGGAAGGCGACTACAAGCTAACCGCGAACTGCGAACTGCGAACTGCGAAGACAACAAACCGCAGCGCTCGCAGCTCGCAGTTCGCAGTTCGCAGTTCGCAGCATACACTGATCTTTCCTAATCGAGATCTCTGCTCATGGGACGCAGCGTAAAGAAGGGCCCGTTCATTCAAGAGTCGCTCATGAAGCGCGTGCGCTCGATGAATGACCGGAACGAGAAGCGGGTGATGAAGACCTGGTCGCGCGCGAGCACGATCACGCCGGATTTCGTGGGGCACACCTTCGCGGTGCATAACGGGAACAAGTTCATCCCGGTGTATGTCACCGAGAACATGGTGGGCCACCGGCTGGGCGAGTTCGCGCCCACGCGCCTGTTCCGCGGGCACACCGGCGCCAACAAGGTGGACAAGAAGGCGACGCCGTCGGCGACGCCGGCTGTGCCGGCGCCCGGAGGCAAGGGAGGAGGCAAACCCGCATGACCGACGTACGAGCCTTTCAGCGGACGACGCGACAGTCGCCCTACAAGATGCGGCTGGTCATCGACCAGATCCGCGGCAAGGACGTGAACGAGGCGCTGGCCTTGTTGGCGTTCTCGAAGAAGCACGCCGCCAAGCAGATCGAGAAGACGCTCAAGTCCGCCGTGGCGAACGCGGAATTCAAGGCGCGCGAGTCGGGCGAGCCGCTCGATACCGACCGCCTGTACGTCAAGCACGCGATAGTCAACGAGGGGCCGAAGCTCAAGCGCTTCATGCCGGCGGCGATGGGCCGCGCGACCCCCATTCAGAAGCGGACGAGCCACGTGGAAATCGTGGTCGCCGAGCGAGGCGAACGCTAATGGGTCAGAAGACGCATCCGATCGGGTTCCGGCTGGGAATCACCAAGCTGCACAAGTCACGCTGGTACGCCAATCGTGAGTTCCCCGCGCTGCTCAAGGAAGACGAGCTCCTGCGCAAGTATCTCAAGGCGCGCCTCGGTCACGCGGCGATCGCGGACATCCAGATCGAGCGCAAGCCCGGCAAGGTGGTGGTGACGATCCACACCGGCCGTCCTGGCGTCGTGATCGGAAAGAAGGGTGCCGAGGTGGACAAGCTGCGCGATGAGCTGGCGAAGCTCAGCGGCAAGGAAGTCGGCATCAACGTCGAAGAGATCAAGCGCCCGGAGCTCGATGCGCAGCTCGTCGCGGATCAGGTGGCCGCGCAGCTCGCGCAGCGCATCTCGTTCCGTCGCGCGATGAAGCGCGCGGTGCAGAGCGCGATGCGGATGGGTGCGCAGGGGATCAAGATCAAGACGGGTGGGCGCCTGGGTGGCGCCGAGATCGCGCGCGTCGAAGGCTACCACGAGGGCCGGGTTCCGCTTCACACGCTCCGCGCGGACATCGATTACGCGACGTCCACCGCCAAGACCACCTTCGGCACCATTGGGGTGAAGGTGTGGATCTTCAAGGGTGAAGTCGTGGAAGATCGCCGCGGCAACACGTACTCGACGGGCCTCTGAGGATCGACCGATGCTGAGTCCGAAGCGCGTCAAGTTTCGCAAGATGTTCAAGGGGCGCACGCGGGGGATGGCGACGCGCGGCGCCGAAATCTCGTTCGGGCATTATGGGCTGCAGGCGGTCGAGCCCGGGTGGGTCTCCAACCGGCAGATCGAGGCGGCGCGTGTCGCCCTCACGAGGCACATCAAGCGCGGGGGGAAGGTGTGGATCCGCATCTTTCCCGACAAGCCGATCACGAAGAAGCCCGCCGAGACCCGGATGGGCAAGGGGAAGGGATCGCCGGAAGGATGGGTGGCAGTCGTGAAGCCCGGGCGCGTGATGTTCGAGCTCGAGGGTGTGGACCGGAAGACGGCCGAGATCGCGATGGCGCTCGCGGCCGCGAAGCTGGGGGTGAAGTCCAAGTTCGTCGTTCGCGAGGAGGCGCACACCGATGCAGGCCACTGAGATACGCGAGCTCAACGATCAGGAGCTTCGGGACCGGATCGCCGAGCTTCGGGAGGAGCGCTTCCGACTCCGCCTGCGGGCGGCGACGCAACCGCTCGAGCAGCCGCACCGGCTGCGTGATCTCCGCAAGGACATCGCGCGCATGATGACGGTGCTGACGGCACGGCAGAAGGGCATCACCGCACCGGCACCATCGGGGGGGTCGACGGAAACCAAGGCTCCGAAGACGAAGCGTGCAACCAAGACGACGAAGACGAAGCGGGCGACTGCCCGCCGTGGCCGCTAGTCAGGAGCGATCAGGGACATGGCCGAGATGATGAAGACCGAGAGCACCTCGACGCGCGGCACGCGGAAATCCCGCATCGGCATCGTGGTGAGCGACAAGATGCAGAAGACGGTGGTCGTCGCGATCGAGCGTCGGTTTCCGCACCCGCTGTACGGGAAAATGGTGACCCGGACGAAGCGGCTGAAGGCGCACGACGAGGAGAACTCCGCCAAGACCGGCGACCGCGTGCGCATCATGGAAACCCGGCCGCTGTCCAAGGACAAGCGGTGGCGCGTCGTCGAGATCATCGAGCGCGCGCGGTAAGGGAGACGAGCCATGATTCAGCAGGAATCGGTAGTCAAAGTCGCGGACAACTCGGGTGCCAAACGCGCCCTGGTCATCCGCGTGCTGGGAGGAACGCGCCGGCGCTACGCCGGCCTCGGCGATCAGGTGATCGTCGCGGTCAAGGATGCGCTTCCCAACGGGACCGTGAAAAAGTCCGATGTCGCGCGCGCGGTCGTCGTGCGCACGGCGAAGGAGACGCGCCGCAAGGATGGCAGCTACATCCGGTTCGACGAGAACGCGGTCGTCATCATCAACGAGGCGGGCGAGCCGCGCGCGACGCGCATCTTCGGTCCCGTGGCGCGCGAGCTCCGCGAGAAGAAGTTCATGAAGATCGTCTCGCTCGCGCCGGAGGTGCTCTAGCATGCGGATCCTGAGATATCGAAAGGCGGAGCGGCTGAAGAATCGCCGCCGCCACGAGCAGAATGCGGAGCGGATGAAGCTGCATGTCACGCGCGGCGATACCGTCCGCGTCATGCGCGGTGACGACAAGGGGAAGGAAGGGAAGGTCCTGCGCGTGTACCCGAAGACGGGGCGCATCACGATCGAGGGTGTGAACATCGTGAAGAAGCACCGCAAGGCCCGGCGCGAGAACGAGCAGAGCGGGATCATCGATTTCCCGGCGCCGGTCCATGCGTCCAACGTCATGCTGATCGATCCGAAGTCGGGGGCGCCGACGCGGGTACGCGCGCGCATCGATGACGACGGAACGAAGGAGCGCATTAGCGTGAAGAGCGGGGATGCGATTCCCCGCACGCGCTGAGAGAGGAAGCAATGGCTACCAAGGAAAAGAAGCAGAAGAAGGCCGACACGCAGGTCGTCGAGAAGCCGCACCGTGGCGTCGACACGCCCGCGCCCAAGCCGCGCCTCAAGGAGTACTACGAGACGACGCTGCGGCAGCGCCTCATGCAGCAGTTCGGCTACACGAACACCCACGAGATTCCGAAGCTCGAGAAGATCGTCGTGAACGTGGGACTGGGCGAGGCGGTGAAACAGCCCAAGCTGCTCGACAGCGTCGTCACCGAGCTCGGCTTGATCACGGGCCAACGGGCGGTGCGCACCCGCGCGAAGAAGTCGATCTCGAACTTCGGGCTGCGCGAGGGCCAGGAGATCGGCGCGAGCGTGACGCTGCGCGGCGCGCGGATGTGGGAGTTCCTCGATCGCCTGCTGAACGTCGCGATGCCACGGATCCGTGACTTCCGCGGCGTGAACACGCGGTCGTTCGACGGTCGCGGGAACTTCTCCCTCGGCCTCAAGGAGCAGGTGATCTTCCCCGAGATCAACTACGACCAGGTCGAGCAGGTGCACGGGCTGGACATCACGTTCGTGACGAGCACGCCGCGGGACGATCAAGCCTTTGCGTTGCTGCGGGAGTTGGGAATGCCGTTCCGCGGGGATGACAAACCGATCGTCGTCAATGCGTAACGGCAACGATGACAGAGTCGAGAAGACAGAGTTCAGAAGTCAGCAGGGCATTCTGACATCTGCATTCCGTCTTCTGAACCCTGTCATGTTTGCAGTTCACTTGAATACACAGAGGGCTCAGAATGGCTCGTAAGGCCATGGTGGAGAAAGCGAAGCGCAAGCCGAAGTTCGGCGTGCGGCAGCACAACCGCTGTCAGCGCTGCGGGCGCTCGCGCGCGTATCTGCGGAAGTTCGGCCTCTGCCGCATCTGCTTCCGCGACCTGGCATTGTCCGGGATGATTCCCGGAGTCAGGAAGGCCAGCTGGTAACGGAACGAGGAACGAGGACCGAGGAAGCGGCGCTCGAGATCTCGAGCGGAGCGTTTCACGCCACCTCCTCATTCCTCGTTCAGCACGATTCACTTTGAACTTCCGCGCGTCTTTCCAGGCACGGAGAAGATACGGCGGGAAAGGAACTCTGTAGAATGTCAATGACTGATCCGATCGCCGACATGCTCACGCGCATCCGCAATGCGTGCGGCTCGAAGCATCGCCGCGTGGACATGCCGGCATCGAAGATGAAGGTGGAAATCGCGAAGATCCTCATGGACAACGCGTACATCAAGGACTTCAAGGTGCTCGACACCGAGGAAGGCCGGAAGCTCCTGCGCGTGTACCTCAAGTACGCGGCGGGCGAGCAGCCGGTCATCCGCGAGCTCAAGCGTGTGTCGACGCCGGGGCTTCGCCGCTATGTCGGCGTGAGCGAGATCCCGCGCATCCGCAACGGCCTCGGCATGGCGATCCTCAGCACCTCGCAGGGGCTGATGACCGATCGCCAGGCTCGTCAGGCGCGCACCGGCGGCGAGCTGCTCGCCGTGGTCTGGTAGGAGGGCCCGATGTCGCGAATCGGAAAGAAGCCCATTCCCGTGCCGAAGAACGTGACGGCGACGATCGATGGGCAGACGGTGAAGGTGAAGGGCCCCAAGGGGGAGCTCGAGCGGCGCCTGCACCCTTCCATGGCGATCGCGATGGAGGATGGGAACATCACCGTCGCACGCCCCTCGGATGAGCCGGGCCACCGCGCGCTGCACGGCCTCACGCGGACGCTCGTCGCCAACATGGTGGACGGCGTCACCAAGGGCTACTCGAAGCAGCTCGAGATCGTCGGCGTCGGCTACAAGGCGGAAGCCCGACCGTACGGGCTGCAGCTGGCGCTCGGGTTTTCGCACCCGGTGGAGTACCGCGCCCCGAAGGGGATCAAGCTGACGGCACCGCAGCCGACGCAAGTCATCATCGAAGGCGCGGACAAGGAGCTCGTCGGGCAGGTGGCGGCAGAGCTGCGAAGCCTGCGCCCGCCGGAGCCATACAAGGGGAAGGGCATCAAGTATCAGGGCGAGCAGATCCGCCGGAAGGCGGGCAAGGCGGGAGCCAAGTAATGAGACCGATTCACAAGCCGAAGACGCGCGCCGAGAAGCGTCACCAGCGGCATTTGCGCGTGCGCAAGAAGGTGACGGGCACGGCGGAGCGTCCCCGTCTCGTCGTGTACCGTTCGATCAAGCACATCTACGCGCAGCTCGTCGACGATGGCGCCCAGCGGACGATTCTGACCGTCTCCGACAGCGGCGTCGCCGAGGGGAAGAAGACGGAGAAATCCGCCGAGGTCGGCAAGCGACTGGCCGCGAAGGCCAAGGACGCGGGGATCACGAAGGTCGTCTTCGACCGCGCTGGATACCGATATCACGGCCGCGTGAAGGCAGTGGCCGATGGCGCCCGTGAGGGCGGACTGGAGTTCTGACATGGCTGAGAACCAGCAGGGCGGCGAAGGCGGCGGACAGACGTCGCAGCCGCAGCGCGGCGGTGGTGGCGGCGGCGGTACTCGTGGCGGGCCTCGTGGACGCGGCGGGCCCGGTGGTGGCCGTGGCGGCCGCGGCGGCGGTGGCGGGGGTGGCCGCGGCGGCGGACCTGGGGGTCCGGGTGGCGGCCGCGGCGGACGTGGCGGCGGGGACGGTCGCGGCGGACGGGACGGTGGTCGTGGTCGCGGTGATGGGCGTGGCGGTCCAGGCGGAGAGCGCGAAGGCAGCGATCTCATCGAGAACGTCATTGCCATCAACCGCGTCGCCAAGGTCGTGAAAGGTGGCCGGCGGTTCTCCTTCAACGCTCTCGTCGCCGTTGGCAACGGGCAGGGGGAGGTCGGCGTGGCTACCGGCAAGGCCAACGAAGTGTCCGAGGCCGTTCGCAAGGCGGTCGACGCTGCGCGTCGTCATCGCGTCCGTGTACCTTTGACCGGAGGAACGATTCCTCACGAGGTCGTTGGCCAACATGGCGCGGGGCGGGTACTCATGAAGCCAGCGGCACCAGGCGCCGGTGTGATCGCCGGCGGGGCGGTGCGCGCGGTGCTGGAGTGCGCGGGCGTCCAGGACATTCTCACGAAGAGCCTGGGCTCGACGAATCCGCACAACATGGTGCGCGCGGCTCTCGATGGACTCAGCCAGCTGACGACGATCGAGCAGATTGCTCGCGAACGTGGCGTGGAGATGTCGAGCATCCCGTATCGGTCGCGCGCCAAGGGGAAGGAGGTCGTACATGGCTAGGACGTTCGTCTGGCACCGCACACGTGGCCCGAAGAAGACGGAGCCCGTCGGCGCGCCGACCAAGGGTCGCGTGCTCATCGAGCAGGTGCGGAGCGGGATCGGGCATCCGAAGAAGCTGCGCGCCACGCTCGATGCGCTCGGCCTGCGCCACCATCAGGATGTCGTCGTGAAGCAGGATTCCGCATCGCTTCGCGGCATGATCAAGCACGTGCGCCACCTGGTGAAGGTGACGCCGGTGAAGGAGTGAAATCGTGAGCAAGCCGAGCAGAGTCGGACTGGACAACCTGAGTCCAGCGCGGGGCTCCCACCGGGACCGCAAGCGCATTGGGCGGGGCCCGGGCTCCGGAACGGGTAAGACCTCCGGTAAGGGTCACAAGGGCAGCAAGGCGCGCGCAGGGCATGGTGGCCCGGGCGGCGGCAAGCCGCACTTCGAGGGCGGACAAATGCCGCTCACGCGTCGGCTGCCGAAGCGCGGGTTCACGAACGAGTTCCGCGTCGAGCACCAGGTGGTTACCCTGGAGGCGTTGAACCGCTGGCCCGAGGGGACCGAGGTAACGCAGGAAGCGCTTGCCGAGAAGGGCTGGGTCCATCGCCGAAAGGGTCCGGCGAAGGTGCTGGCCAACGGCAAGCTGACGCGTCCCGTGACCGTGCGTGGCATCAAGATGAGCGCGGCGGCTCGGGAGCAGATTCTCGCGGCGGGAGGCCGCGTCGAGGCGTAACCATGGCGCAGACCAATCCCGCCGCGGCCGTCGGCAATCTGTTCCGCACGCCGGAGCTGAAGCAGAAGATCCTCTTCACGCTGCTCTGTCTCCTGATCTACCGCGTCGGTGCGCACGTCACCGCGCCGGGCATCGATGTCGTCGCGCTGCGCGATTTCTTCGCGGCGCAGGGACAGGGCGGGCTGCTCGGCCTCTACGACCTGTTCGTCGGCGGTGGCCTGTCGCGCGCGACGCTCTTCGCGCTCGGCATCATGCCCTACATCTCGTCGAGCATTCTCTTCCAGCTGGCGGGGGCGGTCATCCCCACCGTGGAAAAGATGCAGAAGGACGAGGAGGGGCGAAAGAAGATCACGCAGTGGACTCGTTATGGGACGGTCATCATCGCGATGATCCAGGGCTACGGCTTCGCCCTGTTCACCGAGTCGCTGCAGGGCGCCGTGCGCTTCCCGGGCTTCGCGCATCAGCTTCAGATGACGCTCTTCCTGACGACAGGCGCCATCTTCGTGATGTGGCTCGGCGAGCAGATCACGGAGCGCGGCATCGGAAACGGCGCGAGCCTGCTGATCTTCTTCTCGATCGTCGAGCGCATCTGGCCCGGCATCTTCCAGACGTTGAACTTCGTCACGACGGGGGCGCTGGCGCCGCTCAAGCTGGTCGTGCTCATCGTGATGATGGTTCTCGTCGTCGCGGCGACGGTCGCCATCACGGTGGCCGCGCGTCGGGTGCAGATCCAGATCCCGCAGCGGGCGATGGGACGCGGGCGCATGCGAGAAGCGGCGCGCAACTTCATTCCGCTGCGCATGAACGCCGCCAACGTGATGCCGATCATCTTCGCGCAGTCGCTCATCGTCGTGCCCGGCACGATCGCGCAATTCAGCGGGAATCCCCGGCTGCAGACGATGGCGGAGTACTTCAATCCCGGAACGCCGCTCTACTTCCTGCTGTCGGCGATCCTGATCCTCTTCTTCACGTACTTCTATACGTCGATCATCTTCAACCCGATCGACATCGCGGAGAACCTGAAGAAGCAGGGCGGGTTCATTCCCGGGGTGAAGCCGGGCGCCAAAACGGCCGAGTACATCGACCACGTCGTCAGTCGCATTACGCTCCCGGGCGCGGTCTTCCTGACGCTCGTGGCGCTGCTGCCCATCTGGATCGCGGGGCTGTTCAATGTGCCGTTCCAGTTCGGGGGAACCTCGCTGCTGATCGTGGTGGGCGTGGGCCTCGACACGGTGCAGAAGTTCCAGGAGGCGCTGCTTCTGCGGAAGTACGACAGCTTCATGAAGAAGGGTGGACGGGTGCGGTTCCGTGGCCGTGGCGCGCCGGCGATGAGCTTCATCGGTGGGTTGGTGATCGCCGGCGTCGCGGGCTCCCTGTTTGTCTGATAGTCGCGTGACCTTGAAGGAGAACGAGGAACGAGGAATGAGGAATGCGCGCCAATTCCTCGTTCCTCGTTCCTCGTTCGTTCCATGATCATCGTCCTCCTGGGACCGCCGGGCGCCGGCAAGGGCACCCAGGCCGAGCCGGTTGCGCAGCGCCTCGGGATTCCAAAGATTGCAACCGGGGACGTGCTGCGCGCTGCCGTCCGGGAAGGCACCCCGATGGGGAAGGCCGCGCAGGGCTACATGGATCGGGGTGAGCTCGTTCCCGATGCCGTCATTCTTGGCATCATGAAGGAAACGTTCACGCGCCCGGAGATGGCGCGCGGCGTCATTCTCGATGGTGTCGTGCGCACAGTTCCTCAGGCGGAGGGGCTGGAGCGCGTGCTCGGCGAGTTGGGCCGCCAGGTTGATGCAGTCCTCCTGTTCGAGGTACCAGACGACGAGCTCGTTCGCCGGCTCTCGGGCCGCACGATCTGCGATCGTTGCCAGACGCCCTTCACGGGGCGCGAGCCGGGCACGCCATGCCCCAAGTGTGGCGGCACACTCGTGAGGCGGAAAGACGACGATCCGGACGCCGTACGCCGTCGCCTCCGTGTCTATCGTGACCAGACCGCTCCCGTCATCGACTGGTACCGTACGAACGGAACGCCACTCCTGGCCGTGGACGCCGTCGGCTCGCCGGCAGACGTCACCGAGCGGGTCGTACGCGCGCTCCCGAAATGATTCAGTTGAAATCGCCGCGAGAGATCGACGTCATGGCCGAGGGTGGGCGCATTCTCGCGGAGACCGTCGCGATGCTCGCCGAGGCGGTCAAGCCGGGAATGACGACGGCCGATCTCGATCGTCTCGCCGAGGACTTCATTCGCTCGCACGAGGGGGCAGTGCCGGCGTTCAAGGGACTCTACGATTTCCCGGCGAGCGTCTGCACGTCCATCAACGACGAGATCGTGCATGGCATTCCGTCGCGGACGCGGCAGCTCGTTGAAGGGGACCTCGTGTCGATCGACGTCGGCGTACGGTACAAGGGGTATTACACCGATTCTGCGACGACCGTCGCCGTCGGCGAGGTGGACGAGACCTCGCAGCGGCTGCTCGACGTCACGCAGCGGGCACTCGAGGCGGGGATTGCGGCGGCACAGCTCGGGAACCACATCGGCGACATTGGCGCCGCGGTACAGGGCGTGGTCGAGGAGGCGGGCTTCAGTGTCGTGCGCGACCTCGTCGGGCACGGGATCGGCGTGGCGTTTCACGAGGAGCCGCAGGTTCCCAACTACGGCAAGCCGAAGCGCCGGGAGCGTTTGACCGTGGGGCTGACGATCGCCATTGAGCCGATGGTGAACGCGGGCTCCGCGAAGACGCGCACGATGCCGGACCGCTGGACGATCAAGACGATCGACGGCTCCCGATCGGCGCATTTCGAGCACACGGTGGCGATCACCGAGCACGGCCCGCGCGTGCTGACGCGGCGAGCCTAGCTCAGTCAGAGGAGACTGCGTTTGGCCAAAGATGGGGTCATTCAGGTCACGGGCACGATCATCGAGCCGCTTCCGAACGCGATGTTCCGGGTGGAGCTGGAGAACGGGCACGAGGTGCTCGCCTACATCTCGGGGAAGATACGCACGAACTTCATCAAGATCCTGCCGGGCGACAAAGTGGCCGTGGAGCTGAGTCCCTACGATTTGTCGCGAGGGCGGATTACGTATCGGTACAAGTAGGACACGAACGAGGAACGAGGCAGTGCGTGGACGGCTCGTGCGTCGAGAGCCTCCCGGCCGCTTCCTCGTTCCTCGTTCGTTCTCAGCCTTTCGTAATCTCCCGCTCCACCAGCTCCACGACGCTGGCGGCTCGCTGCGACGTGTGGGACGCGAGTCGCTGCGCCTCCGCGGCCAGCGCGGCGCCGACTGAGCGATCGGGGAGCGCGGCGACGTTGATGCGGACGTTGTAGGCTGCGCCGCGGCAGGCAGCATCAGCGAGCAGAGCGGCGACCCCCGCATCGGAGACGGCGTTCGTGTTGCCGCGCGCCGCCACGGCCGCAGCGATCTCGGTGACGTCGCCGCACAGCCGCGACGTTTCCAGCGGGACTTCGGCGGCCCCGAGGAGCGCCTTCTCGATCGCCCGCTGCCGTGAGGCGGCAGCGGCGGCTGGCTCCTTCGGCATCTTGTAGGCCTCCGACACCGCCCCGTACGCCCGGGCGTCCGCCTCCACCAGCGCGGCGAGCCGGGAGCCTAACGATGCGGCACGCGCGCCGAGCTCGCGCATCTCCGCCTCGACCGCAGCGTATTTCTTTCTTCCCACGGTGAGTCCCGCGACCATCTGTCCGAGCGCGGCGGCGAGCGCCCCGACGTGCGCGACGACGGAGCCGCCTCCGGGGGTGGGACTCGAGGACGCGACGGAGGCGACGAAGCCTGACAGGCGGTCTCCTCCTTCGGTCCAGTGCGACGTGGCCGCGCGCACCTTTCGCTCGAGCACCTGATCGACCGTGAATCGGTCGAGCTGGAGGTGGCGGACCGCGGCGTCGAACAGCGCGCGCTCCGGCACCAGGCCAACGATCTCGCTCCAGGTGGGGGCCACCCCATGGGCCGTGGCCTCCATTTTCACCGCGTCGAATGCCCGGTGCATCGGCGTCTGATCGATGTCGACGAGATTCATCGAGACCTGCGCCTGCCCATCCACCTCGAGCCCGAGCCCCTTCACGTACTTGAGTCCGCCTGACGAGCCGCGCACCGCCTTCGCGACCTTCTTCGCCACGGCGAGATGCTCCTTGCCGCCCAGATACACGTTGTACGCGACGAGAAAGGGGCGCGCGCCGATTGCCACGGCGCCGGCGGTCGGGTGCACGCGGGCGGGCCCGAAGTCGGGGGCCCGCGCCGGATCGTCGGGGATCGAGTCGCGCAGTCCCTCGAACTCACCGCGGCGAACGTCGGCGAGGTTCTCGCGCTCCGGGCGCGTCGCGGCGCGCTCGTACAGATAGACCGGGATGTCGAGCTCACGGCCGACGCGCTCGCCCAGCGCTCGAGCGAGCGCGATGCACTCCTCCATGGTCGTCCCCTCGAGCGGCACGAACGGAACGACATCGGCGGCGCCCATCCGCGGGTGCTCGCCCGAGTGTCTGGTGAGGTCGATGAGATCGCGGGCCTTCGCGATCCCCGCGAACGCGGCCTCGACGGCCGTCTCTGCCGAGGCCACGAACGTGATTACGGTGCGGTTGTGCGAGGTGTCGGACGACACGTCGAGCACCGCCGTCCGCTCGATCGCAGCCATCGCCTCGCGGATCGCGGCGATCACCTGCGGGCGGCGGCCTTCACTGAAATTGGGGACGCATTCCACGAGTCGGGTCATGATTCTCCAAACGTCGTCGAGGTCGGCGAGGGTGTCGAAGCAAACGAGGCGACCGCACCTCGATCCCCTCGACGACCTCGATCGCCATCATCAGCCCCGCTACACATCGCGCAGGACCTTCAACAGCCACTCGTGCATCCACGGATTCCCGGCGAGGGCGCCGGATCGGGAGAGGGGAAGGCCCGCGCCGGTGAGATCCGTGATCACACCGCCGGCCTCCCGGATCAGTAGCGCCCCGGCCGCGACATCCCACGGCTCGAGGCTGTGTTCCCAGAACGCGTCGAAGCGGCCGGTGGCGACGGCACAGAGGTCGAGCGCGGCGGCGCCGGCACGGCGGATGCCCGCCGTCGACTGCATGATCACGGGAAGCTCGCGGACATATCGATCGATCTGCTCCGGATACTTGAACGGAAATCCGGTCCCGATGAGCGCGCGCGCAGGCTCGCGCACATCGCTCACGTGAATCGGGCGGCCGTCGAGCGTCGCACCCTGGCCGACGACGGCGACCCAGCTCGAGTGAGTCGGCACGTTCACCACCGTACCGACGACCGTGTCGCGATCGACGAGCACGGCCACCGAGACGGCGTACTCGGGATAGTCGTGGAGGAAGTTCGTCGTACCATCGAGCGGATCGACCAGGAACGTGATCCCGGAGCCGGCGGCATCACCTGGCGTGAGCTCCTCGCCGATCACCCGCGCGTCAGGGAGCGCGCGCGCGACAATCTCTTGAATGCGCTCCTCAGCGGCGGTGTCCACGATGCTGACGTAGTCCGAGCGCCCCTTGGGCTGCCACTCGACGGTTGCTCCCGCGCCACGATGCGACCGCACGATGCTCGCAGCACCGTGGGCCGCGGCGACGGCGACATCACGCAACATCTCGAGGTCGCGCGCCGTCGCTTGCAGCGCATTAGGGGCACTCATAGCTTGCCGTGATGCCTCGGATCTTCAGCGGAATTCAACCATCGGGCGAGTTGCACGTTGGCAACTACCTCGGAGCGGTCAAGAACTGGGTCGAGCTCCAGCATAGCTACGACTGCATCTTCTGCATCGTCGACTACCACGCGATCATCGGCGCCTATGAGCCGGACGACCTCAGGCGACGAACCGCGGACATGGCGGTGTCGCTGCTCGCGGCCGGCCTCGATCCGGACAAATGTACCGTGTTCGTCCAGTCCCATGTCCCGGAGCACACGGAGCTCGCGTGGATTCTCAATACCATCACCCCCATCGGTGAGCTGGAGCGGCAAACGCAATTCAAGGACAAGGCCCAACGTCAGGAAAGCGTCGTCGCCGGCCTGTTGAATTACCCGGTGCTTCAGGCCGCCGACATCCTGCTCTACCGCGCCGACGGTGTGCCAGTGGGCGAGGATCAGGTACAGCATCTCGAGCTTTCGCGCGAGATCGCGCGCAAATGGAACGCGCGGTTCGCCAGGGGCGAGGATTTCTTCCCCGAGCCGAAGCCGCTGCTGACCGCAACCCGGCGTGTCATGGGGCTCGATGGTCAGGCAAAGATGTCCAAGTCGATGGGAAACACCGTGGGGCTTCTCGAGCCGTTCGACGCGGTGTGGGAGAAGCTGCGCCCCGCGGTCACCGATCCGAAGCGAGTGAGACGGACGGACCCGGGAACGCCCGAGGTGTGCAACATCTACCACCTGCACAAGGCGTTCAATCCGCCGGAGACGGTGGAGCACGTCGCGACGATGTGCTCGACGGCCGGCTGGGGCTGCATCGACTGCAAGAAAGTGCTGCTGGAGGGAATGAAGCGCGAGCTCGGGCCGATCCATGAGCGCGCGCGTGAGCTCAGCGCGCATCCGGATCGTGTTCGTGACGCGCTGGCCACGGGCGCCGACCGTTGTCGCGCGCTCGCCCGCGAGACGATGGGTTACGTGCGGGAGAGGATGGGGCTGGTGTAGGCGATTGCGGAATACGGATTGCGGATTGCGAACGACGAGGGATGGACTCACGTTCCACTCGCGTTCTGCACCCTGTCGAGGTTTCCAAATGCCGATGGATCCGAATGGCCCGCGCGGTGTGCTCACGCTGCTCTGTCTTACGTGCGGCAATCGCAAATACTACGACGACACACCGCCCAACCGGGTGAAATGCGAGAAGTGCGGGAACACGGTGTTCCGCAATTTCTTTTCTCCCACGGAAGCCGATGAGGCGACCATCGAGCAGCTGGAGGAGACGCGTCGTCAGATCGCGCTCGACGATGTCTCTCCCGACACGACGCCCGACGACATCTCCGAGCTGAACAACCCGTAATCATCGCCTGGAGGTGGCTCGCATCGACACGTACACGATCCTGGCACCCGTGGCGTTGCTCCAGCTGGTGCCATGGCTGGAGCCGCTTCCTTTCGACCTGCTTGGCCGCCTCGCGCTCGCCGTTCTCCTGGGCGGCATCGTCGGTGTCGAGCGCGAGCTGTCGGGGAAGCCCGCCGGGCTTCGCACCAATATCCTCATCTGCCTCGGATCCGCGCTGCTCATGGATCTTTCGATCACCATCGGAATGACGGATGGTGACGGGCGCGTCGGCGACCCGGCGCGCATCGCCGCCCAGGTCGTGACCGGCGTCGGCTTTCTGGGTGCCGGCACGATCATGCAGGCACGTGGCGAAGTCGTCGGGCTCACGACCGCGGCGACGATCTGGGTCGTGGCGGCGATTGGCCTCGCGGTCGGCGCTGGCCACCGCGCCGAGGCGGTGGCGGCGGCGCTTCTCGTCACGCTCGTGCTCACGGCCCTCGGCTGGCTCGAGCGGTGGATGCTCTCATTTCGGCGAGTCGTGAATGGCACGGTTCGACTGCGGCGGGACGCGCGCTTCGAGGAGATCACGCCGATCTTCCGCGGGTCGCACATCGCCATCCAGTCGAAGAAGGTAATGGAGGAAGACGAAGGGCTCGTCTATCGTCTGCAGCTCGTGGGGCCCAGTCGCCAATACGATCGCCTGGCGGAAGAGCTCATGCATCGCCCGGAAGTCATCAGCGTCGAGTTCGACTGATCGGTGTCGGACGCAGAGCGCATCCCGCACGCGCAGGGACGCCTCGTCGTCGACCTGCGGGCGGTCTCGCGCGCATGGACGCTGACGGACGAAGCCGCCAGCGTCATTCGCTCCTCGGCGCCGCCAGGCTGGACGGCGTACCTCGTGGCATCCCCCACGATCTCCGACGGCGACGGAAATGCGTCGCCCAGCGCCGAAGTGATGCGGGAGATCGCCAACGCCGATGCGTACGTGGGCTTCGGCATGCCGCGGGTCCTCTTTCTCGCTGCGCCGCGATTGCGGTGGATCCACTCGGCGGCGGCGGGCGTTGGAAGCCTGCTCTTCCCGGAGCTGGCCGGGAGCGACGTTCTGCTGACGAACTCGGCGGGTGTGCACGCCGTTCCCATGGCGGAGCATGTGTTAGGCGGGATTCTGTTCCTGCTTCGCCAGTTCGATGTGGCGGTGGCACAGCAACGCGAGCGGATATGGAATCGCGACGCCTTCGTCGGCGAGAGCACGCGGATCCGCGAGCTGGGAGAGTGCCGGGCGCTGATCGTGGGCGCCGGCGGCATCGGCACGGAGATCGCCCGTCGCCTCTCGGCGCTCGGCGCGGCGTGCACCGGGGTCCGGCGTCGTCCGGACCGCGGTGTCCCCGAGGGGTTCAGGGCGGTCTTCGGGGTCGATGCGCTCGATTCGCTGCTGCCGAGTGCCGACATCCTCATCGTTGCGGCGCCCGCGACGGGCGCAACACGCGGTCTGGTGACGGCAGAGCGGCTCGACCATCTTCCTCGGGGCGCAATCGTCGTCAACATCGCACGCGGCTCATTGCTCGATGAACGCGCCCTGGCGGTCCGCCTGCGGGATGGGCGCGTTGGCGGCGCGGTGCTCGATGTCTTCGAGCGTGAGCCGCTGCCGCCGGAGAGCGATCTGTGGAACGTCCCACGGTTGTTGCTCACGCCGCACGTGTCGGCTACATCGCCGCGCGGCTATTGGCGGCGTGAGCTGGAGCTGTTTACCGACAACTGGGCGCGCTTCGCGGCGGGACGTCCGCTGAGGAACGTCGTGGACAAATCGGCTGGCTACTGACTGAATGGCGAGGCAATGGAGAAGATCATAAAGGCGGCGGTGGAGCGAGGCGCGTCGGATCTGCACATCAAGGCGGGGGATGTCTTTCGCGCGCGCATCGATGGGCGATTGGTTCCGCTCACCAAGCAGGCCCTGACTCCGGATCAGACGAAAGCGATCGCGTTGCGGCTCATCCCCAACGAGGACGACCGCAAGAAGATCGACCGCATCACCGACTACGATTGCTCGTGGGGCATGGCCGGCGTCGGACGCTTTCGCGTCAACATTCTCCGGCAGCGCTCGAGCTTCATGATCGTGATGCGCGTGATTCCGTTCGAGGTGCCGACATTCGACGGGCTCTCGCTTCCGCCCGTTCTCGCGCGCATCGCGCTGGCGGAGCGCGGGCTCGTTTTGGTCACGGGTGTCACGGGGTCGGGAAAGTCGAGTACGATGGCCGCGCTCGTGAATTACATGAACGCCAACATGAGCAAGCACATCGTCACGCTGGAGAACCCGATCGAGTTTCTGCACCGCGACATTCAGTGTTCCGTCAGCCAACGCGAGATCGGCGTCGACACGGAGAGCTTCCGGACCGGGCTGCGCGCGGCGCTACGCCAGGATCCCGACGTGGTCATGGTCGGAGAAATGCGCGACGCCGAGACGATCGATACCGCCATGAAGGCGGCGGAGACGGGGCATCTCGTGTTGAGCACGCTGCACACCCCGGATGCGCACACGACGATCACGCGCATTTTGGCGATGTTCCCGCCGGAGGAGCAGGGAATCACCCGTGTACGCCTCGCCGAGTCCTTGCACGCCGTCGTGTCGCAGCGGCTGTTGCCGCGTGCGGACGGCAAGGGACGCGTCGTGGCCGCCGAAATCATGATTGCGACGCCGTTGGTGCGCGACCTCATCATGGATGAGCAGCGCACCAGCGAGCTTCGCGACGTCATCGCCGAGGGACGCGACCAGTACGGCATGCAGACATTCGACCAGCATCTCGCCGACCTCGTGGGACAGGGGGCGGTGACGTACGAGGTCGCGCATGCTGCGGCCTCCCGCCCAAGCGATTTCGCCCTGACCGTCCGCACCTTCAGCGAAACGCGATGACGAAAGTCCTCGGCGGCGTCATGGGGCCGGTCGTCACCACCTTCGACGAAACCACCGGCGACCTTGCGGCTGTGCCGTTTCGCGCGAACATACGCGCGCATCTCGATGCAGGCCTGGCGGGAGTCGTCGTGGCTGGCTCAACGGGTGAAGCCGCATTACTCGAGGAGCACGAGCGGCACCGTCTTCTCGAATGGGCGCGCGCCATCGTGCCTGACGATCGGTGGCTCATTGCCGGCGTCGGCGCGGAATCCACGCGCCTGACGATCCGTCGCGCCCGTGAGGCGGCCGAGCGTGGCGCGGAGGCCGCGCTCGTGGTGGCTCCGCACTATTACGGGGCGCAGATGACGCCCGAAGCGCTGGCCGCCCATTTCCGGCAGGTGGCGGACGAAAGTCCGGTGCCCATCATCCTCTACAACATTCCCAAGTACACCCATTTTCCACTCGCGGCGGGGCTGGTGCGGGAGCTCGCGACGCATGGGAACGTGGTTGGCATCAAGGACAGCTCGGGCGATCTGACGCAGCTCGGCGGCTATCTCGACGCCCAGACCGAGCGGTTTACGGTGCTGACCGGAAGCGGCGCTGGCCTGTATTCGGCGCTCGAGATGGGAGCGCGAGGAGGCATTCTGGCCGTCGGGTTGTTCGCGGCCCCCGTCGCCGTCTCGATCTGTCGGACCTTCGCCAGTGGCGACACGGCCGCAGCGGGCCGCGCCCAGGAGCGGCTGGTCCCGCTCGCTCGAAGCGTGGTCGGCGAACTCGGCGTCGCCGGGGTGAAGGCCGCGCTCGATCTCGTGGGCCTAACGGGTGGCCCGGTGCGAGCCCCGCTGCTGCCGCTCCGCGGACCGGGGCGGGAGCGGGTCGCCGAGCTCCTCCGCACCGCCGGGCTGTCGCGCGCTGCCTGACGAGTGAGCGCGCGCCCTGTCGACAGGGCCGCTGCGCGCCGGCACCTGGAGGTGCTGGCTCGTGCGCCACGTCCCGCCGGCGGACCGGAGGAGGCCCGCGCGCGCGCCTATTGCGCCGACGTACTGGGCGCCTGCGGTCTCGCCGTCGTGGAAGAGCCATTTTCGTATTCCGCAGTGCCCGGCCGAATGGCGACACCGCTGCTGGGCGCGGTCGCTGGCGCGCTGTTCGCGGCGGTGGGCCATCTGGGATGGCGGAACGAGCCGGCGCTCGCGCTGACGGTGCTGGTGGGCGGGGCAGCGATCCTCGGAGGCGTCGCGTGGTGGATCAAACGCTTCGGCGTGCTCGGTCTGCCCTGGTTGCGTGCGCAGTCGAGTAACCTGGTCGCGAGTCGGGGGAATCCGTCGGTCTGGCTCGTCGCGCACCTGGATTCGAAGTCGCAGCCGATAGCGATTGTCGTGCGCGCGCTCGGTGTGATCGGACTCATCGTGACCGCCCTGGCGGCGGCGGTCGCGGGGGCAGTACACGTCGCCGGGGCTGACGTCCGCTGGGCATGGCCCTGGATCACAGCACTCGGAGTGCTTGCATCACTTCCTGTTGCGGCGAGCGTGGTTCGCTCGCGGTCCCCGGGCGCGTTGGACGACGCCTCGGGCGTCAGCACCGTCCTCATGGTGGCGCAGTCGTTGCCACAACAGCTGGCGCTCGGCGTCGTCCTGACGAGTGCGGAGGAGCTGGGGCTGGCCGGGGCGCGCGCGTGGGTCCGCGGCCGGGGCGCCGCTCATGCCATCAACGTCGACGGAGTCGACGACGAGGGAGCGCTGCGATTGACGTGGACGAGGCGGCGCCCAACGAGCCTTCTCGAGCTGCTCACCGTGCGCGCTGGGGAAGCGGGAGTGCCGGCGAGCGTGGGCCGATTGATTCCCGGCGTACTGCTGGACGGCGTTGCGCTTGCGGATGCGGGATGGGAGGTGGTCACGGTGAGCCGAGGGACGCTGCGGACGGTTGCTCGCATCCACACGCCTCGCGATTCGCTCGAGCAGTTGCGTGGCGAAGGCATCGCCCTCACGGCGTCGATCATTCTCGCCGCGATCACGACCAGCGCCTGACGAGAGTCAGAGGGCCGAATGGAAGAGCTACTGCTCGCGATCGCGTTGGTGGTTGGACTCCTGCTGATCCCGCTCGGCCTGCCTGGCCTTTGGCTCATGGTCGGCTCCGCGCTGCTGTACAGCTACGCGAAGCCCGGCATCTCGATCTGGACCATCGGGGCGCTTACGGTCCTCGCCCTCATTGCCGAGCTTATCGAGTTCGTTCTGTCGGCACGGTATACGCGCAAGTATGGTGGGTCGCGACGTGCGGGATGGGGCGCTATTATAGGCGGGGTGGTCGGTGCGTTCGTCTGGACCCCCTTGCCCGTGATCGGCCCGATGATTGGCGCGTTCGCGGGCGCTTTTGTCGGTGCCTGGGTCGCTGAGATGACGCGCAGCGCCGAGGTTCGCGGCGCCACGCGTGTCGCGACCGGCGCATTGATCGGGCGGATCGTCGCGGTCGCGATGAAAGTCGGGATTGGGCTCGTGCTCGCGGTGTGGATACTCCTCGCGTTATGGATTTGAGCGGATCGGCGGAATCAGGAGCGCGCATGATGGACGGGATGGTCTCGGGAGAGGGCCGCACAGTGGAAGCCGACTCGCGTCGCGGCGACGACGCGGTGGGGAAGGGCGGTGAGACGCGCGGCGAGGGAGGGAAGTACGTGTACTGCATCATCCGCCTCGACAGCGCGCGCGACTTCGGCCCGATTGGCATCGGCGACGGCGCAAACCGCGTGTACACGGTGCACTACAAGGATCTCAGCGCCGTGGTGAGCGACACGCCGATCGTGATCTACGATCCCACGCGCGAGAACGTGCTGGCGCACGAGTTCGTGAACGAGACGGTGATGCGGGAGCACACCGTGATTCCGATGTCCTTTGGCACGGTGTTTCGCTCCGAAGACGACGTCGGCGAGCTGCTGCGGTCGACCTATCAGGCGTTCAGCGATGTGCTCGACAAGATGCAGGACAAGATCGAGTTCGGGCTCAAGGTCCTCTGGGATCGGGACAAGGTCATCGCGGATCTGGAGCGCTCGAACGACGAGATCCGGCGGCTCAAGGACGAGATCACGCGCAACACGCAGAGCTCGACATACTTCGCACGCATGCAGCTCGGCAGACTGGTGGAGGGCGCGCTCGAGGACACCGGCAACTCCTTCGTGTCCGACATCCATGAGACCTTGAAGGAGGTCGCCGTCGCGAGCCGCAGCAACAAGCCGATCGGAGACCGCATGATCATGAACGCCGCCTTTCTCGTCGAGCGCCATCGCGAAAAGGATTTCGACGAGAAGGTGCGCGAGGTGTCGCGGAAGTACGAGGACCTGCTGACGTTCAAGTACACGGGGCCGTGGCCGCCGTACAATTTCGTGAATATCAAGCTCAAGCTCGAGAAGGCGGAATAGCAACAAGGAGTCAGGGGTCAGGGGTCGGGGGTTACAGGGTCGAGGATCGAGGGAACAACTCGCTACCCTGACACCTCAACCCTTGACCCCCTGATCCCTGACTCCTGACTCCTGACCCCTCGTCATGGGCCTCCTGTCGAAGATCCTCTTCTTCCCGGTCACCGGTCCCGTCGCGGGCATTCGGTGGTCGCTCGAGCAGGTGCAGACCGCGGTCGAGACCGAGCTCACCGATGACTCCCGGATCAAGCAGGAGCTCATGGAGCTGCAAATGCTCGTCGAGCTCGGTGACATCGATGATGCCGAATACGTCCGTCGCGAAGCGCTCCTGATGCAGCAGCTGCGCGAGGTTCGCTCGTGGCGTGAGCACTTCGGCATGTCGGCGCCGGGCGGGCCGGTCCGTGTCGCGCGCGGAGCTTCCGCGGAGGAGTGAGTCGGCTCGACCCGCTGCTCGCGTCGCTGCCGCGATGGATCCTGGTAGCGGGCAAGGGCGGAGTCGGTAAGACCACCTGCGCGGCCGCTCTCGCCGCGCGGAGCGCAGGCCTCGGCCGGCACACGCTCCTACTCTCGACGGACCCCGCCCGATCGCTGGGCGCGGCGTTAGGCACGGCCGTTGGTCCGACGCCGGGCGCCGTCGCCGGGCGCGAGCGGCTGTTCGCCATGCAGCTCGAGGCGCAGCATGAACGTGACGCGTTTCTTCAGCGGTGGCGGTCGGTTCTGATCGCCATTCTCGACCGGGGCACGTACCTGAACCCGGAGGAGCTGGCCGGGTTCGTCGATGATGCGCTGCCGGGAGCCGACGAGGCGATGGCCGTGCTGGCGCTCCTCGAGCTCGAGCGCGATCCCCGATGGGACCGGATCGTCGTCGACACTGCGCCCACGGGCCACACGCTCCGGCTCCTCGCGCTGCCAGAGACCTTTCGCGCTGTGATCGCGCTGCTCGAGACCATGCAGCAGAAGCACCGATTCATGGTACAGACGCTGGCTCGCCGATACCGCGCGGACGATGCCGACGCGTTCCTTGCCGACATGCGAGAGCGAGTGGACGCGCTGAGCGCAACGCTTGCCGACGAGCAGCGGACCGCCGTCGCGCTCGTGACCCAGCTCGAGCCGATGATCGTCGCGGAGACGGTGCGCTACGCCCAATCGTTACGGCAGCTATCGATTCGCGTGGGCGCGCTCATTCTGAATGCGGTGCCCGAACCCGGCGGGACGGGCCACAACGAGCTGACGGATACGCTCGCCCGCGTTGCGCCTCACGCACTCCGGTTGACCGTTGCACGCCGTCCCCGATCCCCGAGTGGCCTCCAGGAGATCGAGGCGCTGTTCGACGGCGCCGAGAGAAAGACGGGTGATGCCGTGGCGATCACCGGCAGGATCATCGATACACCGCACACGGCGGTGCACACGGCGGTCGCACGCCTGGTGCGCCCCCTGACGATCGTCGCCGGGAAGGGCGGGGTCGGGAAGACGACCGTCGCCTGCGCCCTCGCCGTGTCGGTGGCTCGCCCGGAGGAGCCCGTGTTGGTCGTGTCCTCTGACCCCGCGCCCTCCGTCGCGGACGCGCTCGGGCAGCACGTCCCCGATGCAGATGTGGAGGTCGACGGGGCACCAGGGTGTCGAGCTCGGCAGATGGATGCGACGGTGGCGTTCGAGCGGTTTCGCGCGAGCTACGCCGACCGTGTCGACGCGATGTTCGACCGCCTGATGACGGGCGCGCTCGATCTGGCGCACGATCGGGCGGTCGCGCGCGACCTCCTTGCCCTCGCGCCCCCGGGCATCGATGAGCTGTATGCGCTCATCACGTTAGGCGAGCTGCTGGCCGAAGGCCGGTATGCGCGCGTCATCGTCGATCCGGCACCGACCGGCCACTTGCTCCGCCTGTTGGAGATGCCCACGCTCGCGCTCTCGTGGTCGCATCGGCTCATGCGGCTGATGCTGGAGTACAAGGAAGTGGCCGGGCTCGGAGATGCGGCGCGGGAGATGCTCGATTTCGCCAAACGCACACGCGCGGTGCGGGAGCTCATGGCCGATCCCGATCGGGCATCGATTCTGGTCGTCGCCAACGATGAGCCGCTCGTCCGCGATGAGAGCGTCCGGCTGATCGATGCGTGCCGCTCACGCGGCATCGCCGTCGGCGGGCTCATCTGGAATCGGAGTACCTTCGCGGTCTCTCCCCTTTCCGGGGAGGGCACCCCTCGGCAGTTTCTAGCTCCCCGGGCCTCGCCTGCACCTCAGGGGGCACCGGCGCTTCGACGCTGGTGCACCACCTGGCGACCGATCGACGAGGATACTGTTGCCTGATCTCGTTCTCTATGCCTACGCTGTGACACCAGCGTCCCTCGATGCCTCGGGGGCGCCCGCCGGCGTCGACGACGCGGCGGTCGGAACGGTGATCGAGGGTGACATGGCGGCACTCGTCTCGAGCGTGGACATGGGGGCATATGCGCCGGACCGTGTCGAGCTCCTCACGGAGGAGGTAGGGTGGGTGGCGCCGCGGGCGTCCGCGCACGATGCGGTCGTCACGTGGGCGGGGGACCGCGGCGCGGTGATCCCCCTCCCGATCTTCACGCTCTTTCGCGATGAATCGCGTGTCCGGGAGATGCTGCGCGAGCGGGCGCCGGAGCTGCGGGCAACGTTCGAGCGGGTGGGCATGGGCGAAGAATATGGTCTTCGCATCTTTCGGCTCGACGAGGTGCTCGCGCGCGGCATCGGCGCCCTGAGTCCCAGCGTCGAGGCGCTCGAGCGTCAGGCGCGCGACGCAACGCCGGGCCAGCGCTATTTACTTCAGCGCAAGCTCGAGGCGGAGCGACGCAATGAGCTCAAGCGGGTTGCGGCCGAGGTCGCTCGCGAATCGTTCGACACGCTGGCCCCGCTCGCGCTCGAGGCGGTGCGCGAGCCGCTCCCCGCGAAAGGGCGCGATGATGCACCTGGCGTTGCCATCCTCAACGCGTTCTTTCTCGTGAAGCGCGGCGCACTGGCTCCCTTCCAACAGTCGCTGACGGCGATCGTTCGGGAGCACCAGCCTCACGGCTTCAGGTTCGACTTTACGGGGCCGTGGCCGCCCTATCACTTTGTGCGCGCGGGCGCTGATGCGGGGGCTCCATGACCGGCGCCCCGCTGGATCCCGCGGACGACGATGCGCTCGTGCTGAGCGACCTGTTGAGCCACGTGCTCGACAAGGGGGTCGTGATCACGGGCGACGTGATCATCTCGATCGCTGGTATCGATCTCATTTCGGTCAGCTTGTCGGTGCTCATCAGCGCTCTGGAGACCCTGGAGCGCAGGAGCGTCGGCGTCAGCGGACGGCTCTCACACCCGCTTGGCGATCTATCTCTACTGCATCCTCCGCGCGACGCGTGAGCCGCCGCTCAACCTGCTGGGGATCGACGGCACGCCGGTGCGTGGCGTCGACCTGGACGGACTGGGCGCATGGGTCAGCGAGATGGCGTCGATGACCGTCGTGCCGTCGCCGGAGCGCGCGAAGGAGCACGATCGGGTGGTGCGCGCCGCGCTGGAAGACGAGACACCGCTTCCCGCGCGGTTCGGCCAGGTCGTCGCGAGCGAAGACGAGCTTCGCGCCATTCTGTCGGAGCGCCGCTCCATTCTGGAGTCGGCGCTCGACCGGGTGGCGGGGGCCGTCGAGATGACGGTGCGGATGCTCGTACCGGCGCCGCGGCGCGCCCCGCTCGACACCTCGGTCGCCGGTGCAACGGGCGCGGCGAGTGGACGTCGATATCTGGAGCGCGTTGCCGCCGTCCAGCGCGAGGAACGAAACCTGCTGGCAACTGCGGGGATACTTCGCGATCGGGTGGCCTCCGCCGTGGGAGACCTCGTTCGCGCCCAGTCGTTCGCCGGGGCGGTGGCGGGATCGAGTCTGGCCACGCTGTCGCACCTGGTCCCGCGTGAGAGAATCGAAGCATACCGGAGAGCGCTTCAGACACTCCGGGAGCAAGACCCTGCGCTCACCATCATGGTATCAGGGCCGTGGGCGCCCTATAGCTTCACCGAGGGCATCGGCACGTGAGCAAGGACCGCGTGACGGAGGTGACGCCCGGGGCCGCAGCCGAATTCGAGCGCGAGCTGCACGAGATCGCCCGGTCGTTGCCCGAGCGGATCGACGCGGATCCGGAGCACGTCGAGCAGGGATTGGCGAAGCTCGTATTGACGTTGATCGAAGTGTTGCGCAAAGTCCTCGAACACCAGGCCGTCCGACGAATGGACGGCGGGTCGCTGACCGACGAGGAGGTCGAGCGTCTCGGTTTGGCGCTGCTGCGGCTGAGCGAGCGCATGAATGAGCTGAAGCGGCTTTTCAACCTCGACGATGAGGACCTGGAGATCGACCTCGGGCCGCTCGGACGGCTGCGCTAACCGCGGGGAGACCCGCCGACCGGAGCAGAACGCCTTTGCCTGATTACATCGCGCCCACGCGCAGTCACGGCCTGGTCGACATTCTCGACCGGGTGCTGGACAAGGGACTCGTGATCGCGGGTGACATCAAGATCAACCTCGCCAACGTGGAGCTGCTCACCATCCAGGTGAGGCTCCTCGTCTGCTCGATCGACAAGGCAGCGTCGATCGGCATGAACTGGTGGCAGCACGACCCTCGCCTTACGACGCGGGCCGCCGACGCTGGCGCGCTGGGCTCGGGGGACGTCGAGAAGCGGCTGGAGCGCATCGAGCAGCAGCTGCGGCAGCTCACCGAGCGGAGCGGCGCCAAGCGCCGACCGTCCACTTCAACGGAGTAACGGCGAATGGCAGTCGAACGTGCCCCCGGTGGCAGTTCCCTCATTGACGTTCTCGATCGCGTCCTCGACAAGGGCATCGTGATCGACGCATGGGTCCGCGTGTCCCTGGTCGGCATCGACCTGGTGACCGTCGAAGCACGCATCGTGGTGGCTTCGATCGACACGTACCTGCGCTTCTCCGAGGCGGTGGGCATCACGGCGCCCTCGGCACGACCGCGCGAGCTGTCGGCGGGCGGCGAGGCGGAGCTCGATCGCGTGATGCGCGAGAACGCGGACCTCAAGCGCCGACTCGAAGAGGTCAGTCGTCGCGATCGCTCCTGACGTCCGATGCGGGTCCCGCGGAATGCCGCCGAAGCTCCGGCGCGGTTGACCGGGGACGACCTGAACGGGCTGCTGACGTCGCTGGCGCGGGCGCAGTCGTGGACCGATGCAGCGCACATGCTCCTCCGCCAACTTGCCCAGACGGCCGGGGCGCGTCGTGCGCTGCTGCTGATGATCGACGGCGCCGCCCACCAGCTGAAAGTGACGCACGTGGTGGGCGCGCCGGAAACGCTCGGCACGGACGCGCTGATTCAGCTCGACGAGAACGATCATCCGCTCGTCGTCTCGGCCATGTCGCTCGAGGCGGTGGCCTGCCGAGATGCCGTCCTCGAGCACGATGGCATCCCGTTCCGGCCGTGGGCGGCGATACCCATCCCGCAGCCGCTGCACCGCGACTCGCTCCCGCGCGCCCGCAACGGCGAGCTCGCCTTCACCGGGCGATTCCGCGATTGCGGAGTGATGCCGGTGGGAACGGAACGCCGCCGCCGCGTCGGCCTCTCTCCCTTCGCCGTCGCCGTTCTCGAGTCGAGCATCGATCTGGAGACCGTCGAAGCACTGGCCGAGATGGCGAGTGTCGCCGGTCCGATCGTCTCGCACATCTTCAGCGTCGAGGAGCAGCGACGGTACGCCGAACAGCTCGACCGGCAAACGAATCTGCTCACGGCCATCATCAACGCGTTGCCCGATCCGATCGTCATCACCGATACGGCGAACGCGATCGTCGTGCTCAACAAGCGGGCGGAGCAGCTCCTCGGCATGCGGCCCGATGATTCGGAGGGACGCCGGCGCGCCGTCGAAATCAACAACCTGCTCTACAGCTCCTTCCTCGCGAAGGCGATATCGCCGGGTGGCCTGGGGGCCGGAGCGCGGGAGCTCAATCTCGTCGATCCCACCGAAGGGACGGACCTCCTGTTCGAGGTGTTGGCGCACCCGCTTCCGGTGGAGATGGCACGGCGCGGCTCCACGCTCTCGGTGCTGCGCGATGTGACCGATCTCAAGCAGGCCGCGCACCAGCTGCAGCGGCAATTCCATCGCGAGCGCCTCGCCGAGCAGCAGGCCTCCCGCGAGCGCGATCGTCTCGGGCTCATACTCCAGAACGTCGCCGATCCGATTCTCGTCACCGACGGAAAATCGAACATCATCCTGATGAATCGCCAGGCGGAGGAGCTCTTCGAGCTCACCGACGCCACCCGCCGCGATCAGACCATCATTCAACGGGTGCGCAACAACGACACGAAGGTCACCTCGTTCATCTCCGACTTCGCGCTCACGAACGACCGCGCCCGGCGGGCGCAGGTGTCGCTCGTTCGACCCTCGACGGGCGCGGCACTGCCCATGGAGATGGTGTCGGGAAAGATCTTCGACGAGCGCGGCGAGCCCATGGCGATCGTGTCGGTGCTGCACGATCGGACGAAGGAGGTCGAGAACGAGCGGCTCTACGAGGAGCTGAAGCGCTTCAGCGCCGAGCTCGAGGATCGGGTGCGGGAGGCAACGCGCGATCTCGAGGAGCGCAATCTGCGCCTTCAGTGGCAGTCGCAGGAGCTCGAGAAGGCCTATCGGCTCAAGAGCGAGTTCCTCGCCAATATGTCGCACGAGCTGCGAACCCCGATCAACGCGCTGATCGGCTATGCCTCGCTCATGCTCGACCGTATCTACGGCGATTTGACCGCGAAGCAGGAGGAAGGGCTGCACCGCATTCAGGTCTCGTCGCAGCATTTGCTGGCGCTCATCAACGACATTCTCGATCTGGCGAAGATCGAGGCCGGGAAGATGCCGGTCCACCTCGAGCGCCTCTCGCTCAACGACCTCCTGCAGGACGTCGCGGCACAGATGGAGCCGCTGGTGCGACGAAAGGGCCTCGACTTCAACGTGCAGCTGCCGGCAGAGCCGGTACAGATGGAAACCGATCGCACGAAGGTGCGGCAGATCGTGCTCAACCTCGTCTCGAACGCGGTGAAGTTCACGGCACGCGGGTCGGTGTCGATCGCGGCGAGGACGGACGGCCGGGATGTGCGCATCGCGGTGAGCGACACGGGTATCGGGATCCGGCCGCAGGACCTCGAGGTGATCTTCGAGGAGTTCCGACAGGTGGACCAGTCGCGCACGCGTGAGTACGGCGGGACCGGACTGGGCCTGAGCATCACGCGAAAGCTCATCGCGCTTCTCGGCGGGGACATCGCGGTGACCAGTCAATACGGCCGCGGCAGCACGTTCACGGTGACACTGCCGCTGACAAGCGAGACGCTCACGAGCGACGAGCAGGTGACGCGCGTGGCCTTGGCGCCGCCACCGCGGACGTAGAAAATACGGGCGCTGAAAAGCGCTGGGCGCGGGGTTAGCGCGGAAACCAACAGCGCTTTGTCCAGCGCTCCCAGCGCTTTTTCAGCGCCTTCGTCTTTTGCGCTCCACTCCCCGCAGTGACTAGCTTTCCCTCCATGTTCGACCAGCACATCCGCACACTCGTCGTCGTCGGCGCCCAATGGGGAGACGAAGGCAAAGGGAAGCTCGTCGACGTCATCGCGGAGGGCGCTGACTGGGTCGTGCGATACCAGGGCGGCGCGAACGCCGGTCATACCGTCGCGATCGGCGGGCGCTCGTTCGTGCTGCATCAGATTCCGAGCGGGATCCTGCATCCCGGCGTTCGCTGCGCGATCGGCAACGGGGTAGTCCTCGATCCTGACACGCTGTTCGAGGAGATCGAGGAGCTGATCGCCGACGGTGTGGATGTCTCCGGCCGGCTCTACGTCAGCGACCGTGCGCATCTCGTGATGCCCTATCACAAGCTTCTCGACGGAGAGAGTGCGGCCAGCAAGCAGATCGGCACGACCGGACGCGGGATCGGGCCCGCGTACGAGGACAAAGTCGCGCGCCGCGGCGTCCGCGTGCTCGACCTGCGTCACCCCGAGCGGCTGCGCTCACTCGTCGAGAGTGGAATCGCCCACGCCAACACGCAGCTCGCGGCTTTTGGCTCGTCTCAACGCGCCGATGTCGAGTCGACGGTCGATTTGCTCGAGCGTTTGGCGCCCCGGCTCCTCGAGCTCGCCGACGACATCGGCCTCGTCGTCTCGCGCGCGCGGAAGTCCGGCGCCGCGGTACTGCTCGAGGGGGCGCAGGGCTCGCTCCTCGACGTCGATCATGGCACGTACCCGTTCGTGACGTCGAGCAACACGACCTCGGGAGGCGCTGTCACCGGCGCGGGGCTCGCGCCGACGTCGATCGACGCGGTGCTCGGCGTCGTGAAGGCCTACACCACTCGCGTCGGCAACGGTCCGCTGCCCACCGAGCTCGACGAGCCGCTCGCCAGCGAGGTGCGCAGGCTCGGCAATGAATACGGCGCGACGACCGGGCGGCCGAGGCGCTGCGGTTGGTTCGACGCCGTCGTCGTGCGCTATGCGTCACGCATCAACGGCCTCACCGGGCTGGCCGTGACCAAGCTGGACGTTCTCGATACCCTCGACCGTTTGGGCCTCTGCACCGGGTACGAGCTGGACGGTGAGACGTTCACGGAGTTCCCGGGCGACCTGGTGACGCTCGATGCGGTGAAGCCCCGCTACGAGTGGATGGAGGGCTGGCAAAAACCGACGACGGAAGCGCGTCGCATGGAGGACCTCCCCTCGCAGGCCCGCCGGTACCTCGATCGCATTCAGGAGCTCGCGGAGACGAGGATCGCGTACATCAGCGTGGGAACGCGGCGGGATCAAATCATTGGACTTTGAGACGGACGTCGTCGTCGTCGGCGCTGGCCCGTGTGGCCTTGCCGCCGCGATCGCCATCGAACGCGCGGGATGGCGCGCGCTGATCATTGAGGCGTCGTGTGTCGTCTCATCGATCGCCGGCTACCCCACGTACCTCACCTTCTTCTCGACCGCGGAGCGCATCGAGATCGGCGGAATGCCGTTCGTCATCGCCACCGAGAAGCCGACGCGCCGCGATGCACTGGCGTACTATCGCGAGGTGGTGGAGCGACACGGGTTGATCGTGCGCCAGTACGAGCGCGTCGAGCACCTCGAAACGGCGCGGGAAGGCTTCATCGTCCACTCACGGCCGCGCGGACAGGAAGTGCGCACGACCCGAGCGCGCGCCATCGTCATCGCGACGGGCTACTTCGACTCGCCGAACTATCTCGGCGTCCCCGGGGAAGACCTCCCGCACGTCACGCACCGGTATCGCGAGGGACATGAAGCGTTCATGCGCGACGCCATCGTCGTGGGCGGCAAGAATTCCGCGGCGGAAGCGGCGCTGGACCTGTACCGGAGCGGTGCGCGCGTGACGATGGTGTACCATGGCGAAGGGTTGTCGCCGAGCGTGAAGCCGTGGGTCGCACCAGACCTTCAGAATCGGATCACCGAGGGGCACATCGCCACGCGATGGCGCTCGCGGGTGGTCGCCATCGAGCCCGCGGCCGTAGTGCTCGACACGCCGCACGGCGCCGAGCGCCTGGCGGCCGACCACGTCTACCTGCTGACGGGGTACACGCCGGAGCATGAGCTCCTCCACGCCATCGGCGCCACGGTCGAGCGCGCCACCGGGATTCCTGTGCACGACCCGGCCACCATGGAGACGGACGTCCCGGGGGTGTTCATCGCTGGGGTGATCAGCGCCGGCAACGACGCGAACAAGGTTTTCATTGAGAATGGGCGGGGCCACGGGGAGCTCATCGCGCGACGGCTCACCGCCATGTGGAGCGACCCCGCCGCGTCGCACGAGGCACACGCCGGCCGCTAGCCCATGCGAGCGGGCGTCGTCATCTTTCGCAAATGTCCTCGATCAGCACCTTCCCCGATGTGATGGAAAAGCTCGTGTCGCTCGCCAAGCGGCGCGGGTTCATCTTCCAGTCTTCCGAGATCTACGGCGGCACCGGCTCGGTGTGGGACTACGGCCCGCTCGGAGTCGAGCTGAAGAAGAACCTCAAGGACCGGTGGTGGAACGCCATGGTCCGGATGCGGGATGACATCGAGGGGCTCGACGCCGCGATCCTCATGCATCCACGGGTGTGGGAAGCCAGCGGGCACGTCGCCGGGTTCACCGATCCCCTCGTCGATTGCCGCAACTGCAAGCGGCGCTTCCGGGCCGACGATCCGAAGATCAAGGGCACGCCCGGGACGCCGGACGCCCAGTGTCCCGCCTGTGGAATGAAGGGCACGCTGTCGGAGGCGCGCCTTTTCAACCTCATGTTCCGGACGTTCATGGGGCCGGTGGAGGACACGGCGTCGGTCGTGTACCTCCGACCGGAGACGGCGCAGGGCATCTACGTGAACTTCCTGAACGTGCAGCAGTCCACCCGGCAGAAGGTGCCGTTCGGGATCGCGCAGATCGGAAAGGCGTTCCGGAACGAGATCACACCGGGGAACTTCATCTTCCGCACACGCGAGTTCGAGCAGATGGAGATGCAGTTCTTCGTCGATCCGGCGGCAAACCACATGGAATGGTTCGAGTACTGGAAGGCGCAGCGCATGGAATGGCATCGCATGCTCGGCCTGCGCGAGGAGCGGCTCCAGTTCCATCAACACGATCCGCAGGAGCTCGCGCATTACGCCCGCGCGGCCTTCGACATCCAGTTCGACTTCGGCGGCACGCTGGGCTTTCAGGAGATCGAGGGCGTTCACCATCGCGGCGACTTCGACCTGGGGCGTCACCAGGAATACTCCGGGAAGAAGCTCGAGTACTTCGATCAGCCTAACAACCGGCGGTACGTGCCGTTCGTCATCGAGACGTCGGTCGGCGCCGATCGCACGCTGCTCGCCGTCCTCGTCAATGCGTACCGTGAGGAGCAGGTCGCGGGAGAGGAGGAGGGAAGAACCGTCCTGGCGATTCATCCGTCGCTGGCGCCGGTGAAGGCAGGCGTCTTCCCCCTCGTGAAGAAAGACGGAATGCCGGAGATGGCGATGCGCCTGGCCAATGAGTTGCGACGGCACTTCCCCGTGTTCTACGATGAATCGGGGGCGATTGGCCGGCGGTATCGGCGCCAGGACGAGGTGGGAACGCCGTTCGGCGTGACGATCGACGGACAATCCACGACGGACCAGACGGTGACCGTCCGCGATCGCGACACACTCCAACAAGAGCGGGTCGATATTTCGCGCGTCGCCGGTGTGCTACGCGAGCGGCTCGCCGCGTGACAGCCTTGTCGCTCGATCGGCTGCGCCTGGATGGGCAGCGCTTCATGGAAGAGGTCTCGCGTGAATACTTCCTCGCGCACGCGGGGCTCAAAGCTACCGCGGACCTGCAGACGATCTACGAGCGTCATGCCGCGATCCTCGGCGAGGATGCACTGGCCCTCGTGCGTGAGGAATTCCGTGGTGCGGCGCCCGGATCGGATGCCCACCGCTCGGCGCGTCTGATGCTCGAGTGGCTCACCGATTCCGTCGCCAGCCGCGCCCTCGCTGCCCTCGACGAGCGGGAGATCGAGTGGGAGGGGAGCGCGGTCGTTCGGCTCGACGACGGCCGCGAGCTGCCGTATCAGCGCGCCGCGATCGATATCGGCAACACCGCCAATCGCGACGAGCGCATGAGGATCGAGCGCGCGCGCGCGCGTGTCGTCGAAGCCGAGCTCGCTCCGCTTCGCCGGGAGCGGTTCCAGCGCGAGAAGGAGCTCATCGAAGGGATGGAGATCGCGCCGACGTTCAACGCCACGTTCGAGGCATTGAGCGGCGTGGATCTGACGGGACTCGTCCGCGAGTGTGACCAGTTCCTGCGTGACACGCAGTCGATGTGGGACGACGTATACGCGGAGACGGTGCGCAGCAAGCTGCGCATGGATCCGGCGGACGCCACGCGCGCCGACGCATTGCACCTCCTGCGTGCACAGGAGTTCGACGCGCACTTCCCCAGCGCGTCGATGGAGCTCTCGATCAGGCGCCAGGCCTCCGAGATGGGCATCGATCCGGACGCGGGTGGTCGGATCATTTTCGACACCGGCGAGCGTGAGGGAAAGCGAGCCAGGGCCTTTTGCGCGCCGGTGCGTGTCCCCGATGAGGTGTATCTCGTGCTGCGCCCGCACGGCGGGCAGGCGGACTACCGCACGCTGCTGCACGAGCTGGGACATGCGCTGCACTTCGCGTACACGCGTGCCGACTACCCCTTCGAGTGGCGGTGGCTCGGCGACAACTCAGTGACCGAGGGGTATGCCATGCTCCTCGATCATCTCATGCACGACGCGGGATGGCTCGCGCGGTACACGGAGCTGGGGCGGCGTCATGCACCGACGTTTCTCCGCACGGTGGGATTCGAGGAGCTGCACTTCCTGCGGCGATACTGCGCGAAGCTCATGTACGAGGTCACGCTGTACGGCGGTGACGTCGGCTGGGATTCGCTCCCGGATCTGTACGTCGATCGCCTGACGAGCGCGACGACCTTCCGATACGATCCGGCCGACGCGTTCGTGGATGTCGACCCGCGATTCTACGCCGCGCGGTACTTGCGTGCGTGGCAGCTGCAGGCGCTCCTCACGGAGACGCTCGTCGAGCGCTTCAACGAGGATTGGTGGCGCAATCCCCACGCAGGACCCTGGGTGATCGACACGCTCTTCGGTGAGGGGCAACGGGAGCTGGCGGGCGAGCTCGGGGAAAGGGCCACGGGTCGAGCGCTGTCGTTCGCTCCCCTCGTGCGCGCCATCGAGGACCTGCTCGTCACCTCGTGAGCGACCCGTATGCGCCGACCGCGACCCCGGATCCTGCTGACGGGCATCGTCATCGTGCTCGCCACCCCGTTCGCCATGGCGCGCGCGCAGCACGCTAACGCGCGCGCGGGCCTCGCGCGCCAACCGGACTGGAGCGCCGTCCGCGACGAGACGGTGCGTCATCTGCGCCGGCTGATCCAGCTCAACACGGTGAATCCGCCGGGGAATGAGATCACGGTCGCGCGCTACCTCGACAGTACGCTGCGTGCCGCCGGCATCGAGACGCACCTGTTCGAGCCATCGCCGGGGCGAGCGGCGCTCGTGGCGCGACTCAAGGGGAACGGCTCGAAACAGCCGGTGCTGTTGATGGCGCACATGGACGTCGTCGGCGTCGAGGCCGACCAATGGACGGTCGACCCCTTCGCCGGGGTCGAGAAGGACGGCTACGTGTACGGGCGAGGGGCGATCGACGACAAGGGGATGCTCGCCGCAAACCTCGTCACGATGCTGCTGCTCAAGCGCAACGTGATCGACGCTGGCGGAGCGCTGCAGCGCGACGTCGTTCTCGTCGCCAACTCGGATGAGGAGGCGGGGGGCGAGTGGGGAATGGGGTGGCTGATCGCCAACAAGCCCGATCTCATTCGCGCCGAGTTCGCGCTCAACGAGGGTGGGCGCACGCGCGTGGTGAATGGGCGACCGCTGTACGTCGCCGTGCAGAACACCGAGAAGGTCGCGCACAACGTACGCGTGATCGCGACGGGAGCCGGCGGCCACGCCTCCGTTCCGCTCCCCGGCAACGCGATCAGCCGCCTGGCCAGAGCCATGGCCAGGATCGGCGAGCACGAGGAGCCGGTACGCATCAACCCGACGACGCGCGTTTTCTTCTCCGAGCTGAGTAAGGTGTGGCCAAATGCCGCCGAGCGTCGTGCCATGGGCGATGTGGCGTCACGCGATGGCCGCCGCGTGGCCCGTGGCGCGCGCGTGCTCTCGGCGATCCCGATCTACAATGCCGTGTTGCGCAACGGCATTTCGCCGACGCTGATCGATGGCGGGATTCGCACGAACGTGATTCCGACGGAAGCGACGGCCAACCTCAACATTCGTACGCTCCCCGGGGAGTCGATCGATTCCGTGGTGGCGCGGCTACGGCGCGTCGTCGGCGACAAGCAGGTGACCTTCGAGGTCAGCCGCGACACGATCGATGCGCCAGCGTCATCGTTCCGCTCGCCGATGTTCAGCGCGATCGCCGACGCGGTGCGATCGGTCGATTCGAGCGTCGCGGTGGTACCGTACATGAGTACCGGCGCAACCGACAGCGCGCGACTCCGCGCGTGGGGTGTGCAGACGTACGGTGTGCTTCCGTTTCCCCTCGCTCAGGAAGACGAGGAGCGAATGCACGGGAACGACGAGCGCGTGCCCGTGGAGAGTCTCCTCTTCGGGACGAAGGTCATTTACCTGACGGCGATCAATGTCGCGGGCTGAACTGTCAGGGTCCTCAGGGTCCTCAGGGTCCTCAGGGTGCGAAACCCTGAGGACCTCGCACCTCGAGGACCCTGAGGACCCCGAAGACCCTGAGCACCCTCGCTGCCAATGACTGAGCGCCAGCCCCAACCCGTCCTCGTCATCATCTCCGACCTGATCTTCCGCTCGAAGATCGACGACGCCGCACGCCGCGCGGGCGTTCCGCTTCGCGTCGCCAAGAGTCCCGAGCAGCTCGAGCGTCACCTCGGCAACGCGACACCGGCCGTCGTGCTGATGGATCTCGAGATGGAGGGCGCCGACACATCGGCGATGTTGGCACGGCTGCGCGCGCACCCCGAGGCGGCCACGGTCCCTGTCATCGGCTTCGCGGGCCACACCAACGTCGCGGTCATCCACGCTGCCCGTGCGGACGGGGTGCAGGTGATGGCACGATCGGCGTTCGTGGCGCAGCTGCCGGCGATGATGGACCGGATCGCGGCGCATGCGGGCGGCTCTTGACGGCTCATGGAAACCGCAGGTGGCCGCAGAAGGCCGTAACAGCTTCAATTGAAAAAAGCGGTTGTCACGGATAAACGCGGACACCAGCCACGGATCGCTCGGCATATGGACTGAGGCTTAGTGAGCTTCGTCTCGCACGCAGTTGTCCATCTCAGGGAAGTATCGGTGCGTTTTTGTGAGAATCCGTGCGAACGCTTTTGGAGTTGCAGTTTTTGCGGCATTGCGGCCATCCGCGGTTCCCCGGTCCCTGGGCACGAGACTCTACTAGCCGCCGACGCGGCGCCGCCGGTAGATTTCGAGCGTGAACGCCACCCGCGTCCGCATCCCCGTCGACACTGAAGACACCGCCATCCGCGAGCTGGTCGCGGTGCGCGAGATCGTTCACGCCTTCCTCACTGCCGATCGGCCGGAAGAGGTGTTTCAGTTCGCGCTCGAGCGCGTAAGTCCGCTGGTGGGGGCTTCTTTCGCATCGGTGTACCTCGTCGAGCGGGGGGAAGAGGTCATGCGTCTCGCCGCCGCGTATAACTGGCCCGAGCGGTTTCGCCCATTTCTCGGCCAAATGCGTGTGCGACTCGGGCGTGGACCGAGCGGCGAAGCAGCGAGCGAGCGGCGAGTGGTGCAGGTGCCCGATGTATTTGCCGACAAGTCGCTCACGGACTGGCAGGAGGCCGCGTCGGAGATGGGGTTTCGCGCGATCATCGCGCTCCCCCTCCAGACCCGCACCGGCGTGCTTGGTGCGGTCGCGTTCTACTTCGCAGCGACGGAAGGATTCGATCGCGTCGAGCGCGGGCTGCTCCGCATCGTTTCCGATCAGATGGCGGCCACGGCCGAGAAGGCATCGCTCATCGAGGAGCTCCGCCGCGCGAACGCAGCTCTCGTGGAATCGAACGCGGAGCTGGAGCGGCAGTACGTCGCGGCGCTCGAGGCGCGGCGTCTCAAGGATGAGTTCCTCGCCAACATGTCGCACGAGCTCCGCACACCCCTCACGGCCGTCCTGGGATACACATACCTCATCCAGGAAGGGCTTGCCGGGCCGCTCACCGACGAGCAGCGCACCACGCTGGGACAGGTGACCTCATCGAGCGAACGGCTCCTGACGCTGATCGACGATCTGCTCGATCTCACCACGCTGAAGCGCGGAGAGGTCACGCTGCACATCGAGAGCTTCGATCCGATGACCGCGCTGCACGAAGCCGTCGCGTCTGCGCGCGGGCGTCAGAAGGACGTCGAGCTGCACATCGCCCCTGTCTCCGACACGCCGTTGCGGATGCAGAGCGACCGGCGAAAGGTCGTAAGAATTCTGGCAAATCTGCTGAGCAACGCTTTCAAGTTCACGCCGCGCGGGGAAATTCGGGCCTCGGTCGCGATTCACGATGGGATGGTCCGCTTCACCGTGCAGGACACCGGCATCGGCATCGCGCCCGAAGCACAGGATGTGATCTTCGACGAGTTCCGGCAGGTGGATGGCTCGGTGACGCGCCGCTATGGAGGGTCGGGACTCGGCCTCGCGCTGTCGCGCCGTCTCGCCCGGCTCCTCGGCGGAGATATCACCCTGCGTTCAGCGCCGGCGGAAGGGTCGACGTTCATCGTCGAGCTGCCGGTCGAGTACGTCCCTGACGCGTCACGTGAGGCATTGGCGTTGTCATGACGTCTTCCGAAGCTTGCCTCCTGGCTCTCACTCAACGGCAGACACCAGAGCGATGATTCTCGAGTACGAAACGAGCCTCCCGCCCGCTGAAGTTCTCGCGAAGGCGAAGTCCTTCTTCGCCCGGCGGAATCCGATCTACGCGGCCTTTCTCGAGAAGGAGGGCGACACCTTCATGAGCTTTCGCGGGCAGGGAGGCGAGGAGCTCGTGATCGGCGTGGCGGCGGTCGAAGGTGGCACCGCCGTGCGCGCGTCGACGTATCTGTTCGACATGCAGGCGCAACGGTTCTTCGCCATGTTGCCGCCGCTGCCCACGGCGAAGGCGGCGATCGCGTGACGGCGCCGTTCGTCACCCGCTTGCGCACGCGCCGCGACGCGGTGCACGTCGGTCGCAAGGACGGCAGGGCCCTCACGCTGCGGGTCGAGGTCCCCGAGCTGTGGGATGTGATTCGCGTGGTCGCAGCGCCGGACGCGACTGTCGACGAGGTCAAGACCGCCGCGCTGCGCGCGCTCAACGCGCGTGCGAATCCCGCTGCGTACGTCATCAAGCTGCGCGGGTTCGAGGTGCTCGATGAGCGGGCCTCGGTGGAGGATGCCGGGGCGATCGACGGCTCGATCTTCCTCCTGACCCACCGGCGTCGGCGCCCCGTGCGGTGAGTACTGTCGCCCAGCGTCGGGATCGGCCCGCGGATGCCGATCGCGAGGCGGTCGTCGCGTCCATCGCGCGCCTCCGCGACGAGGTCGCGCGTCGCATCGTCGGGCAGCACGCGGTCCTCGACGAGATCCTCATGGCGATCATGGCGGGTGGTCATGCGCTCCTGGTCGGGGTCCCGGGGCTCGCGAAGACCCTGATGATCCGATCGATCGCCGAGGCGATGCGCCTCGACTTTCATCGCATCCAGTTCACGCCCGATCTCGTTCCGAGTGACATCACCGGAACGGAGATCATGGAAGAAGACAGCGCGACCGGCGCTCGCTCGTTCCGCTTCGTCCACGGGCCCATCTTCGCCAACATCGTGCTCGCCGACGAGATCAATCGCACGCCTCCACGCACACAGGCGGCGCTGCTCGAGGCAATGCAGGAGCACAGCGTCACCGCGGCCGGCGAAACGATGCGGCTACCCGAGCCGTTTTTCGTGCTCGCCACGCAGAATCCGATCGAGCAGGAGGGTACGTACCCTCTGCCCGAAGCGCAGCTCGACCGGTTTCTCTTCGACATCCGCATCGGATATCCGGCCGAGGATGACGAAGTCGCGATTCTTCGCACGACGACCGGGAACGCGCCACCGCCGCTCGCGGCAGTGCTCGACGGCGAGGGAACGATCGCGGTGCAGCGGCTCGTGCGTGAGGTAGCCGCGTCCGACCCCGCGTTGCGGTACGCGGCGGCGCTTGCGCGCGCGACGCGACCGGACGATCCGACCGCTTCCGATCTCGTGAAGCGGGCCGTGCGCTGGGGCGCCGGACCGCGTGCGGGCCAGGCGCTCATCCTGGGCGCCAAGGCGCACGCGCTCCTCGCCGGGCGCGCGGCTGTCGCGCCTGACGACATTCGCCGCGTCGCCCGCCCGGTGTTGCGGCACCGCGTGCTTCCCTCGTTCGCGGGAGAGGCGGAAGGAATTACCGCCGAGCGCGTGATCGACGAGGTGCTCGCCGACGTCTCGCCACCGCGGAGCCAGGTTCCGCTCTGACATGAGCGGGGCGGCAGGCTACGGAGCGCTGCTCGATGCCCTGCGCGGAGTGACGTGGCCGGCTCGCCGCGCTGCGCGGGGGAGCACCAGCGGCACGCATCGGTCGCGGCTCCGTGGTGTCTCACCCGAGTTCACGGAGTATCGGCCCTATCGACAGGGTGACGATCCGCGCCGGCTCGACTGGCGCCTCCTCGCGCGTACCAATCGGGCATACCTGCGCATCACCAGCGATCGCGCCACACTCTCGACCCTCATTCTGGTGGATGCGTCCGCGTCGATGGCGTTCCCGGAGAGATCGGCAGGCAAGTGGAGCCACGCCCGACGACTGGCGATCGGGCTCACCAGTATTGCGCACGCGAGCGGCGATCCCGTCGCGGTCGCGGTCGTGACGCCGCATGGCACCGTGCGTACGGCGCCCCGCACGCGCCGCGGCGTGGTCACGGAGTGTGCGCGAGTGCTGGATGCGGCGACACCACAGGGTCGCGTCGATCTTGCAGCCGCGATGCACGAACCGCATTCGGCGCGTCGGCTGGTCGTGATCTCGGACTTCCTGGGCGATGCCGCGGTCCTGCTCAGGCCCGCGCGCGCGCTCCTCGGCGAGGGCGGCGAAGTGATCGCGATTCACGTCGTCGCGCGGGAGGAGCTGTCGCCCTCCGCGGACGCGGTGCTGGCGACGGATCCGGAGGAGACCGACATCAAGCGCGCACTCACGCCGGACACCGCCAGCACGTACCTGCGCCAGTTCGCCGAGTGGCGAGAATGGCTTGCGCGTGAGTGGCGCGCCGCGGGCGCCCAGTACGAGATGACCGTGACCGACGAGCCCGCCGATCGTGTCGTCCGTCGCATCGCGCGCGGCGAGCGAGAAGGGGAGCGAGCCTCATGACATTCCTCGCGCCGCTCTTTCTCGCCGCCGGCGCCGCGGTGATCGGTGGCATCGTCCTTCTGCATTTCCTGGCGCGCCGACGGCCGCGTGCGGCGGTTCTGCCTACGGCGCGCTTCGTTCCCGACCGGCCGGCGCGCTGGCCGTCGCCGTCGCCCCGGCCCACCGACTGGCTGCTGCTCGGACTTCGGGTCCTCGCGGTCGGCGCCGTCGCGGCGGCGTTCGCGGGGCCGGTGCGCGAGGCGGATCGAGCCGTCACGAGGCGCATCGTCCTGGTGGATGGATCTCGCGCGATCGCCGATGAGCGCACCGTGCGCGACTCCGTGCTCTCGGTCGTTCGCGAAGGCGACATTGTCATCGCCTTCGACACGGCGGTGCGCATGATCGCGAGTCACGTGCGCGACACCGCCGCCACGCTCACGCGGTCCGCCGCGCCAGCCTCGCTCAGCGCGGCGTTGGTCGCCGCCGAGCGAGCGGCTGGTTTGCTGCGAGACGGGGCCGATTCCATTGAGCTCACCATTGTGTCGCCGTTCGCGACCGAAGGGTGGGACGGAGCGACGGAGACGTTGCGCACGCGATGGCATGGACGCGCCCGTCTTATCACGCTTCCCCTCGCCGTCGGCGATACGGCGGAGCGCACGATCGACGTGCGAGCGCCTCGGTCCGACCCAGTGGGCGCGGCCGCCGCGCCCCTGCCGAGCGAGGGGGAGGCCCGAACGCGGATCGTACGGAGCGTTCCGTCCGCGCAGGACTCCGCGTGGGCTGCCGAGCGGGATCGCGTGCTCGTGCATTGGGCGAGAGCGCGTGACGGCGATTCGCTCACGGCCGAGGGGGTTGCCGCCAACGATGTCGTGATGGTCGCGCCACTCGTCAGGCGGACACTCGAGCTGAACGGCGCCCGCATCCTGGCGCGGTTCGCCGATGGAGCGCCGGCGATCCTCGAGCGAGAGCTCGGCGAGGGGTGTCTCCGCGAGGTCGCATTCGATTTTCCGGGGAGCGGCGACGTGGCGTTGCGTGAGAGTGCGCGCAGGCTCGTTGCTGTTCTGGCAGCGGCGTGCGAGGGGAGGGGATCGCGGAGCGTGCTCACCGCGACGCAGTTGAATGCGCTGCGCGGTGCTGGGCCGCTGCTCGCGACGGCGGCGATTCCTCGGTCGGGGCGTGCGCGCAGTGACGCAACGCCGTGGCTCCTCATGGCGGGCGCGTTGCTCCTCCTTCTCGAGCTCGGCGTGCGGGGGCGCCAGGCCTCGGTATGACGCCGCATCAGCGCGTCCGCCGTACTCGCGCGGTGCTCATCGCCGCCGTCGTCCTCCGCGCGATCGTGTGGGCAGGGGCTGCGGGCCTGGCGGTCATCGGCATCGCGGCGTTGCTCGATCTGGTCCTCGATCTCCCGCGCGTGGTACGGCGGCTCGCCGTTCCGGTCGCGGTGGCGACGGCGGCTGTCGTATCGCTCGTGCTCCTTTGGCGCGGGCGACGAACGCGCTCACTCGCTGCGACTGCGTTATGGATCGAGGAGCACGTGCCGGCGCTTCAGTACGCTCTCGTCACGTCGCTCGAACAGGATGCGGAACGCTCGTCACCCCTGCTTGCGCGCGAGGTCGACCGGCACCGGTGGGAGACGGCGATCCTGCCTCGGGCGGTCACGCGCGCGGCCATCCCCGCGCTGGTGGCGCTCGCCGTCGCGACCGCGATGCTGCTCGCGTTGCCTGGCGGCGTCGTCGCCCGCGTGCGCGCACCGCGCGCCGGAGATGCGCTCGAACGCCCGGCGATCGCGCGTCCACCCGCGGCAAGCCGTCTCTCGCCGTTGGTCGCGCGCATCATCCCACCCCCCTATGCGGGTCTCGCCACGACGAGCCTCGAGGAGCCACACACCATCGAAGCGCTCGTGGGGAGTCGCATCGAGCTCGAGGGACGCGGCGAGAATGACGGAATCACCGCCACGGTCGGCGGCGTCGACCTCTCCCCCACCGCACGCGGCTCGCGGTGGCAGCTCGCCTTGACCATGCCCGCCACGTCGAGCGCACTGCGGCTGCGTGATCGCGACTTCGACCGCTTCATTGTTCTCGATGCGCGGCCCGACTCGGCGCCGGTCGTCGCGATGTTGGCGCCGACGCGCGATACGATCCTGCGCACACCGGCCGGTCGCATCGCCGTACGCGGGGAAGCGCGTGACGGGCTCGGGCTCGCGTCCAGCTGGCTCGAATACATCGTGAGCAGTGGACAGGGGGAGAGCTTTCGCTTCCGGTCGGGCGTGCTTGCTCGACGAGATCATGGTGGCGCGCGGCAGGCCACGATCGAGACGGCGGTCGCCATCGAGTCCCTCGGGCTCATGCCGGGCGACGTCGTCCACATGCGGCTGGTCGCGCGCGATCGCAATCCCGCCCGCGATGCCGGAACCGGCGCCTCGGAGACGCGCGTCGTCAGGATCGCGCGGCTGGGCGAGTACGACTCCGTCGCCGTCGAAGGCGCACCGCCGCCGGACGCGGACACCGCGGCCATCAGCCAACGGATGCTCATCCTGCTGACGGAGGCCCTCGTGAGCCGCGAGCCGCGGTTGTCCCGTGACACGCTGGTGCGGGAATCGCGCGCCATTGGAGACGATCAGTCACGACTCCGGCGCCGTGTCGGCGAGATCATCTTCAGCCGCCTAACGGGCGAGGAAGGCGCGGAGCATTCGCACGAGGAAGAGGAGCGCCGAGGCGCCATGACCGCCGAGGAGCTGCTGAAGGCCGCCCAGGAGGCGACGGAGCATGGGGCGGGGGAGGTGCTGGATTTCGCGGAAGGAGAAAGCCCGGTCGTCGCGATCAATCGGCCGCTGCTCGAGGCGTACAACGCCATGTGGTCCGCGGCCTCCGAGCTCAACATCGGCGCGCCGCGCCGTGCGTTGCCCCACATGTACGTCGCCCTGGCCGCCATCGAGCGTGCCCGTCAGGCCGAACGGGTGTATCTGCGCGGGCGGCCGGCCGCGGTCGTGGTGGATGTCAATCGCGCCCGGCTCGCGGGCAAGCGCGACTCCCTGCCGCCGGCGACGCGGGCACCGGTCGCCGCGCCGGGGCGGGTGACGCCAGCCGAGCGCTTCGCGCGGGCGTCGGCGCTCATCGCACAGGACCGGCAGGCGGCGGTCGATTCGCTCATGCTCCTGCGCATCGAGGTGCTCGACACGTCGCCTGCGGGAGCGACAGCGTTAGGCGCCGTCATTGCATCGCTGCGCGAGGGGCGTGACGTGACCGGAGCTCTCGCCCGCGCGCGACACGTCCTCGCCGGGGCGCCGAGAAGCGACAGCGTGATGCGGCCATGGGGAGGGGCGTGGTGAGCGAGTTCGTCTTCGCCACAGCGCAATACGAGTCGGGCGACTGGGATAGCGCCCCGCTCGTCCCGGCGAACGTCATCGATTCGATCGCTCGCTACACCTCGATCGATGTCGCCCCCACCGGCGCCATCGTCGCACTGTCGTCGCGCGATGTCTTTCGGCATCCGCTGCTGTACCTCACCGGCCACCTGCCCGTGCGGTTCACGGCGGCCGAGCGCACCAACGTCGCGGAGTTCGTTCGTCGCGGCGGCTTCCTGTTCGTGGATGATCACAACCACGATATCGACGGCGCCTTTCACAAGACGGTGACCGAGGAGATCGCCCGGACGGTCGGCCCGTTGGTCGAGCTGCCCAACGACCACGTGCTCTATCGCGCGTTCTTTCATTTTGCCGACGGCCCCCCGACCACGAGCCACGAGCTCAACGGCTGGGGGGACAACCTGGTGCACAAACACCTTCACGGAGTGATCCGGGACGGCCGCATCGCGGTGCTGTACAGCAACAAGGACTATTCGTCGGAGTGGGGATACCATCCCGACAACAAGCGCTTTCTCGCCGTGGACAACACGAAGTTCGCCGTGAACGTGGTCGTGTATGCCCTCACGCGGTAGCCCGGCGCGCGTCGCGATCGAGCGCGGCCTTCGCGCGCTGTCCCTGCTGACACTCGCCGCGGCGGCGTGGATCGCGTGGCGTCCGCCGGCGGAGCGAGAGGCGGAGAGTGCGGCGCCCGCCGATCTCACCGAAGCCCTCCCCCGGTGGACGATCGCGCCCCCGCGGCGCATCCACGCCGCGCTCGACGCTGCGCCTCCCCAGGAATCGCGCGACTGGCTTCGCGCGATTCGGCGGGCGGGAACCCCCGTCACGTGGGCCGGTGAGGACATCCCCGCGCTCGCGGTCGAGGTCGCGCCGATCGCCAACCCCCGCGGCGGAACGATGCTCTGGGTGGCCGCGCCGTCAGGCGCGCGGGTGGCCCTCGCTGACGCCCTCGCTTCGATCGACACCGTGGTCGCCGCCGCCGGCGGAGCGAGGGTGTTGGCACCGAGTACCGCGGGGGCGGTCACTGCCTCGGTCGGCGCGCAAATGGCGGCTGCGCGCGCGCGGGACACGCTCCTCCTCCGCCGCGTTCTCGTTCTCGGGCGTGCGACGTGGGAGACAAAGTTCATCGTCGCGGCACTCGAGGAAGCCGGGTGGCTGGTCGATGCGCGTCTCGCGGTTGCGCCTGGCGTCGACGTCACGCAGGGTGGCGTACGTTCGCCCGACACGGCGCGCCATGCAGCGGTCGTCGTGGTCGATGCGCCATCCGCCAGCACCGCCTCCGCAGTCGCTCGTTATGTCCGGTCCGGGGGGGGAGCGATTCTTTCCGGCGCGAGTGCGAATGCGTCGTCGCTGGCCGACATCGCCATCGGCCGCGCCGGAGCGAGAGTCCGAGCGTCGTCGGTCGCCTTCGCTGACGACGCTCCTCGGCGAGCACTCGGGTTTCTCGCGATCGCCCCGCTCGGCGAGGCGATCGTGCTCGAGGAGCGCGACGGCCGCGTCGCCGCCGCGGCACGACGCGTGGAGATCGGACGCGTGGTTCAACTCGGCTACGACGAGACCTGGCGGTGGCGACTCGCGGGGGGCGCGGGTGCGGTCGATGCGCATCGGACCTGGTGGAGCGGGCTCGTCTCGAGCGTGGCGCATCGCGCCGCCGTGCCGATATCTCGGGACGCGCGCGACGAAGACGCACCACTCGCTCGCCTCGTCGATGCGCTGGGCCCCCCGAGCCCGGCCAGCGGTGACATGGTGGCTCGGGCGCGGTGGCTGCCATCGCCAGCTCTCCTCTTCGCGCTCGTGAGTATGCTGGTGCTCGCGGAGCTCGCCTCGCGCCGCCTGCGAGGCGCGCCATGAGCGTCGCGTTCATCTCGCACTCGGACTGCGGGCGTCACGATACCGGGTGGGGTCATCCCGAGCACGTCGGTCGCATTCGGGCGATCACGAAGGCACTTCGCGAGCATCCCGACGTGCTGACGGCCCTCGAGCACGTCGAGGCGCGTCACGCGACCGAGGACGAGATCGCGCTCATGCATGCCCGCGCGTACATCGACCAGGTCCGGCAGATCGCACGGGCCGGTGGCGGCCATCTCGACGCCGATACCATCGCGAGCGAGGGCTCGTGGGACGCGGCCCGCGCCGGCGCGGGCGCGTTACTCGATGCCGTCGACGTCGCGACGAGCGGCCACGGCAAGCGGGCGTTTTGCGCGGTGCGTCCGCCAGGCCACCATGCCCTCGCCGATCGCGCGATGGGATTCTGCCTCTTCGGCAACGTCGCGATTGCCGCACGGTACGCGCAGCGGCGCCACGATCTGCGTCGCGTGCTGATCGTGGACTGGGACGTCCATCACGGCAACGGGACCCAGGCCCTCGTCGAGAGCGACGCGAACATTCATTTCGTGTCGATGCACCAGTGGCCCTGGTATCCGGGAACGGGCCCCGCCGACGACCGTGGTCCGCATCGGAACGTGTGGAACGTGCCGATGGCGCCCGCGCTCCCGCCCGAGCGATACGTCGAGGCGATCACGCGGGCGATCGATGACGCCACGAGCGGATTTACGCCGGACATCGTTCTGATCTCCGCCGGGTTCGACTCGCTCCGCGGCGATCCGCTCGGCGCATTCACTCTCGAGATCGAGCACGTCGCGGCGATGACGCGGCAGCTGGTCGAGCGCGCGACCGACTGGTGTGCGGGCCGGGTCGTCAGCGCCCTGGAGGGCGGCTATGCCACCGATCGCCTCGGCGAGGCGTGCGTCGAGCACATGAGGGCAATGCTTTGAGGGCAGGAGTCAGGGGTCAGGGGTCAGGAGTCAGGGGTCAGGGATGGAAAGGCGCGGCAGCCAAGCTGCCGCGCTCCTCTGATGGGGCCGCGCCGCCGTTGCATCCCTGACCCCTGACCCCTAGCACCTACTCGTATACCGCGATTGCGCGCGGGGCGCCGGCGCGCCCCCCGCAGGC
>JAICOJ010000273.1 GCA_025930755.1 Gemmatimonadaceae bacterium
AGATCAACGAATGCCGACAGCGGACGCCTCGCATCGCTCGGTTGACATAACGCCGCGGCCACACGAGCCCCCTCGAGCGACGCAGCGCGCGAAAATTCGTTGAGCAGTCGCGTCTTGCCGATGCCAGGCTCACCGTGAATGAAATGGACGCTCCCCGCGCCTCCGCGGGCGTTACGAAGCGCGCTGGCGAGCACTGCCATCTCCGCGCTGCGGCCTACGAATGGCACGTGAAGCGGCGGAGCGAGCGGAAACTCCACCTCGGGCTCGGCGATTCGCCGCCGCAATGCCATCGCCGGAAGACGTAATTCCCGGGCAGTCGGTCCCATCTCGTGGAGATAACGATCGAGAATTCCGATTGCTTCCACCTTCCCGCCGTGCAGCGCGGCGGCCTCGGCCAACGCGAGAGTCGCTTCTTCATTCAGCGGATCAATGGCAAGGCACCGGTGCGCGAGACGCTCAACCTCGCTCCATTCGCCACGAGACTTGTGCCTCACGATGGCCTTGACGAGGACACGTCTCGCCCCGGCCGCGACCATATCCCGATGGCGTTCAACCCACTCACGGAGCGGCTCCGAAAAGCTCGGTGCGTAACCGGGGAGAAACGCGCCGTCAATGCCGTCACCCAGGTGCTCCGCGGACTCCGAGCCTCGAATCCGCAACAGCGCGTCGACATCGCAGTCGACGGCGTCCGGTTCAACGCTCAGGTGACTGCGACTGACGGTTAGTGGGACGCCGAGCGTTCGCAGTCGATAGATCGTTTGACGGAGGCAGTGTGCAGCCCGGGATCCTGTCGCCGCCGGCCACAGCATGCCTAACAACTCACTCCGACCGAGACGCCGACCGGGCTCCACGGTCAACAGCAAGAGCGCCGCAAAGACGATCTCCGCGTCAGGGCCGACCGGGATGGAGTCGATCTGGATCGAGCACTGACCCAGCGTTCGCACGCGTATCATCGCGCTATACTCCGGTGGGGCGTCATGCCGCGGATGAGGCATCGGCCGCGTCAGCGAGGCGTCAGCGCAGCATTCGGAGGGCGCGCGCTTGCGGCGTCGCAGGCGCGCCTTCTAGAGTACCGGCAACCAGCCGTGGAGGCTAGACATGCCCGAAGCTTGGCTTCGAGGCCCAATCGAAGGGGTCGACGCGTACCTTCAGCCTGCCGCGCACGCGCTCGTGCAGGCCCGGGAGGACATCGACGTCGCGACGAGCGGCATCGCCCGCGAACAGCTTTGGACGCGTCCGAACGGCGCGGCCAGCCTCGGCTATCACTTGCGGCACCTGGCGGGTAGTCTCGACCGGCTGCTCACGTACGCACGCGGCTCGCAGCTCGACGACCGGCAGCAGGCCGCACTGAAAATCGAAATCGAACCCGGCGACCCGCCCGACGACGTCACGAAGATCGTCGCCCAGGCGCGCAGCGCCATCGACGCAGCACTCGCCCAAATCCGCGCCACCCGTCGCGAAGAGCTCCTCGAGCCACGCGCCGTCGGACGCAAGGCGCTGCCGTCGAACGTTATCGGCCTCCTCTTCCACGCCGCCGAGCATACTACACGACACGTCGGCCAGGCGATCACCACGGCGAAGATCGTCTCGGGCAGGAACGCGTGAGACGAGCCCAAGCACT
>JAICOJ010000102.1 GCA_025930755.1 Gemmatimonadaceae bacterium
AACTGCTTGTTGAGCAGTTCGCCGTTTCTCTGTGCCTCCGTGCCTCTGTGGTTAGGCAGTGTGGTCAAGCGCAAAACAGCCCCGCGATCCGCGCCGTTGCCACATGAATCGCGACCGTCTCCCGCACCTCGATCCCATACCCTCCGGCGATTGTAACCGCCACCGGAATGCCCACGTCCCGGCACGCCTCCAGCACCATCGCGTCCCGTCGCTCCAGCCCCTCGAAAGTCAGCTTGAGTCGTCCGAGTCGGTCTCGCTCGTGCGGGTCGGCGCCGGCCAGGTATACGACCAGATCCGGCCGTCCATCGTTCAGCACGCGCGGTAATGCCTTCGCGAGCAGCCCGAGATAGTCTTCATCTCCGGTACCATCAGCGAGCTCGATGTCGAGCGTTCCCGGCACCTTGTGAAAGGGGTAGTTCCGCCCGCCGTGCATGCTGAAGGTGAAGGTCTCGGCGTCACCCCCGAAGATCGCGTGCGTCCCGTTCCCCTGATGCACGTCGAGGTCGATGATTGCCGCCCGGCGAATGCGCCCGTCCGCTCGCAACGCGCGCACGGCAATCGCGACATCGTTGAAGACGCAAAAGCCCTCGCCGCGATCCGGGAAGGCGTGGTGCGTTCCGCCGGCGAGGTTCATCGCCACACCGTCGTCGAGCGCCCGGCGCGCGGCGCCGAGCGTGCCGCCGACCGCCCGATAGGACCGCTCGACGAGCGCCGGCGACCACGGGAAACCGAGGAGACGCAGCTCGGCGTCGCTCAGCGTTCCATTCGTCAGGCGGTCGACGTAATCCCGGGTGTGAACGCGCTCCAGCTCCTCGACCGTCGCGCGATCGGGCTCGTGAACCTCCGCCACGAGCCCCTCCGCGAGGACCGCGTCGCGGAGGAGCGCATACTTCTCGATCGGAAACCGATGGCCCGCGGGAAGGGGAAAGGTGTAGGCGGCTGAGCTCCAGGCGTGGAGCGGCACCCGCCGTCAGGGAAGGGCGGCCGTCGTCGGCGTTCCGGGCTGCTTGTACACCACGCCGTCCTTCATCACGAAGATCACACGTTCGGCGACCGTGATGTCGCGGGTGATGTCGCCGGGAACGGCCACGATATCAGCGAGCTTGTTCGCCGCGAGCGTTCCAATACGGTCGTCCCAGCCTAACAACCTCGCGGCACTGCTCGTCCCCGCCACGACCGCCTCCATCGGCGTCAATCCGCCCCACTCGACCATGAGGCGGAACTCGCGCGCATTCGTTCCGTGCGGGATGACGCCCGAGTCGGTGCCGAGCGCGATCTTCACGTTGTTGCTCTTCGCGATCTTGATGGCGTTTCGCATGGCCGCCGCCGCCGCCAGCGCCTTCTCGGCGCGCAAACCCTTGAGCGTTCCCTCGCGCGCCGCGCGCTCCACCGCCTCGCCGGCCATCAGCGTTGGGACGAGGTACGTGCCCTGTTGCGCCATCAAGCGAGCACCCTCGACATCGAGAAAGGAGCCGTGCTCGATGGAGGCGACGCCCGCGCGTGTGGCGATCTTGATGCCCTCGGTCCCGTGGGCGTGCGCGGCGACCTTGCGGTCGTGCTTCGCCGCCTCGTCCACCATCGCGCGCATCTCCTCGAGGCCGTACTGCACGTTTCCGACGGCATCGCCCTCGGAAAGGACGCCACCCGTTGCGCAGGTCTTGATGAGATCAGCCCCGTACTTGATCTGGTAGCGAACCGCCGCGCGCACTTCGTCGGGGCCGTCGGCGATGCCGGTGCTGGGATCGCCATCCATGAGGCCGGGCTTGAAGGCGTTGTTGTCGCAATGTCCACCGGTGATGCCGAGCGAGTGGGCGGCACCCTGCATGCGTGGGCCGCGCACCTTTCCCTCGCCGATCGCTTTCTTCAAGGCGAGGTCGGTCCAGTGGTCGGAGCCGACGTTGCGGATGGTCGTGAATCCCGCCATGAGCGTGCGATCGGCGTGCGCGACGGAGAGCACGGCACCGTACGTATTGAAATCCTTTACGCTCTCCAGATCGTTCCCCGGATCGCCGAGGACGCGACCGCTGATGTGCGTGTGCGCGTCGATGAAACCTGGAAGGAGAGTGGCGTCACCGAGATCGATCATCTGTGCGCCGGAGGGCACGGTCACCGAGCCGCTTCGCCCGACGGCGGTGATGCGATTCCCGCTGACGACCACCATGCCGTTGGCGATCGGGCCGCTCCCGGTTCCGTCGACGACGCGCGCGGCTCGCAGCACGATGGTCGTCGGGGCCGGCGCGGGCTGTTGAGCCTGGGTGACACCAGCGAAGGCAATCGCGGCGAGTGCGGTCCAGATTCCGGTGACGTAGCGCATGGGTGTCTTAAGGGAGAAGTGAGCTGAAAGCCGCAGATCCAGCATCATGGTGGAGGCGCGAAGCATTTTTACCGCGGAGGACGCAGAGGCCGCAGAGAAACTTCAACCGCAAAAAGCGCTTCCAAAGGCCCCGCAATTGACGTTACCTCTGCGCCCTCGGCCTCCTCTGCGGTACAAAAAGGACTCGTTCCGTGTGGACACAGGTCACTGGTTAGGCGAGGAGCCCTCGAGCGCGGCGAGCCGCCGGGTCGCCAGGCTTCGGTTCTGTCCGTTGCGGGCGGCCCGATCGAGATAGGCGCGATACGCGACGCGGGCCGAGTCGGCCTGGCCGAGCGTCTCGTGGGCGCCCCCCTTGAAGACGTAAGACTCCGCGTAGTATGGCTCGAGCGCGATCGCCTGATCGAGCTGGTCGAGGGCATCCCGAGGCCGATTCGCCTTCAGTAGCGCGACCGCGTACCGGTATCGATACACGGCATCTCCCGGCGAGAGATCCACCGCCTGCGCGTACGACGCCAGCGCAGCCTCGCGTTGTCCGGCAGCCTCCGAAAGCGCACCGAGCGCAACGTGCGCCGGACCGTACGCAAGATCCTCGATGAGCGCCCGCTCGAACGCCTCGCGTGCCGCCCTGGGATTTCCCCGTGCGGCTTCGAGCTGGCCGATGGCGAACTCGTAGAACGCCTTCGACTCGTACTCGCGGACGAGCGCCGCTTCGCTCCTCTCCGCCTCGCGCGCCTTGGCGAGGAGCGCCTGAACCTCGGTGAGCGCACTGTCGTACTGCTTGTACATCACGAACAGGACGGCACGGATGTGCCGGAAGCGGTAGAACTGGTCCGGCTTCTGCGAGATCGCCTTGCCGAACAGCTCATTGGCCTTGTCGAACTTCTGATTCGCGTACGCGAGCCACGCGCGGGTGAGCGCGTCACCGCGCCATCGGCCGGGAAGTGCATCGTAGAGCGCCATCTCCATCCCGCGATGCACGAACGGATTTCGCAGGAAGGCGCGACTCACCGTCGAATCGGCGGCCCGGACATCTCGCGCCGCCAGGACCTTCTGGTCGTCGTCGAGATAGCGCGCGAATCGCGGAACGTCGCGAAGGTGAAATGCCACCCACTGCGCATAGAGAGGATCCCCGCTCCACGGGGCGAGACGCGCTGCCCAATGGAAGGCGTCGTACGCCCGGCTCGGAAACCGCTGGAGATTCTGGACGCCGAATTCGTAATACGCCTCCCAATCGTTGGTGTCGGCCTTCGCGGCCAGCCTGGGACGGCGAATCTCCTGGGCGCTCAGCCCGGTGCTAACTGCGACGAAGACCAGCGCGCACCACCAACGCGTCATCCACCCCTCCTGCCTAACGTCGCCGTCAGCTGGACGCGCGCGCCCTCCCGCAGCACGACGATCGTCACCGTATCGCCCGGCTTCCGCGCCTGGAGCGCCTCGGTGTACCCGTAGAGGTCCTTCACCGTCTTGCCGTCGAACTCGACGATGATGTCGCCCGCCTTGAGCCCTGCCTTGTCGGCGGGACTGTCGGCACGCACGCCGGTGAGGCGTACGCCGGGAGTCTCCGGAGCGCTCATGTCCGGGATCGAGCCGAGGTAGACCTCGCGCCCGCGTCCCGGGCCCGCCACCGGCGCCGGGCGGCTGACGCGCACGAGCGTCAGGCGCTCATCCCGGTCCGCGACCGCACGGACGACGCGCTCCGCGAGTCCCACGACCCGCCCGACGCCCGCGGCACTCACCTTCTCCGCATCGTCGGTGGCGCGGTGGTAGTCCTCGTGCAAATCCGTGAAGAAGTGCAGCACCGGAATGCCGCGCGCGTAAAACGACGAATGGTCCGACGGTCCGTAGCCATCGCCGACGCCACGCACCTCCAGGCCCGTCCCGGACGCCGCGCTGTCCACGAGCGCGCGCATCTCCGTCGCGGTCTCTACGCCGTACACGATCACCCGGTCGTTTCGAAGCCGACCCACCATGTCGAAGTTGAGCATCGCGACCACGCGATCGATCGGCACGGGCGATCGATCGACGAACCGCTGCGAGCCAAGCAGACCGAGCTCCTCGCCGCTGAACGTGACGAAGATGACCGAGCGTCGCGGCGCGTGACGCGAAAGGAGCCGCGCCAGCTCCATCACCGCCGCTGTGCCCGACGCGTTGTCATCCGCGCCATTGCGAACCGCCTCCGCGGAATCGGGGTCGAGGGCGCTCGCGCCGGAGCGGCCAAGGTGGTCGAAATGCGCGCCGATGACGACGTATTCGTTGGCGAGCGCGGGGTCGCTCCCACGCAGGAGCGCGATGACGTTCTGCGAGGGCAGCTCCGAGGGCAACCCCGCATGTGCCGCCGCCGCCGAGCGCGCGACGAAGGGTTGGAAGTATTTCCGCTCGCATCGCGCGTGCAGCGCGGCGTCCGACCCCTGGCAGCCGTTGGGGAGGGTCGCCAGACGAAGGGATTCGAACCGACGAGCGATGTAGGCCGCTGCGCTGTCGTTGCCGACGGTGCCGGTGCCGCGCCCTTCGAGCGCCGCGCTCGCCAGGTGCTCGACATCGCGCCGGATCGCCATCGTATCGGGAGCGACGCGGGCGTCACGGGTGGCCGTCGTCGTCGGCGGAGAGGGCTGGCAGGCGCCGAGCGCAAGCAGCGAAAGGGCGAGCGAAAGTGCTGGCCGAAACATGCGTAAGGTGTGTTGGAGGGTGCGGGGTCCTCCATATCTTATGCGCGGGTCACGCCCCTCGCCAAGAACTACGTGTCCACGATCGCCCTCGCCCTGATCCCCCGCGCCGTCGCCCTCAATCTCGCCATCGGCGCGATCGTGGCTGCATTGAAGCTTCCGGTCTACCTCGACTCGATCGGAACGGTGCTCGTCGCCGCGCTCGCCGGACCGCTGGCGGGCATCCTCACCGGAGTGACATCGAATCTGGTGCTGGGCATGCTCTCGAGCCCGACGTTCATCGCGTTCATCCCGGTGACGGCGGTGATCGGTGCGAGCGCGGGGGTCGCCTCACGAGTGGGCGCGTTTCGCACCGTGCCACGTGCCATTGCGGCCGGGATAATGATCGGGCTGCTCGCCGGAGCGGCATCCGTGCCGATCGTGCTGGCGCTGTTCGGTGGCGTGACGGCCGGGGGCACGGGAATCCTCACGATCATTCTTCGCTCGCTCGACCTCCCGCTCGGGTCTGCCGCATTGATTTCCAGCATGAGCGTGGACGTGCTCGACAAGGTGCTCTCCTGCGTCATCGTCGCCGCGGTACTGGCGAGACTGCCGCGGCGTCTCGGCGCGCGCTTCGGCCTCCCGCATCCGGCTGCGTGATCGCACGACTCGGCGGCATCAACCCCCTCACGGCGCTCGCGCTCGCCGTGCTGCTCGTCGTCGGGACCTACGTCGTTCCAGCGCCGTCAGGGCCGCTCGCCGCGCTCGCGCTGGCGGTGTCACTCGCGGCGATGGCCGGCGTCGCGCGACGGGTCATCATCCTCGCTGCCGCGGTATCGATCCCGACGTGGATCTTCCTCGCCGTCATGAACGCGATCGTCGCCCCGGAAGGTGAGGTGGTCCGGGTCGGGGGCTTCGACGTGGCGCCTGGCGCGCTCGTCCCCGCGGCCTGGATCTCGCTGCGCCTGGGCGCCGCGGTGGCTGCGCTCGGGTGGGTCGTGATGACGACGCCCCCCCAACGCCTGGTTCGTGCCCTCGCGCGGCGCGGACTGCCGGCGTGGTCTCAGTACCTGCTCGCGGCATCGCTCGCTGCCGTTCCCGAGGCTCGGCGTCGCGCGCGCGAGGTGCTCGACGCGCAGCGATCTCGCGGGCTGGCCGTCGGTGGTGGTCCGGTCGCACGCCTGCGCGCCACGCTGGCACTGGCGGGGCCATTGATGGTCTCCCTCGTCACCGAGGCGGAGCGGCGCGCTCTCGCGCTCGATGCGCGAGCGTTCGACGCGCGCGGCGCGAGAACATCGCTCACCGAGGTCGCCGACTCGAACGGCGAGCGCACCGTGCGCACGGTGATGTGGGGTCTCACCGTTGTCCTGATCGTCTGGGGACTGGTCCGGTGACGCCCGTCCTGGCCGTCGAGCTGGCGGGCGTGTCCTACGGCGATCGCGTCGTGTTACGGGACGTGCGGCTCGAGATAAAGCCCGGAGAGATTGTCGGAGTCACCGGACCGGTCGGATCGGGGAAGACGACGCTCGCTCTGGCCTGCGCGGGGTTGCTTGGTCACGCGGTGCCAGCGCGCATCGAAGGGAAGATTCATCACGCCAGCCTTGCCCCCCCACTGGCCGGCTACGTGTTCGACGACCCCCTGGCGCAGCTCACGGGACTCGGAGGCACCGTCGAGGAGGAAGTCGCGGTCGGGCCGGAGAATCTCGCCATTCCGCGCGAGACCGTTCGTCACCGCGTCGATCGAGCACTCGCTGCCGCTGACGCGACCCACCTCGCACACCGACCGCCTGACGAGCTCTCGGGTGGCGAGCGGCAGCGCGTTGCGCTGGCCTGCGCGCTCGCGCTCGAAGCCCCGCTGCTCGTGCTCGACGAGCCAACCGCGCAGCTCGATCCCGAGGCGACTCAGCGTTTCGGTGAGCGCCTCCGCATCCTCGCCTCCACTGGCACGAGCGTCCTGCTCGTCTCGCAGGACATCGAGCTGCTCATGTCGCTCGCCACGCGGGTGCTCGTGCTCGGCGACGGCGGGCTCCGCGCCACTGGCGCTCCCCCCGAGGTTCTCACGATGGCGCAGGACGCCACCGCCTCCGTGAACGACACACCCGCCGAGCCGCTGTTCGAGGCGCGTCAGATCGTCGCCTCGTACGACGACCGCATCGTTCTCGATGGCCTAACGCTGCAGGTGGCACGCGGCTCTGCGACGGCAATCCTCGGAGACAACGGAGCCGGGAAGACGACGCTCGCTCGCGCGATCATGGGTCTCGCTCCCGTTCGCGAGGGGTCGATCCGCGTGGGCGATCGATCCCTCGATAGGCTTCCGGTCCACCACCGGGCGCGTCATGTGGGCCTCGTCTTTCAGGATCCCTCGCGCCAGCTCTTCGCGCGTACGGTCCTCGACGAGGTCGCATTCGGCCCCCGTGCGCTCGGCGCCTCGCATCGTCAGGCACAGGACCGTGCCCGTGAGGCACTCGCCGCGGTCGACCTTGCGGGCCTCGAGAGCGTCCATCCCGGCGACCTCGCGCCGCAGACGCAGCGTCTCGTCGCCATCGCGGCGGCCATGGCGTCGGAGCCTCCGGTGCTCATCCTCGATGAGCCGACGGCCGGGCAGGACGAGGAGGGGAAGCGACGGATCGCGGCCGCCATCGCACGTCAGCGCACGCGCGGCTGTGCCATGGTCATCACGCACGATCTGGCGTTCGCCCGCCGGGTCTGTGACCATGCCGTCCTGCTGCGTAACGGCCGTGCCGCCTCGCGCGTCATCCGTAGTGCAGGTAACAGCTAGGGCGGTATCCGCCTCTGCACTCCTCCGGCCGACGCCGGCCGTTTCACCACCTCATGAATCACTCGACGACCTTCGCCCGACATTTCGCGCGACTCGTGCATCTTCTGCTGCACGAGCCCAAGAACATCGCGAGCCAGAAGGCGGCCCTCCGCCTCCTCGTCGCGATGGCGAAAGAGGGCGAGGTCACGCTGGCCATTCGGGACTGGCAGGTCGTGGCGAACGGAGCGTTGCTGCCCCCGCAACTCGAAGGGGCAGAAGATCTTGGCGCGCAGCTCATCGGTCACGCGATCAGCGAGCTCGTCGCTGAGAAGGAGGCCACCGCCGCGGACCTGCTCGGTATCGCCCGGACCCTCGCGACCGAGCCCGTTCCGGGCGACGGCGGACGCAACGTCGCCGACAAGCTCGCTGCGCTTGGCGCGAAGACCGTCCGGGTGACCCTCTCCGGGAACGCGCCGCTGCCGCGCGTCGCGACGGTCTCGATGCCGACGCACGGCTCGGACGTGCCGAGCCAGGTAGGCAAGGCGGCCACCAACGGGGGCAGTCGCAACACGGGCGACGTCGAGATCGTTGCGCAGGGCTCCGCGCCGCCAGCGGTGCCGGCGGCACCGGCGCGCCGCCCCTCGGTCGAGATGGGCGTCATGCGCGGGATCACCGACAGCTATCTCTCCCAGTTCGCGCCGCCCGACACCTCCCGTGGATCGATCGCGACTGGGTTCACGCAGCTCGACGCGACGACCAGCGTGAACGAGACGACGAAGCTTCTCGACGGCGTTTCGGGCGCCGCCGAGTCGGCCTTTCGCGAAGGCGATTCGGAGACGCTGGCGGTCGCACTCGCGGGCATCGTCAAGCGTGAGACAGCCGCCAGCGATCCCAACCTGCGACGCGCGTACGGGATGGCGGTGCGCCGCCTGGCCAAGAAGCCGATGCTGGCCGTGATCGCACCGCTGCTCGCCTCCCAACGCGAAATGTACGAGGAGCTTTTCGCGATCTTCGCCCGCACTGGCGACGAGGGCGCCGAGGCGCTGATCGAGCAGCTCAACGCTGCACAATCGTTGGCCGAGCGCCGTGTGTACTTCGATTCAGTGCGCAAGCTGAACGCCGGCATCCAGGTGCTCATCCACATGCTCGGCGACTCGCGCTGGTACGTCGTGCGCAACGCGGCGGATCTCCTCGGCGAGATGTCGGCGAACGACGCCGAGCCCAGGCTGTCGGAGCTGCTGCAGCACGACGATGACCGCGTGCGGAAGGCGGCGGTGTCCGCGCTCTCGAAGATGACGGGCACGGGCGCCGTGAAGGGGCTTGCCACCTCGCTCGAGGATGGAGCGCCGGGCGTGCGGGTGCGAGCCGCGGCCGCGCTCAGCGCCTCGAAGACACCCGCGGCAGCGAATGCGCTGATCAAGCACCTGGAGCGCGAAGAGGTCGCCGAGGTGCAGCACGCGTGTCTGTCGTCGCTGGGCAAGATCGCGACCGGCGACGCGATCCGATTCCTGACGAAGGCCGCTCAGCCGGCGACCGGACTCTTCAAGAAGAAGGCGACGGCGTTCCGCGTCGCCGCCGTGCGCGCGTTAGGCGAGGCGCGCACCCCCGCCGCGATGGGCGCACTCCAGAACCTGCTCCACGACAAGGAGAAGGATGTGCGGGAAGCGGTGTTCTGGGCGGTACGCGCGGGTAAGGGGGAAGCTGAGTAGAACGAGGAACGAGGAACGAGGAAGTGGCCTTCGTGGCTCCACCGCGAGGGCCCGATAGCCTCTTCCTCGTTCCTCGTTCCTCTTCACCGCGCCGTAAAGTCCGTCTTGTCCCCGATCTCTCGACACACCTCGGCAATCAGCTCCGCCGTCCGCTCGACATCCTCCAGGGACACCATCTCGTTCGGCGAGTGCATGTAGCGGTTCGGGATCGAGACCAGCGCCGTCGCGACACCCTCGCGCGCGATGTGGATTGCGTCGGCGTTCGTGCTCGTGTCGCGGCCGGCCGCGTTGATCGTGAAGGGGATCTTCTTCTTCTCGGCGGCGGTGCGGAGGAGATTGAAGACGACCGGATTGATCAGCGCCCCCCGGGTGAGCACGGGGCCGGAGCCGAGCTTGTGGTCGCCGAGCTCCTTCTTCTCCATGCCGGGTGAGTCGCTGGCATGGGTGACGTCGATGACGATCGCCATCTTCGGGTTGAGGCAGGCCGCGCAGATGAGCGCGCCGCCCCCATGCCATGCAATCTCCTCTTGCGTCGTCGCGACCGCCACGACGCGCGCCTTGCCGGGATTCTTCGCGTAGCGGCGCAGCGCCTCGAGGGCGGTGAAGGCGCCGATGCGATCGTCGATGGAGCGGGACACCAGGCGCTTGTTCGGGAAGTCCATTGCGCGCGAGTCGATGACCCCCGGGTCGCCGACCTGAAGGCGCTCTTCCGCTTCCGACTTGTTCGCCGCCCCGATATCGACCCAGAGGTCGGACATCTTCGACGCCTTCTCGCGGTCGTCGTTCTTCATCAGGTGGATCGGCTTCTTGCCGATGACGCCGAACACATCGCCGTCGCGTCCGAGGAAGCGGATGCGTTGGCCCACGAGCACTTGCGGGTCCCAGCCGCCGATGGGGCCAACGTGCGCGAAGCCCTCGTCGTCGATGTACTGAACGATCAGCCCGATCTCGTCGATGTGCCCATCGAGCATGATCGTCGGTGAGCCCTTCGGATTGATCTCGGCGAGGCTGTTACCGGCGACGTCGCCGCGAACCTCGGTGGCGAAGGTCTTCGCCTCTTCGCGCCATACGCGCGCGGGAATCGACTCGAACCCCGAAGGGCCAGGGGAATCGAGGAGTCGCTTCAGGAAGGTGACTGATGATTCTGGGAGCATGGATGTAAGTGGCGGGCCGCTGTTGATGCAGCCGCCGGCTCCCTACGTCAAGAGCACGGCGGAGGGACTATGCATCGGCATAATCCCCCCGCCGCCAATGCGTTACAGGGACTTGTCGAGGTCTTCGACCTCTCCCTGCGCCTTGCCCAGGTTCTTCTGGGCCTTGCCCTTGATCTCGTCCTTCTTGCCCTTGAGCTGCTCGCTGCGGTCGTCGGTCACGTCGCCGAACTTGCCGCGAACCTTGCCCCCGACTTCCTTGAGCCCGCCCTCGATCTCGTTCTGTGCACCGCTCTTGCGAGTCGTGTCGTCAGCCATGTGTCCTCCTGATTCGGTGAAGCCATTTGGGAACCGCTGACAGAGCAATGGATGTGCCCGAGGAGCGTGCGACGCCGCGTGCCACGACGGTCGATTTGGCACGATTGGCCGTCGCGGAAATGATCGAGCACGGCTTCGAGCCCGACTATCCGCCGGAAGCACATCGTGAAATCAAGCAACTCGAGCGGGCATCGCCGCCGAGGGTGGAGCACGGGCGGCGCGATCTGCGCGCGATGCTCTGGTCATCGGTGGACAACCGAACGTCGCGTGACCTCGATCAGATCGAGGTCGCCGAATCGCTTTCCGATGGAGCGATTCGACTGATGGTCGGCATCGCCGATGTCGATGCGCTCGTCGAGCGTGGAACGGCAACCGACGAGCACGCGGCCACGAATACCACCTCGGTGTACACGGGGGTGTGCGTCTTTCACATGCTCCCGGCCGCACTCTCGACGGATCTCACCTCGCTCAACGAGGGGGAGGACCGCAACGCGATCGTCATCGACATGCGGATCGCGGCGGACGGAACGATCACATCGTCCGATGCCTATCGAGCGCTGGTGCGCAACACCGCGAAGCTGGACTACGAGAGTGTCGGCGCGTGGCTGGCGGGTGAGGGTCCCACGCCGTCCGCGCTGGCGAGGAATGCCGCGCTCACCGCCCAGCTCGAGCTGCAGCACGCGTGCGCGGGCCGCCTGCGGGAACTGCGTCGATCGACGGGCGCGATCAACATCGAGTCGTCGGAGCCGCAGGCGGTCGTCGTCGGCGGACGCGTGGTCGATCTCGCGGTGCCGAGACGCAACCCTGCCCGAGAGCTGATCGAGGATTTCATGATCGCGGCGAACCGCGCGGTCGCAATGATCCTGCTCGAGCGCGGCTCCGCGTCCATCCGGCGTGTCGTGCGGCAGCCGCAACGGTGGGATCGCCTCGTGGAGCTCGCAGCCGATCTCGGCGAGACGCTGCCCGCGACGCCGGACAGCGGAGCACTCGGGACCTTTCTCGCCCGCCGCCGCGCCGCCGACCCCGCGCACTTCGCCGATCTTTCACTCACGGTCGTGAAGCTGCTCGGGCCCGGCGAGTACGTGCTCGAGCGCCGGTTAGGCGACCGGCGCGAGAGCGGTCACTTCGGACTGGGCGTCGCCGACTACGTCCACTCGACGGCGCCGAATCGGCGCTTCGTCGATCTCGTGACGCAGCGGTTGCTCAAGGCCACCGAGCGGCGCGCCGACCTGCCGTACCGCGAGGAGGAGCTGCACGAGATCGCGCAGCGATGCACGGAGCGCGAGCGGGAAGCGAAGAAGGTCGAGCGCGCCATGCGAAAGCGGATCGCCGCGCATTTCATTCGTGACCGCGTCGGCGAATCGTTCGTCGCGACGGTCACCGGCAGGACGTCGGGTGGCGTGTGGGTGCGTCTGCTGTCGCCACCGGTCGAAGGCCGGCTCACGGGCGGAGGAGCCGCCGACGTCGGCGATACGATCCGCGTGCGCCTGGCCCGGGTCGATGTGCGGCGCGGGTTCATCGATTTCGATTCGGAGACCAGCGCGAGCGAGCTGCCCCGCAAGATCGAGCGGCAGCGTCGCAAGCGTCACGCGGCGGACGCCGTGCGCACCCGGATCGGTGAGCGGTTCGATGGCGTGGTGTCCGGCGTGTCCGAGCATGGCGTATGGGTCCGGCTCGATGAGAAGCTCCCCGATGGGACGCCCATCGAAGGCAAGGTCGTGGCTGGCTACAAGGCGTTGGCGAGCGCGACCGGCAAGCGCGTGTCCGTGACACTCGCGGGCGTCAACACGGCGCTGGGGTTCATTGACTTCGAATACACGGCAGGTGTGGAGCCGCGAAAGCGCGAGCGTCTGGAGCGAAAGCGAGAGGCGGCGCGCCGGCTCGTAGGTCGGATCGGGGAGCAATTTGAGGTCGAGGTCACCGGGGTGACGGCGAAGGCGGTCTGGGTCCGCACGGTGGGAGAGGCGGGGATCGAAGGACGGCTGGTGCGGGGCTTTCGAGGACTCGAGAAGGGGGCGCGGATTTCGGTGACCCTGCTGGGGGCGGATGAAGAGAAGGGGTTTATTGATTTTGCGAGAGAGGTTGGATAGCTCGACCGGAGTGCATAACCACGGAGGCACGGAGGCACAGAGGAAACCCGCGCTGCTGGAGCTCCAGCAGTGCGGGTTTCCTCTGTGCCTCCGTGCCTCCGTGGTTATGGTGTCAGGCCGCCGCGCGACGGATCAGCGTGGCCCGATCCGCGGCGGGCGTCCCGAACAGCCCCGGATGCATCACTCCCGCCAGCACCTCGAC
>JAICOJ010000098.1 GCA_025930755.1 Gemmatimonadaceae bacterium
CGCACCGCATCGATCCCGCCCATGTCCGGCATCACGATGTCCATCGTTACGAGATCGGGTCGCAGCTGCTTGTACTTCTCGACGGCCTGAACGCCCGTCTCAGCCTCCCCGACGATCTCGAAGCCGGACTGCTGCAGGATGTCGCCGATCATCGTGCGCATGAAGATGGCGTCATCGCAGATCAGCACCGTGTGACTCACCGTTTCCTCCGCTAGAGCAGGACGTGCTTGATGATGGAGTGGATGTCGAGGATAATGACGACTTTGTCGTCCATTCGTCCCAAGCCGACGATCGATGCATCGTCGCCATCGCGCTCGGTCGCGTGCTCGATCGATTCGGCGGGAAGCATCATGACGTCGTTGACTTCCGCGACCGCGATGCCGACGAGCTTTTGACGATGCTCGATGAGGATCACGGAGCCGTCGGATGCGAGCGAGCTGTTCCCGTCCAGGCGCGCGCCCAGGTCGAGAACGGTGACGATCGTACCGCGGACGTTGATCAGTCCGGCGACGTAGGCCGGAGCGCCGGGGACACGCGTGGCGCGCCGCACGGGCAGGATCTCACGCACCGCGTCGAGATCGATGCCGTACAGCCGGTCGCCGAGGCGAAAGAGCACCAGGCGGCGAACGGGGACATCAAAGGTTGGTGCGGTAGAAGCCAAAGTGGTCGAGCGGGTCGGGGTACTCCAGCGGCTCGCCGGCCACCGCATCGAGCGCCTTGCGGAGGTCAGCGGGAAGCGGAGACCGCAACTCGACCGTTTCGCCCGTTTCCGGGTGCGGGAAGATCAGCCACGCGGCGTGCAGGAAATGACGCTTCGGCGGGAGTGCGACCAACCGCCGACCGCCTCCTCCGCCGTAGGTATCATCTCCCAGCACGGGATGCCCGATCGACGCGAGATGCACGCGAATCTGATGCGTGCGCCCCGTGTGCAAGTGCGCTCGCAGCAAATCCGCCGAGTCGAATCGGGCCAGCCGGACGAAATCGGTCTTTGCGGCCTTCCCCGTATTGACGATCGCCATCCGCTTTCGGTCTCGCGGATCCCGGGCGATCGGTTTCTCGACAGTGACCCGGTCGGAGATGAGATGTCCCCATGAGACCGCGGCGTAGCGGCGCTTGATCCGCCGGGCGGCGAGCGCCGCGCCAAGCCACCGGTGGGCGCGATCGGTCTTCGCCACGAGGAGGAGGCCCGACGTCTCCTTGTCGAGACGGTGCAGGATGCCCTCGCGACCCGTCCCGCCCTCATTCGAGAGCGACTGGCCCCGCCCCTTGAGTGCATTGACGAGGGTGCCCGTCCAGTTCCCTGGGGCTGGATGCACGACCATTCCTGCCGGCTTGTCGACGACGAGCGCGTGCTCGTCCTCCCATACCACGGCGAGGGGGATCTCCTCGGCGATAACCGGGCGGTCGGCGGGCGGCGGAATATCGACCGCGATCCGGTCGCCGGTGGCCGGTCGATACGACGCCTTCTCGCGTCGCCCGTTGACGGTGACGCGCCCAGTCGCAATGAGCGTGGCGGCCCCGGTACGGGAGAAGTCCAGCCGTGAGGCGACGAGCAGGTCGAGACGCTGACCGCCGGATTCCTCGAGGACCCATTGGTGCAGGCCCGGCGCCGGTCCACTGGTCATGGGCTCGACCGCCGAGGCCCACGAGCGGGAACCGCCGAATGACAGGAATGACGACACGAATCACGCGAATACCGCGTGAGAATGCTCAACTTCATCGCCGTATTCGTGTCATTCGTGCTATTCGTGTGTCATTCAGCAGTTCCCGGTGGGGCCCTGCCACGACACGGTGGGGAGACGCCCGGTGATTCTACGCTCGCTCGACCGAGGTCGGTACGCTGGCCGCGGCGGCGCGCGCCCGCGCGCGATCTTCGGCCCACAGCGACCACGCGAGCATGAACGCGCCGATGCTCACCGCCATGTCGGCCACGTTGAAGGTCGGCCACCGGTGCATGCCAATGCCGACATCGATGAAGTCGACGACGCCCATGGGATGCCGAATCCGGTCGATGACGTTACCGATCGCGCCGGCGCACACCAGTCCGATGGAGGCGATGCGAAAGCGGTCATGGTCGGGCGTCTGCCGATAGAGTCGCCCCAGAATCACCAGCGCGACGATCGCGAGCGCGAGAAAGAGCCAACGCGAATACGGGCCTAACGAAATTCCGAAGGCGGCGCCCGTATTGTACACCAGGGTGAAGCGAAGCCAGTCGCCGACGACTTCGCGCGGAATGCCGCGCGGCGCCAGCGCCCCTTCGGCCCAGGCCTTCGTCACCACATCGAGCACGATGAGGGTCACGATCAGCCCCCAGAACAGCGCCCGCCGGCTGCGCGCGCTCATCAGGAGACGCTCTGGGATTCGCCGACGATCGGAGTCGCGAGCGATTGCTTCCGGTCTTCCTGCCAGAGGATCCAGGCGAGGAGCACCGCCCCGAGCGTGATCGCCACGTCGGCGACGTTGAACGTGTAGAAGCGCGCGCTGCCGACGCCGAGATCGATGAAATCCACGACACCGCGCCCGGACTTGATGCGATCCAGCATGTTGCCGAGCGCGCCGGCCGTGACGAGTCCCAGCGCCGCGGCGCGCGCGCGATCACCCGGCGCCGTGGCGCGATAGAGCTGGCCGAGGATGACGACGGCGAGCGCGGCGAGCGTAATGAAGACGACGCGCGAGTACGGCCCGACCTCGATGCCGAACGACGCCCCGGGGTTGTACGCGAGCGTCAGCTGCACCCAGTCACCCAGCACCTCGTGCGGAACGTATTCCGGAACGAGGTGCTCAACGGCGAGCGACTTGGTGGTGACATCGAGCGCGAGTACGACGAGGAGCAGCGGCCAGAAGCGCGAGGCCTTAGGACTGCTTCTTCCCATCTTCCTCGCGCTGCTTGTCCTTGATGCAGAGCCGCGCGTGGGGCAGCGCGTCGAGTCGGTCGAAATCGATGTCCTCGCCGCACTGCTGACACTTGCCGAACGTCTCGGGCGACCGGTACAGCCGCCGGAGCGCTTCGTCGATGTGCCAGAGGAAGCGTCCTTCCTGGGAGGCGAAGAGGAATGCCTTCTCGCGCTCCATCGCATCGGTGCCCTGATCGGCCATGTGGAACGAATAGGAGCTCAGGTCGCCGTCGGCCGACTGCGGCGTCGCATTGAACGCCTCGCTGTAGTTGCCAAGCTCCTTGAGCACGCGCTTCCGCTCCTCGAGCAACCGCTTCTCGAAGTGCGTCAGCATTTTCTTGCTCATCGGTTTGGACTTCTTCGCGCTCGCTGAAGACGCCATCTAGCTCACTCTTTTCAGGGCGACGCGCACATGGAGCCCATCGAGCTCCAGCGACTGCGTCACGTTGACGGTAGTCGGGAAGGTCTCGCCCACACTCAATTCGCGGGCCAGAACCTCGCCGGAAATATAGTCGGTGAACTCGCGTGCGGTGGCCTCCAGCTCCGGATCGCCCGCGACGTACACGACGATCCGGTCGCTCACGGCGAAACGAGCCTCCTTCCGTGTCCGCTGGATCTTGCTCACCAGCTCCCTGGCAAAGCCTTCACGCCGAAGCGTCGGGGTGACGGTCGGGTCGATCGCCGCGAAGAAGCCGGCCGCCTCTTTCACTACCAGGTTTCCAGACGCTCGCCGCACCACGGTCAGGTCTTCGGGCGTCAGCTGATGCGATTCACCGTTCACCGAGATCGCGACCGGCTCGCCCCGCTCGAAGGCCATCAGGGCGTCGTTGGTCAACGCGGCCACCGCCTGGGCGGCCAGGGGCGTGGCCTTCCCGAACCGCTTGCCCAGCGACCGGAAATTCGGCTTCGCCTCCAGCCGCACCAGCGCGTCCCCGGTCTCGGCAAACTCCACATGCTTGACGTTGAGCTCGGCCGCGAGCAGCGGCACCATCTCGTGGAGGGTGGGTGACGCGCCCTGCGGAACGACGCAGACCATCCGGGTGAGCGGTTGGCGCACCTTCACGTCCGCTTCTTCCCGGGCGGCCCGGGCGAGCGTGGCCAGCGTTCTCAGCTGCGTCATCGCCCGCTCGAGATCGGGCACGGCGTGCACGTTCCGCGTGTCGCCGCCCTCGTCCTGGCGCGTGTACGGCGCCGTGTGCACCGTGGCTCCGGTGAGCTCGCGATGCATCCAGTCGGTTGCGAAGGGCGCGAAGGGCGCGAGCAGCCGGCAGGTGACGACGAGCACTTCGTGCAGGGTCGCGAAGGCCGCCCGGCTGTCGGGCGTGTCGACGTCGTAGAACCGGGGGCGGTTGAGGCGGACGTACCAGTTCGAGACGTCGTCGACCAGGAAATCCATCACCGTGCGCGCCGAGAGCGTCGCGTCGTAGGCCGCGAGCTGCGCATCGGCGCGGCGCTCGACCGTCGTCAGGCGCGATAGCACCCACCGGTCGATCAGCGGACGCTCCCCCAGCGGCGGGTCGGACTCGCTCGGCGACCATCCGAAAGTCGCGTACTGCGCGAAGATGCCGCTGTACACGTTCTTGAAGGTGAGGAGGAAGCGTCCCGCCAGCTCGCGGATGCCCGCTTCATCGAACTTCCGCGGGAGCCACACCTGGCTCGACGCCACGAGGAAGAGGCGCACGGCATCCGCGCCGTATCGCGGAATGACGTCCCACGGGTCCACGATGTTGCCGCGGCTCTTCGACATCTTGAGCCCCTCGGCGTCGAGGACGAGGTCGTTGACCACCACGGCGCGATACGGCGCCGTATCAAATGGCTGGCGACCCCCTGACCCCTGCCCCCCGGCTCCCGGCTCCTGGTTGTTAGGCAGCGCGCTGCCCAGACCGGTCGCGATCGCCAGGAGTGAGTAGAACCACCCGCGCGTCTGGTCCACGCCTTCCGCGATGAAGTCCGCCGGGAACTGCGAGGGGAGCACATCCGTGTTCTCGAACGGGTAGTGCCACTGGGCAAAGGACATCGAGCCGGAGTCGAACCATGTGTCGATCACCTCCGGGACCCGCCGCATCGTCCCATCGCAGCGCTCGCAGGGCCACTCGTAGCGGTCGATGAACGGCTTGTGGGGATCGAAGTCGGACGACAGCGGCTTGCCTAACCGCTCAGAAAGCCGGGCGTACGACCCGATCGCTTCCGTGTGCTGCCCGTCGCGATCGCACACCCAGATCGGCAGGGGCGTCCCCCAGTAGCGGTCGCGCGAAAGCGCCCAATCGATGTTGTTGGTGAGCCACTCCCCGAACCGCTTCTGGCCCGTCTCGGGAGGATTCCAGTTCACGCGAGCGTTTCGCGCCAGCATGCGGTCGCGATACGCCGTCGTCCGCACGAACCATGACTCGCGTGCGTAGTAGAGCAGTGGCGTGCCGCAGCGCCAGCAGTGCGGGTAGGAGTGCTCGATCGTTCCCGCCTTCCAGAGGGAGCCGCGCCGGCGAAGCTCCTCGATGATCAGCGCGTCCGCCTCCTTCACGAACTTCCCGCCGATCACGGGCATATCCGCCGGGAACTCCCCGCGCGCGTCCACCGGCTGAAGGAACGCGAGGCCGTGTCGGCGGCCCGCTGCGTAATCGTCGGCGCCGAACGCCGGGGCCATGTGCACGATGCCGCTGCCGTCCTCTGCCGAAACGAACGACTCGGTGACAATGACCTCGTGCGCTCCCTCGCTGAAGGGCACCCAGTCGAGTGGACGGCGGTAGCGCAGCCCCTCGAGCGCCGCCCCCTGCATTCGCTCCACGATGCGCCATCGCTCTATCCAGTCGTCGCCCAACACCGCCGCCGCGCGCGCCTCGGCGAGAATGATCGTCCCCTCGTCCTCCCGGTCCCGCCTCACGAGCTCCACGTACGTGAGCTCAGGGTGCACCGCGAGCGCGACGTTGGAGACGAGGGTCCAGGGGGTCGTCGTCCAGACGAGGACGCGACGAGGGGCAGATTGCGGATGGCGGACAACGGATTGCTGATTACCGGCAATCCGCAATCCGCCGTCCGCAATCAACTCCAGCCCGAGATACACGCTGGGATCGCGTACATCCTCATAGCCCTGCGCCACTTCGTGTGACGACAGCGCCGTTCCGCACCGCGGGCAGTACGGGAGAATCTTGTGGCCGCGGTAGAGCAGGTCCTGGGCGTGGAGCGTCGCGAGGGCCCACCACACGCTCTCCACGTACTCGTTCGTATACGTGACATAGGGGCTCTCGTAGTCGAGCCAGTATCCGATGCGCGCGCTCAGGCGCTCCCAGTCGGCGCGATACCTCCACACGCTCTCGCGGCAGAGCTGGTTGAACCGCTCGACGCCGATCTCCTCGATCTGCTGCTTGCCGCTGATGCCGAGCTGCTTCTCGACCTCGATCTCGACCGGGAGGCCGTGCGTGTCCCATCCGGCCTTTCGCAGCACCCGGTAGCCCTTCATCACGCGATACCGGCAGAACAGGTCCTTGATCGTGCGCGAGAAGACGTGGTGAATGCCCGGTTTCCCGTTCGCCGTCGGAGGTCCCTCGAAGAACACGAAGTTCTCCCGGCCCTCGCGCGCCTCGAGCGTGCGCGCGAGAATGTTTTCCTCGCTCCAGCGCGCGAGCATCTCGTCCTCGAGCACGCTCGGGAGCTGCTCGGGCGGGAGCGCCCGATAGTGCGTCACCGGAGGATCGACGGCGGTCACAGGCGCTCCAGTACGCCGCGCACGAGCGTCGTGAGATGCGGCTCTGCTCCCGAGGCGACGGCGATGATCTCCTCCACGGTCGCTGGCTCGAGCGCATCGGGGAGACACCGGTCGGTGAGGATCGAGATCCCGAGCACGCGCATGCCCGCATGCACGGCAACGATGACCTCGGGGACCGTCGACATGCCCACGACGTCCGCGCCGGCGTTCCGGAGCATGCGATATTCAGCGCGCGTCTCGAGGTTCGGTCCCGTGACAGCCGCGTACACCCCCTCGCGCAGGATCATCCTGGCGTGGATGGCCACCTCGCGCGCGATCGCTCGCAGCGCCGGATCGTAGGGCTGCGACATGTCGGGGAACCGGGGACCCAGCGTGTCATCGTTAGGCCCGACGAGCGGGTTGTCGCCGAGCAGGTTGATGTGGTCGGCGATGAGCATGAGCTCGCCCTTGTCCCAGAGCGGATTCATCACGCCGCACGCGTTCGAGACGATGAGCGTCCGTGCGCCGAGGGCGTGCAGGACGCGCACCGGGAACGACACCTCTTGCAGCGAATATCCCTCGTACCGGTGAAATCGGCCCTGCATGGCGACGACCGACTTGCCGCCGAGCGTGCCGAACAGCAGTCGGCCGCTGTGCGATTCAACCGTGGAGAGCGGAAATCCCGGGATCTCCGCATAGTCGATCGAAGCCTCGAGGTCGATCTCGCGTCCCAGAGCTCCCAGCCCCGTCCCGAGGATGATCGCCACCTCGGGCGCGCCCGTGTATCGGGAGCGAATCGCCGCGGCCGCAACCATGATCCGCGCCAGCGAGTGCAGCGCGTCGTTCGTCGGCGTTTCCGGCGACGCGACGGGATGCGGCGGCGAGGCGGGCGGCGCGACGCTCGCGCGCGACCCGCCTCGAGGGTCCCGCGCTACGGTCATTCCTTGATCAGTGAATCGAGCCAGGCCGGGGTCTTCTTCTCGGCCCGGGGATCCTCGTAATTCTCCGCGCGCGTCTGCTCCGGCGGACGCGCGGGGGCCGAGTCGGTCGCGTCGAGCTCGGCGAGCTGACGCTCGACGATCGCCCGCAGCTGGCCGAGATAGGCGCGCCGGGATTTTTCCAGCTGCTTGAGCTCGGCCTCCAGCTTCCGGATCTCGCCACGTGCCGCTTCCAGCAGACGGTCGCCTTCCGCGCGCGCCTCGCGCAGAATCAACTGCGCCTCCCGCTCCGCCTGCTCGCGGATCTCGGCGCGCAGCTGCTGCGCGGAAATGAGGGCGTCGTTCAATGCCTTGTCGCGTTCGCGGAAGGCCCGGAGCTGCTCGTGGAAGCCCTTCGCCTTGGCGTCGAGCTCCTGGTTCGCTCTCGTAAGGCGCTCGAGCTCCTCCGCCACGCGATCGCGGAATTCCTCGACGCTGCTCTTTTCATAGCCGCCCAGGCGCGCCGGCCTGAAATCGTGGTGCTTGACGTCGACGGACGTCAGCCGAAACGAGTCGTCGATCATCGTGGTCTCGCTCCAAACAGGACGGTACCCAGGCGAATCATGGTGGCGCCCTCTTCCACCGCGATCTCGTAATCGTTCGACATCCCCATGGACAGCTCGAACGCGGGGTGGCCCGCGCTCTCCAACAGCGCGCGTGCATCGCGCGCTCCCGCGAACACTCGCCGCAGGACCGGCTCGTCGGCATCCAGCGGCGCCATCACCATCACGCCGCACACCCGCACACCCGGCTTTCCGGCGAGTCGCTCCGCCTCCGCCGGCAAGTCGCTCGGGGCGTAGCCGCCCTTCGTTCCTTCACCGACGATGTTCACCTGCACAAGCGCATCCACCGCACGCCCTCGGGCCAACCCGTGATCGCACACGGCATTAGCGAGACGCACGCTATCCAGCGAATGCAACAGGGCAAAGCGGTCCAGCGACTTGACCTTGTTCCGCTGAAGGTGCCCGATCAGGTGCCAGGACACGGGCACCGCGATGTCGGCCATCTTCGCCAACGCTTCCTGCACCTTGTTCTCGCCGATGTCCCGAAGCCCCGCGTCCCATGCGGCAGTAACCGCGTCCGGGCCGTGCGTCTTCGTCACCGCGACGATCGTAACCCGTTGCCCATGACCACCCCGTGCGACGGCAGCCGCGACCCGCTCACGCACCTCCGCGACACGGCGAACGAGGTGGTCAAAGCTCATAACGCCGTAACCTATCGGAAGTTACACGTCGAATCAAGCGAATCCGCGCCGCCGCTGTCCCCGAGCGATCCGGCGATGATCGAGGGACAACGCAGTGTGCGGGCCATGAAGCGCGGGGCGCGGTCGGGGGTGTCCAGCGGGTCGCGCTCGAGCAGCCCAGGAGGAACGAGATTACTTACCCGCGCAGCCAGTTCGCGGTCGGCGGTCACGCCGCGGGATCCCGTGCGGGCGTGAAAGGTGAGTCCGTCGAAGGCCCATGCGCTGGACAGGTTTGCCCGCCGGGCGCTGTCGACGAACACGGAGACGGCCAGCGGTCGCCGGTTCCGCGCCGTCAGGCTTGCCAGCGTGCGCAGGCGCTGACCTTGGCTCATCCGGAGCGCAACAGCCTCTGGCGGGAGCAAGCCGTATCGCGCCGCGATTTCGGCGCGGTACCAGTCCGCGCCAAGGAGCGGTGCCGTGACCACCGCGACATCCGGTCGCGCGCCTTCGACGAGCTGGAGATACCAGAGGGGGAAGGAGTCGTTGTCGCCTCCGGTGACCAGGACCGCGCCCTCTGGCAGAGGAGTCAGCCAGGCGCGCGCCGCGACATACGCCAGCGAGGCCTCCGGCTCGCGCCGCCGATTGGCCACCCGCCAGTTCAGCACCAGCGGGAGACACGCGATCGCGATGCCTAACCACTCCACGCGCCGGCGGGACAGGAGGCGAACGGCACCGTATCCTGCCCACGCACCCCACACGAAAAAGCCGAGCGCGAAGAAATAGTCCCGTTCCCGCACCTCGTGGCGATCGGCTTCGGGAACGAACGACCACGCGTACGATGCGCCCGCCTTGAAGTTCATGTACGCCACGAGCCCCAGCGTCGCGCTTGCGAAGATCGTCACGAGCGCCAGCCAGCTCCGGCGGTCGTCACGGGCATGCCGCAGACTGCCCGTCAGGCCCAGAGCCGCGTACAACGCGGTCCACGGCGTGCGAAGCCAGGACGGCCCCACGGCGGCATCGAGCCCCATCGCGAACTGCCAGTCGAGGTACTGGACCAGGTTGCCCACCTGAATCCAGACCGGGGCCTGACGAGGCCACAGGCCGCTTGGTGCGTACTGGCGGCGCGCGATCACGTCGAGCAGCGCGGACCATGTCTCGGGGTTGCCGGCGTCGAGCGCCGGATCGTGGGCCGAGCGCACGAGAAGGACCAGCACGGCCGAGAGTCCGAGCACGACCACGGCCACGGTGCTCGCGCCCACCGCGGGGGCTCTCACCACGCCGAGCAGCGTGACGATCATACCGACCAGGATCAGTGGCACCGACACCATGCCCGAGCCCGCGGCCATGATTCCGGCGCCCCCGAGCGTCACTGCCCTCCGCCAGTGAACCCGACGGGTCTCGTCCATCGACGCGAGCAGAATGGCGCCCGGCGCCGCCACGAGTGCACTCAGGTGCAGCGGGATCGCCAGCGCGAAGAGGTAGGCGAGAAGAACGCTCCATTTCGCGCCGGTCTCGCGGCCAGCACGCTCGCCCACCAGTAGCATCGCGAGGGACAGCGCGAGCGAGGCGGCGTATACCTCCGTCTCCGTCGCGTTCGACCAGACGGTCGCCGTCGCACCCGCGCACAGCCCCGCCGCTACCGCGGCGAGCGGCTGACGCGTCCCGCGAACCAACACTGCCGCGAGCAACGCGGCGCCGGTCGCGGTCGCCGCCGCCGAGAAGAGGTTCGTCGCCAGCGCGCGCGGGAGGAAGCCGAGCAGGTCACTCCACACGCGCGCGATGAGGACGTACAGCGGTGTGCCGGGGGGATGCGGAATCCCGAGCGTCTCGACCGCCGCGATGAACTCACCCGCATCCCAGAGCGTGACGGTGGGCGCCACGGTCGCCACGTACACGACGAACAGAAGCGCGCCAGCCAGAGCCGGCGCGAGCCGCTGCCGCGCCAGCACGCGTTAGGCGCGGAGCTCCAGCACCGGATGCTCTCCCGTCGGCCGCGGGGCGCGCCCGGCGAGTACGTCACGCAGCTGCGGCGCAGTGAGATTGCGAATCAGCCTCCCCTGCTCCGCCACCGAGATGATCGACGTCTCCTCCGACACGACGATGACGAGAGCGTCCGTCTCCTCGGACAGCCCCAGCGCCGCGCGGTGCCGCGTTCCGAGGGTGCGATCGTTCATCGGGCGCTGCGAAAGGGGCAGAATGCAGCCGGCGCCGATCATCATGTCGCCTCGAATGATCACCGCGCCGTCGTGCAGCGGCGAATACGGCGTGAAGATCGTCGCCAACAGATCGGCCGATACCTTCGCCTGCATCGCCGAGCCCGAGCCGACGTAGTCCCCCAGCCCCATCTCACGCTCGATCGCCAGGATCGCCCCGATACCCGATCGACAGAGACGCTCGACGGCATCCACGATCTCGTCCGCGACTTCGGCGGCTTCCATCCGCCGAAAGATGCGCGTGAACCGCGAATGACCGAGGTGCGCCAGCGCGGCGCGCAGCTCGGGCTGAAACACCACCACCGCGGCAAAGGCCCCGTACGTGAACACGAATCCCAGCAGGTACGTGATCATCGTGAGCTTGAGCACCCACGCCATCGCGTACACCAGTACGAGCACGATGATGCCGAGCAGCATCTGGAGCGCGCGCGTGCCGTGGATGAGCAGCAGCAGGCGGAAGATGACGTACGCGACCACGATGATGCCGATCGCGTCACGCCACCCGAAATCGAGGAATCGGAACTGATCGAGAAAGCTCACCCGTTCTGCTCGTGCTGAAGAATCGCCCAGGCGACGTCGAGCGCGTGCCGCGCCGCCGCGACATCGTGCACGCGGAAGATACGCGCGCCGAAGGCCAGCGCCATCACGTTGGCGCCCGTCGTCCCATGCACGCGCTCCGCCGGCTCGCGAACCCCGGTCAGCTCGCCAAGGAAGCGCTTCCGTGAGACACCCACGAGAACCGCATACCCGGCCTCGACGACCCGGGGCAGCTCGGCGAGCACCGCCAGGGAGTGCTCGCTGCGCTTCGAAAAGCCGATCCCCGGATCGAGCACGATCGCCTCTCGCCGAATGCCAGCGCGTTCCGCTGCGTCCGCTCGCGGCAGTAGCTCGCCGAGGACCTCGCCAACGACATCGTCGCCGTAGCTGGCATGCTCGAAGGTAGCCATGTCGCTCACCCCGCCGCGGGAGTGCATGAGCACGACGCCAGCGCCCGCACGCGCGCACACGTCGGGCATACGCGCGTCGAGCCGGAACGCGGACACATCGTTGACGATGGCGGCTCCGTCCCCGAGCGCGCGTTCGGCGACGTCGGACTTCACCGTATCCACGGAGACGACCGTCTCCGGAAACCGTCGCGCGATGCCGGCGATGACGGGGAGCACGCGACGCCCCTCTTCAGCGGCGCCCACCGGCGTCGCGCCCTGCGGTCGCGTTGACTCCCCACCCACGTCAATGATGTCCGCGCCCTCGGCCACGAGTGCTTCCGCGCGGCGCAGGGCGTCGTCGGTCGAAAGAAAGCGACCCCCGTCGCTGAACGAATCGGGGGTCACGTTGAGGATGCCCATCACGATGGGCCGCTCGAGGGGGATGGCGCCGAGCGCATGGATCCAGTGAAGGGTCCTCAAGGTCTTCAGGGTCCTCAGGGTCCTCAGGGTCCTCGAGGCGCTAGGTGCTTAAGGCTGGCGTCCGAGAGGACCCTGAGGACCCTGAGGACCCTGAGGACCCTCTCACGACCCTCACGCCGGCGCCGGCTCCGGGCCTCCCAGGAGCCCGGGCGTGGCACGCCGCGGCTCGGTGACCGCCGCCGGAGCGGTCGGCCCGGTCGGCGGCAGCGATCCCTCGGTTGGGCGCGGCGGCAGGTCCTCGCCGCGTGCCAGCGAGAGAACCTCTTCGCCGGTGAGCGTCTCGCGCTCGAGCAGCGCACGAGCCACACGGTGCAGCAGCTCCATGTGCTCCGTGAGCACTGCCTTCGCGCGGTCGTAGGCCTCGGTGATGATCCGCTTCACCTCGCTGTCGACGAGCTGCGCGGTCTTCTCCGAGACCTCGCGGCGATGCTGAATCTCGCGCCCGAGGAAGAGCTCCTGCTCGTTGTCGCCGACGAGCACCGGCCCGATCGCGTCGGACAGCCCCCACTGGGAGACGTAGCGGCGCGCGATCGCCGTCGCGGTCTGAATGTCGCTCGACGCGCCGGTCGTGACACGCTCACGGCCAAAGACGAGCTCCTCGGCCACACGACCCCCGTACGCCTTCACGAGCATCGCCTCGAGCTCCTGCCGAGTGATCGACACCCGATCGTCCTCGGGGAGGGTGAACGCGAGGCCTAACGCGCGACCGCGCGGCACGATCGTCACCTTGTGCAGCGGATCGTTGCCCTTGACCTTGATCGTGCAGATCGCGTGACCGCCCTCGTGGTACGCGGTGAGCCGGCGCTCCTCCTCCTTCATCACGAGCGATTTCCGCTCGGCGCCCAGCATCACCTTGTCCTTCGCGTCCTCGAGATCCTGCATGTAGATCTTGTCGTGGCCACGGCGTGCCGCGAGCAGCGCGCCTTCGTTCACGAGGTTCGCGAGATCCGCACCCGCCATTCCCGGCGTTCCGCGGCCGAGCGCGGTGATGTCGACGTCCTCGGCGATCGGCTTGTTCCGGAGGTGCACCTTGAGAATGCCTTCGCGCCCGCGGAGATCCGGGGCGTCGACCACGATCTGGCGGTCGAAGCGACCCGGACGCAGCAGCGCGGGATCGAGCACGTCCGGCCGGTTCGTCGCGGCGATCAGGATCACGCCATCGTTCGACTCGAAGCCGTCCATCTCGACCAGCAGCTGGTTGAGCGTCTGCTCGCGCTCGTCGTGACCGCCACCCAGCCCGGCGCCGCGGTGCCGGCCGACCGCATCGATCTCGTCGATGAAGATGATGCATGGCGCGTGGGCCTTGCCCTGCTCGAACAGGTCGCGAACTCGTGAGGCACCGACCCCGACGAACATCTCGACGAAGTCGGAGCCGGACATCGAGAAGAA
>JAICOJ010000100.1 GCA_025930755.1 Gemmatimonadaceae bacterium
GCGCGGCAGCGAAGCTGCCGCGCTCATCTGATGAGGGCCGCACGCGCGAAGCGCGGCGGCCCCTTTCCATCCCTGACCCCTGACTCCTGACTCCTGACCCCTGACTCTGACCCCTGACTCTCAGCTCCTACTCAGGTATCGCGACCTCGGTCATCCGCTGGATCTGGCCGTTAGGCAGCACGACCTCGCCGTAGACCATGTAGGGCGATTCCTCGGTCATGTACCAGGTCGCGAGCAGCTTCCCGTCGGCGTGCCGGTGCTCGTTGATTTTCCACGCCGTCACGCGGGTACCCTCCACGTCCACCGGGACCTTGCCGAGCACGGTGAAGACACGAAGCTCCGACGCTTTCATGTTGGGGCTCCACATCGGCGCCGTCATCACCGCGCCTTCCTTGACACCGGCCGCGAGCGGAACGAGGTCAGACGCCGAGGCGATGAATCCCGGACGGTCGAGGGTCATGTCGATGGTCTGCGCGACGGAATCACCGGGAGCGCGCCGCGTTCCGCGTACGCGCGTGCCGTCGATCGTGAGCTGCGTGTGGCCACCGGTGCTCGACGTCGCCGTGTACGCGTAGGGCGCGAGCGTCACCGCATCGTACGTCTGCCGGAGCTCCCACGTCACCGGCGAGCCCGTTGCCGTGTAGCGCGTGCCCTTCGTGACCCAGCGATGCACCGCTCTGCCCGCCGAATCGCCGTGCGTGAGCTCGTTGGTCCACTCGGCGGTGAGCTGACCCTCGCCTTCGCCCACTCGCACACGAACGCGCGCGGCATGTGGGGCGTACACTCGTCCATTGACGTGCTTCGAGCCGACTTCGAGCCGGATCGTGTCGCCGCTCGCCGGAGTCTGGGCGTCGGCGCTCGCCACCGCGGCGGCGGTGACGATCATTGCGTACCAGGCAGTCTTCATCGCAGTTTCGCTTCCCCGTGGGAGTGAATTCGGACCCCATAGTATCTGGCGTGGCATCGCCGAGCGCCAATCCCTGAATCGAATTCGAACATGTTTCGTTCAGTCTTTGCCCTGCTGTTCTTGCCGGCCCTCGCCTGGGGCCAGGCCGCGGATGCCCTTCCGACCGGGTTCCCCGCCGCATGCAGACCCGGCGAAGTGCAGGTGATGCTCCTCGGCACGTACCACTTCGCCAATCCCGGCAAGGACGCGATCAAGCAGAACGTCGACGACGTGCTCGCCCCGCACCGGCAGCGGGAGCTCGAGGATCTCGTCCAGCGGCTCGCGCGCTGGGAGCCCGATCAGATCGCCGTCGAATGGCCGTTGTCCTTCGCCGACTCGACGCAGGCGCGGTACGAGCGCTTCAAGGCGGGAACGCTCGCGCCGAGCCGGAATGAAGTCGTGCAGGTGGGCTTCCGGCTGGCGAAGCAGCTCGGGCACGGCGCGGTGTATCCGATCGACCATCCGATGCCGATCGGGAACGACTCCGTCCGCGTCGTGCACGCCAGACGTCCGAACCTGAAGCGCGCGTCGGACAGTCTCATGCGGTCGATGCAGGCGTTTGCGGACTCCGAGGGCGTGCGCATGCGCGGGACCACGATCGTGCAGCACCTCCGCGAGGCGAACAGCGACGAGGCGCTCCACGCGGGCAACTCGCTTGGCATGTTCGGCACACTGCTGCCGGCCGGCGACGGAGAGAACTATGGGGGCCCGGAGGTGCTCGCCAAATGGTATGAGCGCAACATCCGGATGGCGCACAATCTCACGCGCGTCCTGCGACCGGGGACCGACAAGGTGCTGGTGATCGTGGGCTCCGGGCACGTTCCGCCGTTGCGCAACGTCCTCGACGAGGCACCGCAGTTCTGCCCGGTGAGCCCGCTGCCCTATCTTCGTTAGGCCGGCAGCGGGAGAGGGCGAATCTACCGGTTGAGCGTCTCGAGGGAGCGCACGAAGGTCACGGCCCCCGGCATTGCCGCGCGCACCTCGCGCTCGGTTCTGCCGGGGTTACGTTCGCCGACATGGAACGCGACGACCTGTCGTGGGCGAATCCAGCGCTCGATCACGCGGCGGTCTTTCCGGTTCACGACCGCCCAGTACGGAAGCAGCGCCACGTCGATGCGGGCAGTGTCGAGCCGGAGCGGAGCGAACGCCTCTTCGCTGAAGTCGGCGTCTCCCACGTGGAGCACGCGTCGTCCTCCGAGCTCGACGATGTAGCCGACATGCTGGACGTGAGGATGCCCGCCGTGGGGAAGGCCGAGCAGCTCGACGGTGATTTCCGCGATGACTTCGCGACGCCTCGTGCCCGGCCTCATCGTTCTCGATATCAACCGGCCGGCCGGCAGCGCGCGGGCCGGGGTGTAGCCGCGCAGGCTGTCGATCACCTGCTGCGACGTCACGACCGTTGCCCGCGGGTTCGCGCGCAGATGCGCGGCGACCGGCGCGGGGTGGAAATGGTCGCCGTGCCGGTGCGTGACGAGGACGACGTCCACCGAATCGAAGGGAGGGCGCGCGCCCCGGAGCGCCGCGAGGGTGGAGTCGGCCGGGACCGCGTAGCCGCGCTCGTACTTCAGAAAAAGCGCGTCGATCAGAACCTTTTTCCCGTCCGCCGAAAGCATGACCCCTTCGTTGGCGAGAAACGTCAGCGTGACTCCGGCGCGCTTCTCCGGGCGAACGAACGCGGAGATCGCCCACGCGATCGCGGCGAGGACGAGGACAAACGGAAGGCGACGTCTCATGAAGGAAGCGTCTCGTGCGCTCAGGTCGCCTTGCGCCTCACTGGAATCGCCTCTTCCTGACCGCCGGTCGCGACGACGTCTGGCGCGGCGCCCTCGTTGAGGAGCTTCGACACGTACCGCTGCCCTTCGGAGATGCGCTCGACCTCGACGGCGATCGAGTCGACCGAGTTTTGGAGCTGGTCGATCCGCGGGTCGTTAGGCTGAGCGCCGGAAAACCTTGCTTTCGCACGAGCCCATCCGAGCTTGTAGAGGACGATCCCGAGGAGGAGGAAGAGGAGCGCCTCGCCCGCCATGAGCATCACCGCGCGCTCCTGGAACGTGGCGATGTCCCACTGCGATGGCACCTCCTGAGTCTCCGTCGGCTCCGGCGACGGCGGCGCGATGACTCCAGCGGAGACTGCTGCGGCGATGGCATCGTCGGCTTGCAGGACCTCCTGCTCGAGTCTGGCGATGCGCTCATCGAGTGTGCTCAGCCGCGCGAGCAGTCCCGGTCGAGCCGCCATTTCCGCACCGTGCAGCTGATCGGCGACTTCCTCGCGGCGCTCCGTCAACGCCTCCAGCTGGTCCCCGAGCTCGATGCGCGTCGCCGCCAGTGCCTGAATCTCTTCCTGGTTCCCCGGCGGCCGGGGGGGAGCCGGAGGAGCCGGAGTCCCTTGTCCTCCTCCGACGCGCACCTGTGGACTCGTGTCGAGCATGGGCTCTGTCTCCACCTGATGAATGTCTTCCCTACGTGGGCTGCGCTCCGCCCGATTCGGGCAAAGATAGTGCTGGGGCCGCCGGCCGACAGCGTGCGGCTTCCGGCCGGCGCCAGCGATGTGTAGACTGGAGCGCAGCGCGAGGGGCGCATCCAGTCCGCGGAAAGGGCAGTGCCCACCCACCAGCTGGCCGACATCACGAGCCTTCTTTCAGCCTGATCTCAGCGGACTCCAGGCGCGCATTGAAAGGAGATTCGTATGTATCCGAACCCGCAGGATGTCCTGCCCCTTCCGCCGCGCCCGAGCCTCGAGCAGTACCGCAAGCGCGCGAAGGACCTGGCGCGAGCTCACCAGTCGGGCGATTCGGGCGCGCTTCGCGCCTGGGCGACGCAATGGATCGAGGCGCTCGCCAGACTCCATGAGTGGCGGGAGTCCCGTACCGCGATCGCTCGTTATGCGGGCCAACTCGAGCAGTTCGCGCGCGATACGATGGCGCGCGGCGGTCAGCTCTCGAGCGCGCAGTTCGTCATCGCCCGCGCGCATGGCTTCGAGGGCTGGCCGCGGCTCGTCGAGCACCTCGAGGCACTCGCCGCGTCGAGCTCGCCGGTCGCGGCCTTTGAAGCCGCCGCGGACGCAATCGTCGATGGCGAAACGGACACGCTCGCGCAGCTGCTGCGCCAAGAGCCGGGCCTGATTCGCACGCGCTCGACGCGCGAGCACCGCGCGACGCTCTTGCACTACGTCGCCGCGAATGGCGTCGAGAACTATCGCCAGCGAACCCCGGCCAACGCCGTCGACATCGCGACGATGCTGCTCGACGCGGGCGCCGAGGTCGACGCCGAGGCCGACATGTACGGCGGGGGCGCGACGACGCTCGGACTCGTTGCGACGAGCCTCCATCCCCAGCGCGCGGGCGTGCAGGAGAGGCTCATGGAAATACTCCTGCGTCGCGGGGCGCGTCTCGACGATGGAATCGTGAACGCGTGTCTGGCCAACGGGCAGCTGGATGCGGCGCGATACGTCGCCGATCGAGGTGCGCGGCTGGATCTGGCGGCCGCCGCCGGCCTCGGCCGCCTGGATGTGGTGAACGCGCTTGTGAGCGGTGCAGCACCATCACAGATGCAGAGCGCATTTGCCTTGGCCTGCGGCTATGGCCACGCGGCGGTCGTCGAGGTGTTTCTCGACGCGGGCGTCGACCCGGATGCCCGCCTGCAGGGCTTCGGTCGCGGACATACCGGGCTACACGTCGCAGCCTACGGCGCCCACGTCGCAGTCGTTAGGTTGCTGTTGCGCCGCGGCGCCACCGTCGACGTCGCCGACGAGACCTGGGGGACGCCGCCGCTCACGTGGGCGCTCCATGCGTGGCGCGCGGACCCGAGCGGGCAGCCGGAGCGATTCTATGAGGTCGTGCACGTGCTTGTCGCAGCCGGCGCTGCCGTGAGCCCAGACCTTCTCGAGGAGGAGACGATCCGCGCGGATCGAACGATGATCGCGGCGCTCACACGTTCGTGACTCGCTGCGCCTCGCGTCGCCTACCGCAGTCGTCGCGCGTCGGCGGCGAGGCCGCGCGCTCGCTGCGCGCGACCCCGTAGCTCCGGATCCGCGTCTCGCAACACGTCCGCCGCGAGACTATAGCGGGCCGCCGCGAGTTCGTGCTCGCCCCTCGACAAGTAGAGTTCTCCCAGGCGCTCGAGCACGTGGATGAGAAAAACGGCATCCCACAATGGTGCGTCGGGGTCGGGCTGGACGAGAAAGCGCTCGTAGGCCGCGATCGCCGAGTCGATGGCGCCGGTCGCCTCATAGGCGCGCGCGAGTGGCGGAAGGTGGCCGGATGTGAAACGCACTTCACGCAGCTCAGTGATGGCCTCGGGAAACCGGCCTGCCGCGAAGTGAATCAATCCCCGGATATGGTAGTCGAAGCGATAGATGTACCAGTTGCGCTGAAGGGACGCGAGCAGCACGCGTGCGCCGGCCGTGTCGCCAAGCATCGCGAGGTGGCGGCCGCCATCCCGATAGATGTACGCGGCCTCCGAGGGCGAAAGCGACGCTGGTGGATGCCTCCGCAGCACCTCGCGCAGCGTCGCGAGTGAGCCGGCCGTATCGCCGGTGACAGCGGCGCGCATGACGGCGAACCACGACGTCTCACGAATCGAGGAACCGCGGTTCCCCTCCTGGTCGTGCATCGCCATCGACGTGAGGTAAAGGGCCTCGGCCTCACGGAGCCGGCCACGGATGGCCAGCGTGGCGATTGGCAACCGGCCGGGCCGCACGTTCCAGGTGCGGTCGCGCCTCGCTTCCGCCGTGAGTGAGTCGCCCGCCGCGTAGTCACGCTTCGCCGCGGCGAGTCGGAACGCGTCGCGATACCAGAGCTGCGACGGGCCGAACCGGTCGCGCCACGCACCTAACGAACGCTCGGCCTCGGCGAACTTCCCCGCGGCGATCTGCGCGAGTACCAGCTCGTCGTACAACCGCGGCGCCGCGTAGCCCGTCCGGAGGGCCTGGACCGCCGGCGCCTCGGAGTCGGCCCAGCGCCCCACGTGCTTCAGGTACCAGGACAGATTCTGAAGCGCCAGGCCGTCGCGCGGATACAGACGAACGTAGTTCTGGTACAGCTCCACGGCGCGATCGAACTTCGTCGCCTCCTCACCCGGCGTCGCGAAGAGCATCCGGTCCCGGACGGCGAGCAGCTCCCGCGGGGCGAGTCCCTCCGCGAATCGCATCGATGTGCGCCACAGCTTCACGATGGTGTCGGGGGGCGCGGCCGAGCCCACCTCGTTCCAGGCACCGCCGAGCTGGGCATACGCCATGGCGAACGTGGAGTCGAGCTCGATGGCCCGCTCGTAATACGGAATGGCGGCGCGTGGGTCGAGGGCGTTGTAGCGGAGCCGGTCGCCCTCCGTATACGCCATCAGCGCCTCGAGCGACGACGTCGTCACCGGCCGGAGGGCGCCGCGGGACCGTCCGTTGGCGGGAATCCACTGGCGCAGGCGCTCACCCAGTGTTGCGAGCGCCGCCAGCACCTCGGCCGAGCTCGCCGCCGTAGCCATTGGGCGCGCCAGCACTCGTCCGTCCTCGCGCAACAGCTCCACCTCAATGGCGTAGCCGCGTTCCGTCCTGGTGATTCGCCCGTTGACCACTCCGAACGCACCCTCGCGCATCGCCAGCTCGCGTGCCACGACCTCATCGAGTGGTCGCATCGGGTCTCGCCGCATCCGGCGCAGCGCTTCCGCGAGCTCCTCCCCCTCGAGAGACCGTACCGGCGCGGTGCGGCCGAGCACCGAGCGGAGCCAGGCGCCCGCCGTGACGCCAAGGACGGTGTCGCTCGCGGACAGGTCGGCGACGACGATGAGCGGAAGCTCGTCACCAGTCGTTAGGGTGTCGCGCCGGGCGAGCGCGGCCAGCACCGCCACCAGCGCAATGACCAGGAGGGAGAGCGCGCCCAGTGAGGGCCAGCGCCCTCGCGCTCGCCTGGTTGCGCCAGGGTGGGATTGCAGCGCCGGGCGCGCTCGCGGCTGCGGCGTCGCATCGACCGCGGCTACGGCCTTCGCATCCTCGGGAGCGTTCTCCAGGGCTCCGCCCGGCGACGCGGCGCGATGATCGCGGATCGCCGCGACAAGCGCGGCGGTTTCGGGAGATGGTGCCGCGTCGTACTCCACCGCCAGACGCGCCGCGAACTCGTCGTACGTGCGGAGCGCGGCGGCGCGATTGCCCGCGGCCGCCTCGAGAGCGATCCGCCGCCGCAGCAGCTTTTCATCATCCGGCTCGAGCTCCGCCGCCCGCCGCGCGTGCGTCGCCGCGGCTTCCATCTTTCCTTCGGCAGCCACGCTCTCGGCCAGACTCGCGGCGCTCGCCGCTGCCAGCGAGCGTAGTCGCGCGCGCTCACGCTCGAGCCACTCATCGAAACCGGGCGCGCCCTGCACGTGAAGACCGGGCAACAGGTCGCCACCATACAGCGAAAGGGCCTCCCCGTACCGCCGGTCCTCGACGGCGTGGAGAAACTCTGCGACATCGGCGGCGACCTCACCCGGGTCGCACCCGACCTCCTCCTCTCCGCGGGTCACGAGTGCGGCGGGGCCGAGGTTGCGCCGAAGAAAGCTGAGAGCGGCGCTCAGGGAGTCGCGTGCGTGCCGGTCGTCGGCCTCCGGCCAGAACATCGACACGATCACGTCGCGGCGGCGAGGCGCACCGCCGGAGGACGCTGCGAGGTAGGTCAGCAGCGCCATCCGCTTTGGCTGGCGGAGCACGGCATCGATCGACGATCCGTCCTTACGCCGAAGGTCGATCACACCCAGTACACGAAGCCGGATCATGACGCCTCACCGCTTGGGACTGGCGGCGCGCGGGCCGCCCAGGTCTGACCTGGGTCGGGGATGGATCGGAGAGGGACGTTAGGCTGCGAATGTACGGAACAGGACGTGGCTCCGCTATGGGGTTTCACCGCCCGCAGGTGCCCCCCCCAATCCACCCGCCGAAGAGGTGTCGTATGCTCAGCGCCCGGCTCGCGCAGCATCGTGTGGTATCCGCTTCATTGATCGGCCTCGCCCTGGCCGCGTGCGAGCCCCCGCCAACGCAACCAGCCACGGCACTCGCCCCTCACACACGACAGGCGCGAGGCCAGGACATCGCCTCGGCAGACGGCGCGTTCTTCGTCGGAAACTTCGGCTTTCCGGTCGGAGCTCCGAACAACGGTGTGCTTCGCTACGACGCCCGGGGAGCGTTCGTGGATGCGTTCGTTCCGTCGGATCTCGAACGCTTTGTGATCCCGTGCTGCTTCACCTTCGGCCCGGATGACCATCTCTACGTGGCGAGCCCGATCTTCGAGACGATCCTGCGCTTCAACGGCGCGACGGGTGAGCTCATCGATGAATTCGTCTCGGCACCGGAGGGGGGACTCGGCGGTGTGCTCGCGCCTCAGTTCGGACCCGATGGCAACCTGTACGTGGGACAGTTCGGCGCCGACTTCGCCTCCCCCTCCATTCGGAGATATGACGGCCAGACGGGCGCATTCATCGATGTGTTCGTCCAGCCGAACGGGGGCGGCATGGTCGCGGCGCCGGATCCTCAGCTCTTCACATGGGGACCGGACGGGCATCTCTACGTGGCCGCTCCCGTCGCCGGCAAAGTGCTGCGCTTCGATGGCCGCACCGGAGAGTTCATTGACGCCTTCGTCACGAACCTGGAAGGCCAGCGGATATCGGGTCTGGTCTTCGGCGCCGATGGCCTGCTCTACGTCAATAGTTACGACGCCGTTAGGCGCTACGACGCTGGCACCGGCGACCTGGTCGACGTCTTCGTGGAGCCGGGCAGTGGTGGGCTGGCGGAGGCGGTGGGGATGGTCTTTGGGCCCGATGGCCACCTCTACGTCGCCAGCGCGGCCACCGGCGCGGTGCTGCGATACGATGGGAGCACGGGCGCCTTCATCGACGAGTTCATTCCCGCGGGGCACGGCGGCTCGAGCGGGCCGCGCATGATCGCCTTCAAGACGAAGATGCGCGTGTGCCACCGCGCGCCAGGCGATGGGGAGGCGAGGACGTTGTCGGTGGGTCAGCTGGCCGCAGCGGATCACGTGGCGCATGGAGATCGCGTCGGCGCGTGCGAAGCCGGGTGAGCGCGTGCTCGATATCCAGTAGAGATGATCGACACGGAAGCGACGCTCTGCAGCACGTCATACCTGACGGCGCGCCGGTGCTCTCGCAAACATCGCCTTTCACGGTCGGAACACCAAAAAGGAGAAGCGGATGAACGCTCACAAGCGCGCGACGTTGGTTGCCACACTTGCCGCGATGTATTTCGTGGTTGCATGTGACCGCCGGTCCGACCCGGTAGAGCCGGGGGTCGTCGCGGATGCCGCGACGATGTCGGTCAATGGTGCAGAGTGGTCGGAATGGTCGGTGCCCGTGAACCTCGGACCGACGGTAAACTCCCCCTTCGCGGACAACATTCCTGACGTATCGAGAGACGGGCTGAGCTTGTACTTCTCGTCCAACCGACCGGGTGGATCGGGCGCGGGCGACCTGTGGGTCTCGCGCCGCGCCAGCGTCGACGACGCCTGGGGGCTTCCTGTGAACCTCGGGCCGACGGTCAACTCGAGCGCCGGCGACCTGGGCCCCAACGTGTCACCGGACGGGCATTATTTGTTCTTCACGAGCAACCGTCCTGGAGGCCTGGGCCTCAATGACATCTGGGTCTCGAGGCGGGCGGACGTGCATGACGACTTCGCCTGGGAGGCGCCGGTCAACCTGGGCTCACCCATCAACGGGCCAGAGTTCGACGCCGGTCCAGAGCTCCGCCGGCCCGAGTTTTACTTCGTGCGCGGCCCCGCCGGTACCGCCTTCGACATCTACGTGAGCAGTGTCAAAGGAAACAGCTTCGAATCCCCGCAAGCGGTGGTCGAGCTCAACAGCAGCGCGAACGATCTCCGGCCGAGTGTGCGCTACGACCGACGGGAGATCCTTTTCTCCTCGGATCGTCCCGGGGGAGTTGGAGGAGAAGACATCTGGGTATCCACGAGGCAGAGCGCGGCTGAACCCTGGACCGTGCCGGTCAACCTGGGTCCCCTGATCAATACTCCGTTCACCGATACCCAGCCATCGCTATCCGAGGACGGGACGGTGTTGTTCTTCACCTCGAACCGACCGGGCGGGAGCGGACTCGTGGATCTCTACATGTCGACGAGACGTGTGATACCTCGCGAGTGACTGGCGTTGGGCAACACAGCGTGTTCGTCGCGCTGCCACGCCCGCGATGCACGACGCCCCCGCCGGCAAGAACCGGCGGGGGCGTCATCACGAGCAGGAGAACTTAGCGGCTACGACGAGCCGGCTGGCGAGCGGGCTTGGCCGCCGACGCGCGCTTGCCGAAATTGTACGACACGCCGAGCGAGACGCTTTCCTCGCGGTTGTCGGCGCCCATCGGAAGGCTCAGCATCGGACGAATCGTCCACACCGAATTGAAGACCAGCCCAGCGCCAAGATCGATGGCGAGGAACGTCTCGCTGTCTTCGACGTTGGCACCGCCCGGCGACGACAGCGTGAACTTCGAGTTCACGATCGAGAGACCGCCGGTGGGAATGATCTGCATGTTCCCCGAGCGATGCGCGACCACACCGATCAGCGCGCCCGCCGAGAACTGGAACGTCGACATGTCGGTGTTGCTGCCGGCGATGTTGTCCGGGCCGAGCCCGATGCCCAGCGCCGCGACCGGGCAGATCTGGAAGCCCTGCTTCGCGGGGCGCATTTGATAGCCGCCGCCGACGCCGATCGTCAGACCCGATTCATTGATGAAATCGTAGTCGTAGTTCGCGACCTGCACGCCGCCGTACACGCCGCGTGCATTGCCGACGTTCAGACCGACGCCGTACGCCGAATAGTCGTCGTTGGAGAGGAACTGACCACCGGCTTGCATTCTGCCGGTGGTATAGGACGCAGTCCCGGCGCAAAGCTGCGCATGCGCGGGGAGCGCGGCGATCAGCGAGAACGCCGCTATAATCGAGAGCCGACCGTACATGGGAGCCTCACGTCGAGAGAAGGGGCCGTAGGTAGGAACGCCGGCTTCGGATACCCGCCGGCGCTACCTGTTCGACGCCTCGTCCGGCACTGCCGTAACGCGTTAGGTCGTCCTGCCCGACTCCGCGGGAACGCCTAACTCCTGGGCAGCGCCCTCTCGTACATGCCCGTTTCGGCCCCAACCGACCGAGCTTTGGGGATACTCAGCGACGTCCAGCGCCCGGACGCCAGATGGCGCGCGACGTACACGATTTGACCCACGTGATACGCGGCATGCGTCACAGATCGATTGAGCGCTTCGACCACGAGGAGCTTTTCGCCACCGATGTGGACGGTGCGCACGAGGTCTTCCGGCGTCAGCGACTCGAATGATCCGAGGAGAACGTCCCATCCCTCGTTCCACCAGCGCAGGATCTCCGCCCGCGAAACCGCGTCGTCTTCCATGAACTCGCTGTCGCGGTCGCGGTCCGGCTTCTCGCCATCGGTGGTGAGAAAATCGCGAAAGCGCGACCGCAGATTGCCCGCGACGTGCTTGACGATGATGGCGATGCTGTTGGAATCGGGATCGAGCTGCCGGTGAAGATCCGCGTCGGATTCCACCTGCGCGATCGCGCGCTCGCCCAGCTCCTTGTACATCCGGTACGTGCGCCCGAGATGCCCGAGGTACGCGGCGCCGAGCGTGGTCTCCAAATCAGCGCACCTTTTCCTCGAGGGAGAGCAGTCGCTCCACGCCGATCCCCTCGGCCTCGGCCTGGAAGTTCACCACCACGCGGTGACGCAGCACCGAGAGCGCGACGCCGCGCACGTCGTCGATGTCGGGTACCGAGCGCCCGTCCATCGCCGCCTTTGCCTTGGCGCCGAGGATCAGGTACTGAGACGCGCGGGGCCCGGCGCCCCAGCTCACGTATTTCTTGACGTCGGGGGTCGCTTCCGGCGCATCCGGTCGCGTCGAGCGCGCGACGCGTACCGCGTACTGCACGACCGTCGGCGGAGCGGGAAGCCGCCTGACGAGATGCTGCAGCTCGCTGAGCTGCGCCGCCGTCAGGACCGGTGAGACCGTTGCTTCGACGTCGCCCGTGGTCGCGGTGACGATCCGCTCTTCCTCTTCCTTCGACGGATATCCCACGCGCAGCTCGAACATGAACCGGTCGAGCTGTGCCTCGGGGAGCGGATACGTTCCTTCCTGCTCGATCGGGTTCTGCGTCGCCAGCACGAAGAACGGCTCTGGGAGCGAGAACGTCTGCCCGCTCGCCGTCACCGCGTGCTCCTGCATCGCCTGAAGAAGCGCGGCCTGCGTCTTCGGTGGGGCGCGGTTGATCTCGTCGGCGAGAATCACGTTCCCGAAAATCGGCCCGCGCACGAACTTGAAGATCCTGCGCCCTGTCGCGTGCTCCTCCTCGAGCAGCTCCGTCCCGGTAATGTCGCTCGGCATCAGGTCGGGGGTAAACTGCACGCGGGAGAAGGCGAGGTCGAGCGCCTCGGCCACCGTCTTCACCAGGAGCGTTTTCGCGAGCCCCGGCACGCCGACGAGCAGCGCGTGCCCGCCGCTCAAAAGCGCCGCGACGAGGTTGTCGACGACCTCGTGCTGCCCGATGATGCGCCGTCCGATCTGGTCCAGCAGCGCGCGCCGCGCGCGCGCCAATTGATGGAGCAGCTCGACGTCCCGCGATTCCGCCCCTGCCGTCGTCCGTGCCGGTTGCGCCACGTGCGTCCCGTGAGTTGGGTCGCCCGAATTCTACCGAGGGAGGCGGGCTGCGTTAAGGGAGGGGGAGTAAGGGCTTGGAAAGGCGCTCGCTAGAGGCGCTGGAGGCGCGGAGGCGCTGGAGGCGCTGAGGCGCTCGTCACTTCTAGCGCCTCTACCGCCCTTAGCGCCTCTAGCGCCTCTCCATCGGCTGGTACTCGAAGCGAACGCCCGGGACGGCCTGCCCCGCCATCTCGACGACGCGCGTTCTCGCCGCGTTCAGCCCCCCGATTGGCCACTCCTGTACGCGCATGTTGAAGCGGGTGAAGAAGCGCGCGCGCTGACAGGTCGCCGGCAGGTAGAACGACGACAGCATCTCGAGAATGGATTCCCGTTCCGGCGTCACGCACTCCGCGCCGAGGGATTCGCGCGTGCTGCGTGCGCCACCGTCGATGGAGACGTGGGCCGGCCCGCCGCGGTCGAACATGACGCCGAACGCGGGATCGGGGAGGATGCGATTCGGGGGGAGCGCGTCCAGCCCGTAGTACCGCATGAGGGAGAAGGTCCCGGTGTCCCCCATGACCGTGATCGAGATGACCCGCTCGGCCGGCCCGCCGCGCCACGCGACGAGGGTTCGTCCGAGGAATGGCCCGGAAACGCTCGACAACATGTTGATACCGGCAAACCCCCGCTCGATCTCGACCGCCCAGTAGTCCTCGGTCACCCCATCGACCGCAATGCGAACCCGTGCGGGGCGGATTCCGGTGCGCAGCGCGATCGCGGCCGCCTGCGACGCGGCGGCGCCGTTGCCATCGCCATCGCGCTGTCGCGAAAGGCCGAGGTCATCGAAGCTGCGCGCGACGAGCCGAAGATCGACCGCACCGGGGCCGGTCGAGTCCTCGCCGCAGGCGATGAGGAGCATGCCAAGAACGAGGGGAGCGAACCGACGCAGCATGAGCATGGGGGTCTCCGAGGGTAGCTGCCGGTAACAATTGGACCCGGGGAGGCGGGGGTCAAGTCACTAGAGGCTACTGCGAACTGCGAACTGCGAACTGCGA
>JAICOJ010000182.1 GCA_025930755.1 Gemmatimonadaceae bacterium
ATGATCGAGAGCAGCTTCGAGCGAACGTAGACGCCCGGCTCGATCGTGAACGCGCTGCCGACGGTGATGCGACCGCCCTGGTAGTACGCCTGCTCGGGGTCGTGCACGTCGAGACCAATGCCGTGCCCCAGACCGTGCATGTAATACATCGTCCACTGCGGGCACGTCGCACCCGCCTGTCCGCATAACGCTTCGCCCCCTTCGACGACAGCGCCCACCGCCTCGATCAGGCCGAGGCGGGCGAGCCCGCGCTCGATCGTCTCGGAGGCGGCCTGCGACATCGATCCGAACGAGGCACCCGGTGTCGCCGCCTTCTCGGCCGCCGCCTGCGCGTCGCGCACGAGCTGGTAGATCGCCCGCTGCTCGGTGCTGAAGGTGCCGGACACGGGCACGGTGCGGGTGACGTCGGCCGCGTAGCCGCGGTAGGAGGCGCCGATGTCCATCACCACGACGTCGCCGGCGCGCATGAACCGGTCGTCGGCGTTGTAGTGCAGCGTCGTCGAGTTGGGGCCGGAGCCCACGATCGTCGCGAACGACGGGCGATCAGCGCCGTTGCGGCGGAACATGTACTCGATGAGCGCCTGGATCTCGAACTCGTTCATGTCGGGCTCGATCGCCTGGAATGCCTGACGATGCGCCTCCACGGTAATGTTGACCGCGGTGCGGATGAGCTCGAGCTCGGCCGGCGACTTCTTCGCGCGAAGGCGAAGCACCATGGGCGTGACGTTGCTCAACGCCAGCGAGTCGTGGCGGCCCGCGATGGCGCGCATCACTTCCTGGTCGAACGACATCCCCTGCTCGCTCGGGTCGAGCGGATCTTCGTCGTCGGAAAACTCTCCGACGACGTAGAGCGTGCGCACGACGTCGGCGAGGGAGTCGATGACCGGCATGAACTCCTCGGACGGTCGCGCGACCAGCCCCGTGCGCGCGCGCGCCGTGTCGAGCCCCATGCGCGCTCCCGTCCACACCTCGGCCGCCGGATTGTTCGGCTGAACGAAGATGGTGCCCGTCGTCCGCCCGCCGCGCTTCACGATCACCAGTGCCGCATTCGGCTCGCGTATGCCGGTGAGATAGAGGAAGTTCGGCTCCTGGAAGAAGGAGAGGTAATCCTTCTGCGGCTCGCGAGCCCCGAAGACGACGAGGGCGCCGTCCTGAATCCTGGAGACGAGAGAGTCGCGACGGGCGGCGTACTCCTGTCTCGAGATCTGCGCCTGGAGAGATCCGGGCAGGACGAGTGCTAAAGCCGCGAACAGAGCTGGAAGGCGCATAGGAAGTTGGGTAAAGGCAACGATGACAGAATTCAGCATCCAGAATACAGAATTCAGAAACGACCGCTGAATTCTGTATTCTGGATGCTGAATTCTGTCATCTTCGCCGTTCTATTTGAGTAAGAGTTTCGCGATGGTCTGCAACTGCATGTTGGACGTGCCTTCGTAGATCGTCCCGATCTTCGCATCTCGGTAGAACTTCTCCACGGGATATTCCTTCGTATACCCGTACCCGCCGAAGAGCTCGACGCAGAGCGAGGTGACCCGCTCCGCCACCTGGGAGGAGAACAGCTTCGCCATCGCGGCCTCGGCGGTGAACCCATGCCCCCCATCCTTCAGTCGCGAGGCGTTGTAGACCATCAGCCGTGCCGCTTCCAGCTCCGTCGCCGCCTGCGCGATCTGGAACTGCACCGCCTGGAACTCGGCCACCGACTTTCCGAACTGTTTCCGCTCCTGCACGTACGCGATCGCCGCGTCGAGCGCGCCGCGCGACACGCCGATCATCTGCGCGCCGATACCGATGCGGCCCTCGTTGAGCGTCTCGATCGCGATCTTGTAGCCCTGCCCCTGTGTGCCGAGCAGGTTTTCCTCCGGTACTTCGCATCCGTCGAGGATGAGCTCCGTCGTGCTCGAGGCGCGGATGCCGAGCTTGTCTTCCTTCTTGCCGACCGAGAAGCCGGGGAAATTGCGCTCGACGATGAACGCCGTGATCCCCTTGTACCCGGCCGATGGATTCGCGTTCGCGAACACGACGTAGATGCCCGCTTCGGCGCCGTTGGTGATCCACATCTTGCGGCCGTCGAGGATCCACGTGTCGCCCTTCTTCGTCGCGCGTGATGCCATGCCGAACGCATCCGATCCCGACCCGGGCTCCGACAGCGCGTAGGCGCCGACGGTGTCCGACGTCAGGCGGGGCAGGTAGCGCGAGCGCTGGTCGTCGGTGCCGTATCGGAGAATCGGATAGTTGGCGAGCGTGTTCTGGACGTCGACCATGATCGACGCCGACGCATCGACTCGGCTGATCGCCTCGACCGCCAGGGTGACCATGAGGAGCGAGCCGCCCGCGCCGCCCAGGTCCTCGGGGACCTCGATGCCCATGAGGCCGAGCTCGAAGAACCTGGGGATGAGGTCGGGATCGAGCTTCGCCGCCTGGTCCATCGCGTGGACGCGCGGCCGCACTTCCTCCTCCGCGAACGCGGCCACCGCGTCGCGGAACATCACTTCTTCTTCCGAGAGGATCGTGAGGGCGATGTGCCGGCTGTCGACCTCGGTGCTCATGCGTGGGCTGGGGTCACCACGCCGGTGCGCTCGAGAACCACTTCGGCCAGCTTCTCGTGGACGCCGAACGCGTCCGTGACGCGAAAGCCGACACCGGGAAACGCCGCGGCCGCTTCAGCGACGAGCCGCGGAATGTCGCGCGTGGAATGCTTCCCGGGCGAGAGCATGTACGGGAACGCGATCACCTCGGTGGCGCCGTCCTCGACGCAATGCCGAAAGCCGCTGGCGATGGTGGGCTTGGCGAGCTCCATGTGCGCCGCGTGGACGATCACCCCCGGCCCGGCGATCTGTCTGACCAGGGCCGCGACGCTCTCGAGCATGTCGTTCGCTTCCTGGCGAACGGAGCCGTGGTCGATGAGGAGGATGGCTTTCATGGTATCGTGAAAATATGGCGCGCTGCAGGGTGATGACAGAAGGGTCCTCGGGGTCCTCAGGGTCCTTAGGGTCCTCAGGGTGCGAGGTGCTCAGGGTTTCGCACCCCGAGGACCCTGAGGACCCTGAGGACCCTGAGCCCCCTTACCCCGCGACAGACGACGCCGGCGCCAAATGCTCCCGGAAGACCTCCAACGCCAGCTCGACCTTCCCGAACGGCGCCGACACCTGCACACCCTGCACACTCGGCCGTACCCGCTCCAGCATCTCGCGCGCGATCGCGATTCCCTCGGCCACCGCGGCCTCCTTCGACGTCTCGTTCGCCCGCTTCATTCGGGAGATGATCTCGGGCGGCACGACGACCCCGGGCACCTCGTTGGCGAGGAACTCCGCGTTGCGTGCAGAGACCAACGGCCAGATCCCCGCGATGATGGGGATCCGAACGTGCGCGATGCGCTCCAGGAAACGCTCGAGCTGCGCGGCGTCGAACACCGGCTGCGTGATCGCGTACTCGGCGCCCGCGTCCACCTTCCACTCGAAGCGCTTGATCTCGTGAGCGGGATCGATCGCGGCCGGGTTCACCCCCACGCCGATCGTGAACGACGTGGGTGTGCCGATGGCGTTGCCACCCGGGTCCAGCCCGCGGTTCAGGTTGCGCACGAGGTTCGTTAGGCCGATCGCATCGATGTCGAAGACCGCCGTCGCGTTCGGGTAGGGGCCCATCTTCGGCGGATCCCCGGTGATGATGAGCATGTTGCGCAGCCCCATCGCCGCGGCACCGAGGAGGTCGCTGAGCATGCCGAGGAGGTTGCGGTCGCGGCAGCAGTAGTGCGTGACCGTCTCGATGCCGATGCGCTGCTCGATGAGCAGGCTCGTGAGCAGGGCGCCCATGCGGCTCTGCGCGCGCGGACCGTCGGGGACGTTCACGGCATCGACGCCGGCCCGTTTCAGCGCCTCGACGCCCTGGAGCATCTTCGTGGCATCGACGCCGCGCGGCGGCACGATCTCGACCGACGACACGAACTCGCCGCGCGCGATCTTTGCCGCCCACCGGGAGCGCTGCGCGAACGGCATCGGCTCGACGCCGGCGTCCTGCGTGCTGCGGGCTGCGTCCGTGTCGGTCGCGGGGTGCGTTGCGGGGCGCGTCGCACGCAACCGCGGGACGAGCGGACGAATGCCTTCGACGAGCGCCCTGATGTGCTCCGGCGTCGTCCCGCAGCATCCGCCGATCACCTTGACGCCCGCCTGCACCAGGTGACGTCCGTAGCTCGCGATGTACTCGGGGCTCGCCATGTACATCGTGCGTCCGCCGACTTCACGCGGCATGCCGGCGTTCGGCATCGCGCTGAGCTTTCGCGTCGTCGCCGGCGTCATGCGCTCGATCGCCTCGAGAATCGCCTGCGGCCCGACGGAGCAGTTGAGCCCCACGACGTCGGCGCCGGCGGCGGTGAGTGCACGCGCAATGTCTTCGGGCGACGCCCCGTACGGGCTGAGGCAATCCGTCCCGATCGTCATCTGCGCGATCACGGGTACGCCGGCATCGACGTCGCGCGCCGCCTGAATGGCCTGCTCGATCTCGACGAGGTCGGAGAAGGTCTCGAGGATGAAGAGATCGGCGCCGCCCTCGCGCAGGGCCGAGAGCTGCTCGCGGAAGATCTCGCGCGCTTCGTCGGTCGACGTGGGTCCGTAGGGCTCCAGGCGAACGCCAAGCGGACCGACGGCACCGGCGACCCATGCGCGGTCGCCCGCCGCCTCACGAGCGATCTGCGCCGACCGAACGTTGAACTCCTTGACCTGCGTCTCGAGCCCGTGCTGCGTCAGCTTCAGCCGGTTGGCGCCGAAGGTATTCGTCTCGATCACCTCGGCCCCCGCCTTCACGTACGCGCGGTGCACGTCCCGCACGAGGTCGGGCTGCGAGACGCTCAGCTGGTCGTAGCAGAGATTGATGAACGCGCCCTTGGAGTAGAGCATCGTCCCCATCGCGCCATCGAAGACGACGATGCGATCGGGATCGAGGAGCTCACGAGCGTCTCTGAGCGTGGGAGAGGTCATGATGGCGACCCCGCTGCGAACTGCGAGCTGCGGGCGGCGAGCTGACCTTCGCGCGTCCCTCCTTCTGCCCTCACGACGTAGTACTTCGCTGCCGGGTGATGCACGACGATAGCCGCGGTGCTTTGTTCGGGGAGCAGCTGAAACGAGTCCGTATAGCTCATGCCTAACGCCTCGCGGGCGGGCAGCAGCTTGAAGAGCTCCCCGTGGCCCTCGAGATCGGGGCAGGCCGGGTAGCCCCACGAATAGCGCTTGCCCTGACCCGCGGGCAGCCCGAGCTCCCTCCGCACCCGCGCGTGCATCCACTGCGCGACCGCCTCGGCCGTCTCCACCGCCAGGCCGTGCGCGAAGAATGCCTCGCTGTAGTCGCCGCGGGCCTGCGTCGCCTCGAAGCGGCGCGTCGCCTCATCCCCGACGGTCACGATCTGGAAGGCGGCCACGTCGCTGTCGCCCGACTCGACCGAACGGAAATAGTCGGAGAGCGCGAGACGCTCGCGACCTTCCTGCCGCGGGAAGTTGAAGCGCGCGATCTCGCGCAGCGAGCCGCCATCGCTGCCGTAGGCCGCGGGATCATAGACGATCAGGTCGCGACCGTTCGACTGCACCGGGAAGTACCCGTACACCGCCCGGGGCACGAGCCAGCCTTCGCGCTTCGCTTCCTCGGTCAGCCGATCGAGCGTCGGCTTGAAGACATCGCGCACGGTCGCGTCGTACTCGGCTCCCGACCCGCGCCCGCCCCACTGCAAGCGATACAGCTCGTCGAGGTCGAGATGTCGGAAGACCTCGTCGATCGGGATGTCCCGCAGGACACGCGTGCCCCAGAACGGCGGGGCCGGAATCGGGTTGTCCGCCGCCACATCG
>JAICOJ010000200.1 GCA_025930755.1 Gemmatimonadaceae bacterium
CCGCCGGGGAGCTCGAGCAGATCCGCCCCAGTCGGCCTCGCGACCGGCGCGCCCGGGGTCGCGTGCACGACGCTTCCGGCATCGCCGAACAGCCGCTGCGTGACGACATCGGTGAGCCAGGGGATGAACGCGGCACGCACCGGCAGCGATGTCGCATCAGGGGTCAATGGGGATGCCACGAGAACGTAGCCGGGACCGGCAACGATCCACGGCTCTGCGCCGACGGTCGCGATCGTGTCGGCGGCTGCTCCGCCGACGTGGCCCAGGGAGTGGCGCCGTGCCACCGTAACCCCGTCGAGCGGGCGCACGCCCGCGGCGGTGCCACGAGCGGCGATCTCACCCCGTCGCAGGTCGCCGAGGCGCCAGGGGACTCCCAGTCGTTCCAGCACCCGATTGGCGGCCCCCGCGCGCACGGGGTCATCGGGAGCGAAGAGCAGCGCTGGAAGCCTAACGGCCACGTCGGCGGGCGCGATGCCCACATCGCTCCCGGCAACGACCCGCTCGGTCTGCCGAAGTGCATCGACCGCGCTTTGCGCAAAGGTCGCGATCTCGCGATGGACCGCGATCCCCGGAGCGGGCCCGACCCAGGCGGCGAAATGGCGGACGTCATCGCCGCGCAGCTCGTCAGGCTCGAGCTCGACCGTGCCGGCACTCCATCCCTGCTCGGGCGGCGCCACGCGCACGATCACCTCCTCATCGCGCGCCGCCGTCCCGCGCGCGAGCGTACGCCCTTCGAGCGTGAATCGATAGGTCGCCGTGTCCGGCGCGCGAAAGCGAGCGACGACGGCTCCCCGCGGCGTCCAGCGGGTCGGCTGTGCGTCGGCGCGCGAAACCGCCATGTTGGGCGGCGGGTCACCAGGAGCACGATGGAGGATCACGCGCACGTCCCCGGCGGATACGGTGCGCCGCCAGGCCGAGGCCTGGCCGTCGGTGATGATCACGATCTCACGTTCGTGAATCCAGCGCGCCGACGCGGGACCTTCGCGAGCGAGTGTTGCGGCGCGCGCGATGGCACGCTCGAGGTCGCCCGCGCCCGCCAGGGGCTCGACATGGTCGATCGCATCGAGAACGACGCCGCGTGATCCGCCTCGCGAAACGCCGTCGGCGGTAACGAGGAAGATGCGATCATCGCCGCTCGCGCGAGACACCACTTCCCGGGCGCGCGCGCGCAATCCATCGAGCACCGGGGTTCCGTCCTGAATGGCCGAGGCGCTGAGCGAATTGTCGAGCACGATGGCGACCGTGGTCGGGGCGTGTCCTCCACCAGCCAGTCGCGCGATGGGGCGCGCGGCAGCCGCTGTCAGAATGAGGACGGCGGCCACCCGGAGCAGCATGAGAAGAAGGTTCCGCATGCGCAGCTTGCGGCTGTGCTCGCGCTCCGCGCGCGCGAGATACCGGACGGCGGGAAAGTCGATGCGCGTCCCGATGCGGCGGCGCATGAGGTGGAGCAGCAAGGGCACCGCGATTGCCGCGGCCGCCGCCAGCCAGACGGGCGAAAGGAACTCCATTTACGGCAACCGCTGTCGGATCGCGAACGCGCGGCGCAGCGGGATTCCGAAGGGCTCGTTCGTCATCACGACCTCGTACGATGCGCCGACCGCCGACAGCGCCGCCCGCCACTCCGCGATCGCGGCCAGGACGGTCGCTCGATAGGCGGTGCGCACATCGGCCACGGTCGCCGTGACCTCGCTTCCCGATTCCGGGTCGACGAAAATCGCGTCACTCGCAAACGGAAGCTCACGCTCGGCCGGATCCAGGACGTGAAGCACCGTCACATGATGGCCGGCCCCCCGAAGCGAGCGCACGGCGCGCACCACTTCGTCGCGCTCCACGAGAAGGTCGGAGATGAGCAGAATCATTCCGCGGCGTGGAACCACCCGCGCCGCTCTTTCGAGGGCGCCGGCGGCGTACGAGGCCTTCCCCGCACCGGGATCGTCGAGCGCGGCGACGAGCCGACGCCACTGTCCCGAGCGCATACGCGGCGGAATCACCGTACGGACGCGATCGTCGAAGCGAACCAGCCCCACCGAATCACGCTGGCGCAAGAGGAGCAGTGCCACGGCCGCCGCGAGACGCTCGGCGTACGCCAGTTTCGTCAGGCGGGTGGAATCCCCGCTCCAGCTCATCGAGGCGCTCACGTCGAGCACCAGCGTCGCGCGGAGATTCGTCTCCTCCTCGTACTGCTTCACCACCCAGCGGTCGATGCGCGCGGCGATCCGCCAATCCACGTAGCGAAGATCGTCACCAGGCTGATACGGGCGATGCTCGGCGAACTCGACCGAGAATCCTTTGCGGGGCGACCGGTGTAGGCCGGAGATGAACCCATCGACGACCCACCGCGCCACGAGCTCGATACGGCCGAGCGCGGCCAGCATCGCGGGGTCGAGAAGGTCGGCGCGTTTATGCGTGATATCCATTCACGAACAAGTTAGTGAAGCGGAGTCAGGAGTCAGGAGTCAGGGATCAGGGGTGCCAGGGAGAAGGTTGCAGAGCGAACAGCCTCACCTCTACGGATCCCCGCGCTGACACCCCTGACCCCCCCGACTCCTGACTCCTGGCTTCGGATTGTCACCGATGCCCCTGTGTCGGCCGTCTCCCCGATGAGACAGTCTCCGGACCGGAGGCGGGCAACGCTGGGTAACGTGTTGTACCGCGTGAAGTTGGAGGACGGCCTGGTTCGGCATGGCGCGTGCCCATATCCTCCGTGAAGGCGTGCAACTGAAACGCCCGTCGTTCACTCTTGCAGGAACTCTACGATGAGCTCCTTCGCCTACGTCCTGGCCTTCCTGGCCGGTCTCGCCTCCGGGCCCTCCGCGCCCGACTCGGTGGGCCGCGCGTCCCTTGTCACGCCGTCCTGGTTCTTCGGCAACGTGCGTCTCGGCTACGAGGCGCCCGACGTCGAGCTCTGGGTGAGCGGCGACAATCTCTTCCGTCGCGGCGATCGTGCCCGCGTCTACTTCCGCACCGACGAAGACGCGTACGTCACGATCGTCCGGATCGACACCGACGGACGCGTCGACATTCTCTTTCCCGAGGATCCGTACGACAACGCGGAGGTCCGGGGCGGTCACACGTATCGCGTGTACGGACATGGCCACGAGTCGTTCGTGATCAATGACTATCCGGGGATGGGCTACATCTTCGCGCTCGCGTCGTGGGAGCCGTTCGACTACGATCGCGTGTCGCGCGGGCGCCATTGGGACTATCGTTATGCAGGAGGGCGGGTGCATCGCGACCCGTACACGGCAGCGCGGGACTTCGCCGATCTGCTCCTCGTGGATACGCGCGCGGCGTACTCGTTCGATGTGGCCGAGTACCACGTGGAGCGCCGCGTGAGCTATCCGCGCTTCCTCTGCTACGATTGCCATGCGTATCGGCCCTATCCGGTGTGGAACCCGTATTCGCACGCGTGCGTGAAGTTCCGGATCGTGGTCTGGGATGACCCGTACTACTATCCCTATCGCCGGTATGGTGGTCGACGCGTCGTGTACGTGCGCGAGCGCGTCCGCGAGCCGCGCTACGAGTTCAAGGAGCTGGGGCGAGGCACGCGTCCATCGAACGCGACCGTGGTCGAATACCGCAAGCGCGCGAGCACGACCGATCAGCGTCGTCCGGGCTCGCCGGCGGAGGACGTAAACGTCACGCGCCGCCGCGGGGAGGAAGGCGTCTCGCGCACGGGCAGTGGCGCGACACGACCGGGCGATGACATCCGGGCCGAGCCGTCGCCGAGCGGACGCCGTCGTGCCACCGAGCTCGACCGCGATGAGGGAGCAACGTCGACGTCGCCAATTCGCTCGCCGCGGCGTGATGTGCCGCAGGACGAGCGCGCGGACGAAGGCATCGACCGCGGGGTGCGCACGCCCCGACGCGATGAACCGAGTGTCGAGCCGAACCGCAACGATCGCGCGGACGATCGCGTGATCATCGAGGATCGTGGCCGTCGCGAGCCACGCGCCGATGAGGCGCGGCCCGAGCCTCGGCGCGAGGAACCGCGACGCGAATCGCCGCGCCCCGAGCCCCGAAGTGAGCCTCGTGCTGAGCCGAGGAGTGAGCCTCGTCGCGAGGCACCCGCTCCACGCGCCGAGCCGCGCCGCGAGGCGCCCCGCTCCGAGCCAAAGGCCGAGCCGCGACGAGAGTCCACGCCCGCGCCGAAGAGCGAGCCGCGACGCTCCACGCCGTCGAACACCGGCGGGCGGCGAACGGAATAGGTGACCGAGATCATCGAGGTCGTCGAGGCGGTCGAGGAGCAACACTCCCTGGCCGCCTCGATTGCGTTACGTCGATCGCCCGGACCACCTCGAGACCCTCGACCGCCTATATTTCGGGATTCCGGCCGACAGGCCGCCTCACCGGGAGAAGGGCTTGAAGCTCGAGCACATTCGCAATTTCTGCATCGTCGCCCACATCGATCACGGTAAGTCCACGCTCGCCGACCGCCTCATCGAGGCGACCGGTGCGCTCGACGCGCGCGAGATGAAGGAGCAGGTGCTCGATACACTCGATCTCGAGCGGGAACGTGGCATCACGATCAAGCTCAACGCGGTGCGCATGAGCTACGATGCGCAGGACGGGCGCACGTACGAGCTCAACCTCATCGACACCCCGGGACACGTCGACTTTACCTACGAGGTGTCGCGCTCGCTGGCCGCGTGCGAGGGTGCCATTCTCGTCGTCGACGCCTCGCAGGGCATTCAGGCGCAGACCCTGTCGAACCTCTTTCTCGCGCTCGATGCCGGGCTCGAGATCATCCCGGTGCTCAACAAGATCGATCTTCCGGGCGCCGCGCCGGATC
>JAICOJ010000120.1 GCA_025930755.1 Gemmatimonadaceae bacterium
AGCGTGCCGTCGCGCGTGATCATCAGATGCATGAGCCACGCGCCGAGCCCGCACCACACGTAGAACAGCCCGAAGCTCCTCGGATTCCACGCCTGTTCGACGCGTCGTCCGAAGAGCCATAGCGAGTACATGTTGAAGAAGATGTGCAGAAAGTCGCCGTGGACGAACATGTACGTCAACACGGTCCACGGCTGCTCGGTGAGATCGCGCACGTGGAAGCCGAGCCCGGCCTGGATGTCGGCGCGGTCGATCATCGTCATCTGGAGGAAATAGACGACGACATTCATCGCGATGAGCCACCGCACCGCGGGCGTCATCCGCGGTGGCTCGAGATCATCCGTGACGGTGAACGACATGCGGCTGCTCCTGCGCTGCTCGTGCCTCTAATAACCGCGCGTCCGGCCGCGAGTTCCGCGCGGTCCTTGAGCCGGTCAGCGAACGCCGATCGGCGAGGGAACGGGGAGCGTGAGACGAACGTCCGGGTGCACCGACGCCGCCTGCTCGAGAAGCGAAGCGTAACGCCGGTCGAGACCCCGCTTTTCCTCGCCGGGGAGGGGATGCACAACAATCTTCGTGCCCACACTAACCGTGCGGGCTTGCTCGATCAATCGGAGTACCACTTGATCCGCAATGCCCTCGCGCAACGGCAGGACGAGGGCGTGCTCCAGCTTCGCCTGTGCGGCCGCGGCGAGCATCTCGAGTGCCCGGTCGCTGGATGCTGACGGCGCACCGAAGTCGATCGTCACCTGAACCATCGACAGGGCAAAGGCCAGTTCGGGTACGGCCTCCGGACGTGCCACGTCGGCATCGAGCATGACCGGCAACGGGGGCGCCTTCTGCTGAAAGGTGGCGAGAAGAAAATTCACGCCCACCAGCGGATCGCGACCCGCGAGGGAAATCGAATGCGGACGCGACCGCTCGAGGGCGCGCTCCACATGCCGGATCATCGTCTCCGGCGTGTACATCGTCGCTGTCTCGGCTTCGCCGGCGAATCGAACGAACAGCTGTCGGTATCCCGCCCACACGCCGTACGCCTGAACGCCCGATGCGATACCGCTGAGGGCGGCGGTGGCGGGGTTCCGGCGCGGTGGTGTCACTTCTTCGTCCTCGCCTCGAGTGCCAGGCGGACGATGCGCTCGCACAGAAGCGGGAAGGGAATGCCGTGCGCGGCGGCAGCCTGCGGGATGAGCGACGTCTCGGTCATCCCCGGAAGCGTGTTCGCCTCGAGACAATAGAACTTCCCCTGCGGCGTCATGCGAAAGTCGATGCGTGCGTATCCCCCCAGCTTGAGTGCACGAAAGGCGAGCAGCGCCTGCTGCTGCACATCCATGGTCTCGCCCGGCGACAGCTTGGCGGGGAACTCCTCGTCCGCCATCCCCTTCGTGTACTTGCACTCGTAATCGTAGATCTCGTGCTTGGGAATGATCTCGCCCACCGGCAGTGCTTGATCGCCGAGAATACCGACCGTGAGCTCACGCCCTGGAATGAACGCCTCGATCATCACTTCATCATCGTACTTGAGTGCCTCGTTGATGGCGGGCTTGAGCTGGGTGGATTCCTTCACCAGCGTGAGGCCCACCGTCGATCCCTGCTTCGACGGCTTGACGATCACGGGGAAGCCCAGCGCCGATTCCACTTCCGGCGCCGTGGCGGGCGCCATCAGCCAGTCGGCCGTTCCGACGCCAGCCGCGCGGAAGAGATGCTTCGAGAGATCCTTGTCCATGGCGAGCGCGCTCGCCAAGTGCCCGCTTCCCGTGTACACAACCCCCACCATGTCGAGTAAGGCTTGCACCGTCCCGTCCTCACCCTGACCACCGTGGAGCGCGAGAAAGACGACGTCGGCCTCTCGTATTGCCGATATCGTGCCGAGCGATGGAGAGAGTGAGGTGCGCGTCATCTGCGAGAGCGCTTCCAGCGATGGCGGGGCCGCCTTCACCACGCCGCCCGCGAGCAGCTCCTGCTCCTCCGCCTCGTCGATCGCGCCGCGCGCCGTATCGAACGATGTGACTTCATGCGCCTTCGAGCGCAGTGCCTGCGCGATTCGCAGCCCCGAGGCGAGCGAAACGTCCCGCTCGGCGGAGGTGCCGCCCATCAAGACCGTGATTTTCATGATTGCGGAAGAATGCTGGGAGCGCACCGGGCGGGCAAGCAACACCGCCGTGTGCGCACGCGCGTATCAGTCGGCGAGTGCGCTCGAGGTGCTGCGTTGAATTCGCCAGCACGCGCGTGCCGGCGACGTCAAACGACGCGAGAGTCCTCCATCTTCACTCTCGACCGTTCGCCCGAGGCGCACGACATCGCCACCAGGCGCGGCGCGCCAGTCGCTCGCATCCATCGTGCCCGAAGAACGCACCATCACGTGCGCGGCATTGCCGTCGTCGGCAAAGCCGATCTCGCCGAGCTCGAGGATCAGCAATCCGTCATCGCCCGGTTGGGCACCGAGCGAGGCATACATCTTCGGACCGCGAGGACGCGCGATGCGCGCGAGAATGCCTCGCCGGCCAAGCTCCTGCCGGATTGCGCTCGCAGGCGGCGCGTTTCCGGTCTGTGGAAGCCGAACTTCCGCGGTCGCTTTCCCGTCCACGCGAGGGTGGCACTGTCCGGTCGAGTCGAGCACGCAGACTCTCTCCGCGACGACGCGCGTATAGATCGCGATCGTGCGCGCCATCGCGCCCAGCTCGGCACGCTCGCACCCCAGGTCGCTCGAGGCGAGCCGGCGCTCCTGTCTGGCGGACAGGCTCGTGGCGCAGCCAGCGAGTGCGAGAAGCGGGAGATATCTGAGGAAATGGCGCATCTGGTCTCGAGGCGGGCGGGTGCCCCCTGGGCAGCCCTGTGGCAGCAGGCAGCGTCGCTCTTGGAGGAATGACGAAGCCCGGACGGGAGGCGTAACGGTCGCGGCGGCCCGAGGCGGCGTGTACATTGATGCCGATGTCCCTCTCGCCGATCTCCTTGCTAGTCACCGCCTTGGCCCTTGCCGCCTGCATGGACCAGGCGACCACGCAGAAGGCGCTCGAGTCGCTTCGCGGCTCCGGTCCGCGGCCCGACGTGATGCCCGCGATGCTCAATGAGACGCTCCCCTTTCGGTATCCGCCGGCGCTATTCGCGCAGAAGGTCCAGGGTAACGTGACGTTGCGGATCTTCATCGACAGTACCGGTGCCGTGTTGCCGGACTCGACGTCGGTCGAGGAGTCGTCCGGCTATCCGGGGCTCGATTCCGCGGCGGTGAAGGGAGCCGAAACGCTCCGATACCAGCCGGCGATGCTCGGTGGGAATCCGATCGGGGTGTCGATTCTGCTTCCCGTGTACTTTCGCCATCCCGAGATGCCACCCCTTCCTGGCGACACCCTTCTCAATCGCACGCGTCAGCGTCGATGACCATCCACAGCGACTCGCTGACCAGCATCGAGCGTAACCGCCGTCCCTACGACGACGTGATGGCCACGATCGGATGGACGCCGCTCATTCGGCTGAACAAGATCACCCGTGGCATCCGGACGCGGGTGTACGGCAAGGCGGAGTTCTTCAATCCGGGCGGCTCCGTGAAGGACCGCATCGGGATGCCGATCATCGAGCGCGCCGAACGCGAAGGTCGGCTCAAGCCCGGCGGCACGATCGTCGAGGGCACGAGCGGAAACACGGGGGTGGGACTCGCGATCGCGGCGGCCATCAAGGGATATCGCTGCATCTTCACGATGCCCGACAAGATGTCGCAGGAGAAAGTACGACTCCTCAAGGCGTTCGGAGCGGACGTCATCATCACGCCGACGGCCGTCCCTCCCGATCATCCGGACAATTATGTGATGATGGCCAAGCGGATCGCGGAGGAGACGCCGAACGCGATCCTCGCCAATCAGTTCTACAACGAGGCGAATCCCGAAGCGCATTACGCGACGACCGGTCCGGAGATCTGGGAGCAAACCGAGGGGCGCATTACGCACTTCGTCTCCTCCGCCGGCACCGGTGGCACGACGACCGGTGCCGGGCGCTATCTGAAGGAGAAAAATCCCAAGCTGCAGGTGGTCGTCGGCGATCCGGTGGGATCCATCCTCGCCGAGCTGTGGCGAAGCAAGGGTCAGACGAAACCCGAGGGCGTTCCGTACAAGGTCGAAGGCGTGGGCCAGGACAAGCTGCCTGGCACGCTCGACCTCTCCGTGATCGATGAATACCAGACCGTCAGCGATCGCGATTCCTTCGCTATGGCGCGTCGCCTGACGAGAGAGGAAGGACTGTTCGTCGGCGGCTCGTCCGGCCTCATCGTGCACGTGGCGCTCAACGTTGCGCGGCGCATCGATGATCCGAACGCGGTCATCGTCGCCCTGCTCTGTGACACGGGCGAGCGCTACCTGTCGAAGCTGTACAGCGATGAGTGGATGCGCGAGAACCAGATGATGGAGCCGGACAAGCTCACGCTCCAGTCGCTTCTCGCGCGTAAGGATGGCGATACGCCGTCGGTGGTGAGCATCGCCTCGGGGGCGACGGTTCGTCAGGCGCTGCGCCTCATGACGCTGCACGACGTCTCGCAGCTCCCCGTCATGGACGGCGACAGCTGCGTGGGGTCGGTGAGCGATTGGTCGCTCTCCGCCAGGAGCCTCGAGAATACGAAGCTGCTCGACGCGACGATCAGCGACATCATGGATGCCCCATTTCCTGTCGTCGAGTCGACCCAGTCGGTGGACGCGATCGCCAAGCTGTTGTCGAAGGCGAACCCCGCCGTCCTGGTCCGCAGCGGCGGCCGCCTCGCCGGCATCGTCACGCGGTCGGACGTCCTTCAAGTCATGATGGCACGATGAGGCGCTGCGAATTGCGTCCTGCGTACTGCGTACCGGGTGCTTCGCGGATATGAGCCTCCCGAGGCCGTTAGTACGCAGTACGCAGTTCGCAGCTCTGGCTTTCGTGCTCTTCCTCGGCTTCCGCGGCGTCGCCCCCGCACCGCCGATCGGACCGTTCCTCGACCCCGTTCACGGCGTGTGGGCCGTTGCGCGGGGCGCGGAGCTGTCGGAGCACGACGCCGTCAGCCTTCCCACGTTAGGCGGTGACGTGCGCGTGGTCTACGACACCCGTGGCGTCCCTCATATCTTCGCCGCCTCCGTGGAGGACGCCACCCGCGCTCTGGGCTTCGTCGTCGCGCGCGATCGGCTCTTTCAGATGGAGCTCGCGACACGCGCGGCCGCCGGTCGCCTCACCGAGCTCGCGGGCGCGCGCGCGCGCCGCGTCGATCGAGACCAGCGATCGCTCGGATTACCCTGGGCCGCCGAACGAAAGCTCGCCGCGATCGATACGACGAGTGCCGGGTGGCGCCTCATGCAGGCGTACGCCGAGGGCGTGAACGCGTGGATCGATGGCATGCGCCGGGAGGATGTCGCGCTCGAGTACCATGTGCTGGGAGTGCGGCCATCGCGGTGGGAGCCGTTGCAGTCGATCCATCTGTTGAACCGCATGGCGTGGACACTCGCGCACGGCGACCTCGAGCTCCGAATGCGCCAGGTCGAAACGCTGGTTGGGCGTGAGGCGGCGGCGGCCCTCTTTCCACGGAACAGCCCCATCCAGGAACCGATCGTGCCCAACGGACGGCGCGAGCCACGCGTCGATCTATCGACACTTCCCGCTCCGCGAGCGCCGGACGCGCGGGAAGCCAACGTCCTCAGCGCGCTCGACGGCCTGCGCGAGCGGACTCGAGGGCTCGATGGCGGGGTGGATGAGTCGGGCGATGCGTTGGGAAGCAACAACTGGGCGGTGGCGCCGAGTCGCGCGCGAAACGGCCATGCACTCCTCGCCGGCGATCCGCACCTCGAGCTGACCCTGCCGTCCATCTGGTACGAAGCCCACCTCGTCGTCCCGGGAGAGCTCGACGTGTACGGCGTCACCATTCCCGGGTCGCCCGGCATCGTCATTGGGTTCAATCGCGACGTTGCGTGGTCATTCACCAACGTCGAGTCCGACGTCATGGACTACTTCGTCGAAGTCGTCGACGATGCACGGCATCCCACGCGCTACCGGCTCGATGGCGTGTGGAAACCGCTCGAGCCGCGCATCGAGCGCTATCGTGACGCGCGCGGTAGCATCGTGGCGACCGATACGGTGTTGTATACCCATCGCGGACCGCTCACCCGAGAAGGACTCCTCTGGATTTCGACGCGGTGGACGGCGCACGACACGACGAATGAGAGCGACGCGCTCGCGCGTGCCGTGCGCAGCCGTTCGGTGTCGCAGTGGCTGGATGCCATGACGAGCTTCGCCGTCCCGGCGCAGAACGGCATCGTCGCCGACCGGTCCGGAACGATCGCCATTCGATCGACAGGCCGGTTTCCGATCCGCGCGCCTGGCGCACGTGGCGACAGGATGCAAGACGGTTCGTCGAGCGCGAACGATTGGCGCGGGGCGCTGCCGCTCGCGCGCTACCCATTCGCGATCAATCCACCGCAGGGCTACCTCGCCTCGGCCAATCAGCAGCCTGTCGATCCGCGCGTGGACTCGACGTATCTCGGGTCGCACTGGTATTCGCCGTGGAGAGCGATGCGTATCAACACATTGCTGCGCGGCGATTCGAGCGTCACTCCGGAGGCGATGCGGCGCTATCAGACGGATCCCGGGAGTGCACGGGCCGAGGCGTTCGCTCCAGCGCTGCTCGCTGCGGCGGCGGCCATTCGTGGCTCGGGAGGCGGCGACGCCACACTCGACACCGTGGCACGGTTGCTCGGGGAGTGGGACCGTCGCTACACGAAGGACAACGAGCGCGCGGTGCTGTTCGAATCGATCATGAGCGCCCTGCAGGATCTCACCTGGGACGAGCTCGCTCGACCGGCTCGCCCGGTGGTGCGGAACGAGCGGCGACGTGCCGTACGTGGTCGCACTGCGCCTCCGCGGGTCGATACGCCCGCCGATCAGATGCTCGCGATTCTTCTGCGCGACCCTTCGAACCCCTGGTGGGACGTCCGTGGCACGCGTCAGGTCGTCGAGCGGCGCGATGACATCCTCGCAGACGCGATGCGCGAGGGATATCGACGTGCGCGTGAGCGCCACGGTGATCCTGCCGCAGGAGGCTGGCGGTGGGACCGCGTACATCACGCCAACATTTATCACCTGCTCCGTCTGGAGCCGCTGTCTCGGCTGAATGTACCGGTGCAGGGTGGCCCGTCGACGCTGAGCCCGTCATCGGGGGAGGGGAGGTTCGGAGCGAGCTGGCGCATGGTCGTAGAGCTCGGCCCCAGTGTTCGCGCATGGACGATCTATCCTGGGGGCCAATCGGGAAGCCCCGCGTCCAGTCGTTATGCGGACCGGGTGGCGCGCTGGTCGGAGGGAGCGCTCGAGGAAGCGCTTCTTCCGCGAACGGACGCGGAGCTTCCCGCCAACCGCGTCGCCGCCCGGCTGACGCTGTCGCGCGAGAACTAGTGCGCTTCGCCCTTCGCGTGCTGCTTCTTGCTCTTTCGTTCGCGATCGGAACGTGGGTTCTCGGCTGGTGGTCCGTGCCGCTTTTCGCCGCTGTCGGCGCAGCGATGGCGCGGCACGTTCGTCACCAGGGAATAGCGGCCGCTCTCGCGGCGCTCGCCGCATGGGCAGCGCTGCTGGGATGGAGTGCGAGCCAGGGATCGGTCTGGTCCTTCAGCCGCGTCGCCGGTGGAGCGATGGGAATCTCCGGCGTCACGTTGATTCTGGTGACCCTGCTGTTTCCCGCCGCGCTCGCGTGGCTGGCCACGGTGGTCGCACAGTTTATCGCCCAGCGCCTTTGGCGGAGGACCGAAGGGTGAGGGAGTCGAATTCCCTGACCTACTCCTCCTTCGCTTGTCGAGTCAGCTCAGCCAACTCCTGAATCGCCTGTAGCGGTGTCATTGCGTCCGTGTCGAGCGACCGCAATCGCTCGATGGCCGGATGGGGGGCGCTGGGAAGCGACAGGCTGAGCTGCACATCCGACGCTTTGGGGCGTGCGGCATCGGACGACAGAAGATGCCCGCCCTCGAGCGAGCGGAGAATCGTCCGCGCGCGCGTCAACACCGCTGCTGGAAGACCGGCAAGGCGTCCGACCTCGATCCCGTACGAGCGATCCGCCCCGCCCGGTCGCAGCCGGTGAAGAAAGAGCACCTCGCCTCCGACGTCGCGAACGTCGACGGTGTAGTTGCGGACGGCGGCGAGTGCGTCGGCCAGCTGCGTGAGCTCGTGGTAGTGCGTCGCGAAGATCGCCTTGCACCCGAGGGCATCGTGCAGATGCTCGCTCACCGCCCACGCGATCGACACGCCGTCGTACGTCGAGGTCCCGCGACCGATCTCATCGAGGAGGACCAGACTCCGTCGCGTCGCCGTGTGCAGGATGGCGCTCGTTTCCGCCATCTCGACCATGAACGTGGATTGCCCTCGCACGAGATTGTCACTGGCGCCAACGCGCGTGAACAATCGGTCGACGACCCCAACGCGCGCCCGTTGAGCCGGCACGAAGCTTCCGATCTGCGCCAGCAGCACGATCAGCCCCACCTGACGCAGGATGGTCGACTTGCCGGCCATGTTCGGTCCGGTGAGCACGATCAGGCGCGCGTCTTCTGTGAGCATCACATCATTCGGGATGAACTTGTCCCGGGGCATCATGCGCTCGACCACCGGGTGCCGACCCGCCGTAATCTCCAGCGCGAACTCGTTCGTCATCTCCGGCCGCGTATAGCCCTCTCGCTCCGCGACCTCGGCGAGCGCGGCGAGCACATCGAGCTGCGCGAGAAGCGCCGCGGCACATTGAAGCCGCGCGATGCCGCGCCCGAGCCGTTCCCGCAACGCTTCGAGCAACACGCGCTCGCGCGTCTCGATCCGCTCGGCCGCGGTGAGCACCTTCTCCTCGAACTCCTTGAGCTCGGGTGTGACATATCGCTCGGCGCCGGTGAGTGTCTGGCGCCGCTGGTAGTCATCGGGCACGAGGTGCGCATTCGAGTTCGTGACCTCGATGTAGTATCCGAACACCCTGTTGAATCCGACCTTGAGCGACGAGATACCGGTGCGATCCCGCTCTCGCGCCTGAATACGCGCGATGCCATCACGCCCGCCATCCCGAATCGCCCGCAGATCGTCGAGCTCCGTGTCCACGCCCGCGCGCACCGCCGGCTCATCGCCGATGGTGGCCGGAGGCCGGTCGACGAGCGTCCGCGCGACATCGGCCGCCAGGTCGCTGCAGCCATCCCACTTCGCGAGGACGTCCGCCAGCAGGCCGCGCGAGCCCACTCGCCGCACCGCCGCCTCCACCGCGGGCAGCCGGCCTAACGACCCGCCCAGGGCGCCGAGCTCTCGTGGTGTGGCACGGCCGGCGGCCGCCTTGCCTGCCAGCCGTTCGACGTCCCGCACACCATCGAGCGCATCCCGAAGTGCCTGCCGGGCGATGAGATCGCCCGCCAGTGCTGCCACCGCGTCGAGGCGATGGTCGATCGCCGAACGATCGATGAGCGGCGCCAGGACCCAATGCCGAAGGAGGCGCGCTCCCATCGGCGTGATCGTGCGGTCGAGAACGCCGAGGAGGGTCCCGGAGATGTCTCGACCCCGCATCGATTCCACGAGCTCGAGGTTGCGTCGCGTCATCTCATCGACCGGCATGGTGGCACCTGCACGCTCGACGACGGGACGCGCGAGATGTGGAACGCCAGCGGGTTGCAGCTCGCGAAGGTAGCGAAGCAGCGCGCCGGCGGCGGCGACCGCCAGGTCGTCGTCGGGGCCGATGCCGAATCCCTCCAGCGAGTGCACGCCGAATTGCCGGGCGAGCTCCGGGCGGGCGAGCTCCGCATCGAATTCCCAGGGTTCGCGCTCCGTCACGAGCACATCTTCGTCGCGTCCAGGGTTGCGCACCGCGATCGGGGATCGCGCGCCGCGCGGGACGACGATCTCGGTCGGGGAGAGGCGCGCGAGGGCCGCATCGAGATCCGTCATCGCCACGATGGCCAGGCGAGTCTCGCCCGTGGACACGTCCGCGGCGGCCAGTCCCACTCGCTCTGCGCCGTGGGTCATCGCGCAAAGAAAATTGTTGCGAGCCCCGTCGAGCAGGTCATCCGAGAAGGCGGCACCTGGAGTGATCGTCTCGATCACCTCTCGTCGCACGATGCCTTTCGCGAGGCGCGGATCTTCAACCTGCTCGCAGATCGCCACCCGGAAGCCGTGCTTGACGAGTCGCCGAAGGTATTCGTTGACTGCCTTCACAGGCACCCCGGCGAGCGGCACGTCGGAGGCGCCGCCGTTGTGCCGTGCGGTGAGCGTGAGGCCAAGAACGCGGGATGCTACTTCCGCATCCTCATAGAACATCTCGTAGAAGTCACCCATCCGGAAGAAAACAATCGCGTCCTGATGCCGCGCCTTGATCTCCCGGTACTGCTGCATGAGGGGCGTCGACGCCTCCCGCGTCGTCACGGCGATTCGGCCTCCGTCACGAATGCGTCGATCTTCTTTGCCTTGAGCGAACGCGCGGCGACAGCCGCCGCGTCGCGCGATGGGTATCGTCCAATGCGTACCCGCCACAGCGCGCCGACCTTGACCACGCGTGGCGCATGACCCTGCGCACTCAGCTGACGGTGGCGTGCATCGGCGTCAGCGCGGTTGGCGAACGCGCCGATTTGCACGGTGTAAGCGCTCGCGCCGCGTGCCGGCGCCCCCGCAGCGGGTCGCTGACCCGGTGGCGTGGCAACCGCGCCCGGTCGTGACGGCATGGCGCGTGTAGACTCGGCGGATGTCGTCCGCACGACGACGGTGGTATCGACACCTTCGCAGCGCTGCGCGTAGTACTCGAGCTGGTTCCGCATCTCCACGGCGTCACCGGGCGTGTGACGACGCGAATCTTCCAGCCGGGCGCACGCACGAGGAAAATTCCCCTCATCGAAGTGGACGCGCGCCATCCAGAAGCTCGCACGAGCACGGGAGGGTCCGGTGGGATGCTCGCGGACCACGCGCTCGAGATGTTGCATGGCCTGCGACCGGTCTCCGCGCGCCAGCTCGAGCTGCGCCAGACCG
>JAICOJ010000262.1 GCA_025930755.1 Gemmatimonadaceae bacterium
CATCGTCAGCTACGATCTGAACTATCGCCGGAAGTTGTGGAGCGCCGAACAGGCACGCGCGGTTCAGGAACCGCTGATGGAGCATGTCGACGTGCTCATTACCACCGAGGAAGACACGCGTGTGGTGCTCGGGATGAGCATGACGAAGAGCCACGAGCCATCGGACGCGGAAGCCTGCGAGGAGATCGCCTCCGCGCTTGCGAGGAGATTCGACCTCGGTGCGGTGGTGGTCACGCTGCCAGTGACGCTGCGCGGCCCCTGGACCGCCCTCTTGGCCGCTGAGGGCAAGACGTACCGCGCACCACGCCACGACGTGGAGGTCGTCGACAGATTCGGCGCCGGCGACGCGTTCTGCGCCGGATTGATCGTCAGCCGGCTCGAGAATCGCGGCTGGGACGATGCGGCTCGCTTCGCCGCGGCGACCTCGGCGCTCAAGCACACGATCCCGGGCGATTTCTGTCTGGTGACGCGCGGTGAGGTCGAGCAGCTCGTTCGTGGGACGAGCCCGCAGGTTTCCCGGTGACGACCTAGCGAGTTCCCTTCTTCGCGATGCACTCGATCTCCACGGCGATGCCACCGGGGAGCGCGCCGGCCTGGATCGTCGTGCGCGCCGGAAAGGGCGCCGTGTAGTACGTCTCGTACACGGAGTTCATCGCGGCGAAGTCGTTGATGTCGCGAAGATAGACGTTGCACTTCACGACGTGATCGAGCGATGAGCCCGCCGCCTCGAGAATCGCCCGCAGATTCTCGAAGGTCCGCTTCGTCTCCGAGCGTACGTCACCGAGCTCCAGCTTCCCGGTCTGTGGATTGGTGCAGCCCTGCCCGGCAACGAAAATGAAATCGCCCTCGACGATGGCCTGCGAATACGGACCAAGCGGCTTCGGCGCTTTGTCCGTCACGATCGCGTTTCTCATGGGCTCCTCTTCAATCGTTTCCAAAGGTGATGCGCGGGAAATCCAGCCGCGGCAATGGCCAGACCATAGATCGGCGAGAAGTTGCCGACCTGGATCTGTCCCCCGACGATCGCAGTGAGTCCAACGATCGTGCCTGACACGAAGAAGAGCGGCACCCACGGATACCCGGGTGTGTGGAACGGCCTCGGCGCGTCAGGCATCTTGCGTCGCAGGACGAACACCGCTCCGACGGCGAAGATCAGCGCGGCCCACTCCACCACCACGAAGTAGGTCGTCAGCGTGTCGAAGTCCACGAGGACGAGAACCATGATGATCGCGACGGCGCCCTGGACCATCAGTGCCGCCCACGGCGTCGACCAGCGCGCGTGGGTTTTCGCGAGAAAGGAGAAAATCAGGCCGTCACGCGCCATGGCGTAGGCGACCCGCGGCTTGGCGAGGAGGTTGCCGTTGAGCGCGCCGAAAACGCTCGTCATGATCGCGAGCATGATGGCGACGCCACCGGCGGGGCCCGCGATCGCCGTCATCACCGTCCGGGCAATGGCTTCCTTCTGCTGCGACATGACGTCGACCGGCATCATGTACAGGTAGGCCAGATTCGCGCCGACGTACAGCGTGACGATCACCAGCATTCCCGTGATGATGATCCGCTTCATCAATCGCTCGGGTGCCACGACCTCCCCCGCGATCATGCTGACGGCGATCCAGCCATCGTACGTCCAGATGACGGATGCGACGGCGCGAGCCAGCCCACTGCCGTGCACGACGCCGCCTTCGGTAAGGTTGGAAAGACTGCCCTTCCCCAATAGAAATGCGCCGAGAACGATGGCCGCCAGCGCGGTGACCTTCACCAGGGTGGTCACTCCGCTCACGGCTGTGCCGACTCGCGCACCCAGCACGTTGGCCGCCGTGAGAAGAACGATGGCGGCGATCGCGATCAGCTGAATCGTCGACGCGTCCGACGAGACGCCGAGCAGGTTGAGCAGGAATTCCGCGAAGACGGTGGACAGAGCGGCAACAGCGGCGGGAGTCGTGACCAGCACGTACAACCAC
>JAICOJ010000251.1 GCA_025930755.1 Gemmatimonadaceae bacterium
GCTCGTGGAGCGCAACTGTCGCCTGGCGCGCCGGTTCGCGGATGCGTTCGCCGCCGAGGGGTTTCCCGTGTGGAATGACGTCGTGCTGAACCAGGTGCTTGTCTCGTTTGGCGATCCCGAGCGAACGCGGAAGGTGATCGCCGCGATTCAGGAGGATGGCACTTGCTGGTGCGGCGTCACGGTGTGGCAGGGGAGGACGGCCATGCGAGTCAGCGTGATCTCGTGGGCGACGACCGAGGCTGACGTCGACAGGTCGGTCGACGCCATCCTCCGGATTGCGAGGCGCACATCGTAGGGGCGGGGCGGCCGCGCATGGCCAGGGTCGGCCTCGTCGGGGGATTGGGGCCGGAGGCGACGCTCGACTACTATCGCCGGTTGATCAAGGCATGGCGGTCCGAGGATCCGCTCTCGTCGCCGTCGATCGTGATCGACAGTGTGGACGACAAGGTCGCGATGCGTCTGGCGGAGCATGACCGTCCTGGGTTGACCGAATACCTCCTCGAGTCGCTGCATCGTCTGACCGACGCCCGCGTGAGCTTCGGCGCGATCACGTCGAACACGAGTCACCTCGTTTACGACAGAGTCGCTCCGCGCTCGCCGATCCCGCTGATCAGCATTGTCGACGTGTGCATGGCGGAGGCGCGGCGATTGGACTTGAAGCGCCTCGCTCTTTTCGGAACGCGGTTCGTCATGGAGGCTCGGCTCTATCCCGCCGCGGCCCAGCCGCATGGCATTCAGATCGTCGTCCCGCCCGAGCCGCACCGGACGTGGCTCCACGAGCGATACGTGGGCGAGCTGGCCAAGGGTGACTTTCGGGACGAGACGAGACGCGGTGTGGTTGCCATGGCGGAGCGGCTTCGCGATGCGAAGGGGATCGACGGCGTCATTCTCGGCGGGACGGAGCTTCCCCTGCTGATCCGCGAGCCTACGATCGCCGATCTGCCGGTGCTCGATACGACTGGGCTGCATGTCGCGGCGATCCTGGAGCGCCTGCGAGCGTAGCCTGGCGGGAGGCCCGTCCGGTCAGCGCCGCTACCGCCGTACGGATGACACGCTTCCCTTGCACTCGGCGTCGCGCGCACGTTCGGGAGCCTTCAACGGTCCGCCGAGGTGCGCATGCTCGTCGTGTCGAGGGAATGTCATGCAGGCCTCCTGCCCGGGCTCTAACGCTTCAAGGCCCGCTGGCCCCCGGCCGCGTACCACGCCGCCAGTCCGCCGCGAACGTATTTCGCGTCGAACCCGCGCTCCCGGAGCCTCGCCGTTAGGTCACAGCCGACCGAGTAGCCGTAGGCGCAGTAGACCACGATGGGCGCGTCGGGCGAGAGCTCGCCGGACCACTCGTCGACGCGATCCGGGTCCCGCCACGTCGCTCCTTCCATCATGTCGCTGCCCCGGGAGAAATAGTGTTTCGGACGTGCGTCGAGCACCTGGATGCGCTCCCCTCGTGCACGCTCGGCTGCCAGCTCCTCGACCGAGACCGACGGCACCGAATCGTCCCGACGCTGGCTCGCTTGCGCGGGTACGCTATCGCCGCGTGCCGCCACCAGGCGGTCGCTGACCACGCTCCAGTCGATGTTGCGCATGAACGCGTCGATGTACGCGGAGGCGTTTGCGCCGAAATCGATGTGGTACGCGTGCTCGTACATGTCGATCGCGAGCAGCGGGACCGCATCGATCATGGCGTGGCTGTGATCGAACGCGATCTGGTTATAGAGGCGCCGCTCTCCCCGTGCGTAGCACAACACGACCCACCCGGGGCCGCCGACAAGGGCGTGGGCGAGTGCGACGAACTCGCGACGCCACGCGGCGACGCTGCCGAACTGCTCCTCCAGGGCCGCCGATACGACCTCTCCGATCTTCGTGCCGGGCCCGGAGCCGGTGAAGACGACTCCACCGTCACCACCCAGGGCGCCGAAATACAACTCGTGCAGCACGACCGAGCCCAGCGCCGCGAGCTCCTCCTGCTTCATCGCCCGCAGCTGGTACGAGGGCGCAGCCTCGAAGTCGATGGTGGCCAGTGCCTCCTGAATGGCGTTCAGACACCGCACCGCGGTCCCATACTCGTTCTCGTAATGGCTGACGATCAGACGCTCCGACAATCCGTTCAGCATCCACGGCTTGCAGGGGATCGGTATCAGCACGTGTGGCACGGGTCGCTCCAGTCGGCGCGTGTAATATCTATTGCACAGATTAGCGACGGATGTTACACTCGTCAACACGCGCATGTCCTGGATCGTCTTCTCCTACTCCTTGCCGTCCGCCGGGCGGTCGAGCGCGCGGGTCGCCGTGTGGCGCCGTCTCCGCACGTTGGGCGCCGTGTCCCCCAAAGGGAGCATTTACGTGCTGCCGGAGCGTGACGAGTGCGTCGAGGCCTTCCAGTGGCTCGCGCAAGAAGTCGAACGGGCGAAGGGAGAGGCGCTGCTCATGCGCGTCGAGCGCTTCGAAGGGATGAGCGACGCCCAGCTCGTCGCGCTCTTCCAGGAGGCGCGACGGGAGGACTACGCGACGCTTGGCGAGCGCGTAACCGAGCTCGAGCGGACGCTCGCCCGATCGCGAAGGCGCGACCCGAAGGACGACGCGCCGCTGCGCGAGCTTCTGGCCAGGCTCAGGCAGGAGCACGGAGAGGTCGCACGAATCGATTTCTTCGGCTCTCCGGCGGGAGCAGTCCTGACGTCGCGATTCGCGAAAATCGAAGAGGCGCTCGCGGCCCGCCGTCCGGAGCACGTGCGCGTGGCTCCCGTCTCACGCTCCTCGTATCGCCACACACGATGGGTCACACGGCCC
>JAICOJ010000183.1 GCA_025930755.1 Gemmatimonadaceae bacterium
CAGACGACGGCCATCTACGGTATTCACGCGGCCGACTACGATCGGGACGGCGCGCTCGATGTGCTGCTCGCCGGCAACTTCGATGGCGTAAAGCCGGAGATCGGCCGCATCGATGCCGGGTACGGTGTGTACCTTCGCGGGGATGGGACGGGTGGCTTCACCGCGCGGCGAGCGACGGAGAGCGGGTTCTTCGTCCCCGGCCAGGCGCGCGACATTCAGCGCGTGCGCACTCGCCAGGGTGAGTTGTACGTCGTCACGCGCAACAACGATCGGCCGCTCGTGTTTCGTGCGGCGGGCAGCGGACGCTTGCATGCCAACAGATAAAGCTCCGTTGGACGGCAACCTCACGCAGCCCCAGGGATTTGTCTCTCTGCGGCGGCAGCGGAGGGATCGGTGCGGGAGGACCGGTCAGCTTCGTCAACAGCAGCTGACGTTGACGTTGGCGCCGCCCTTCCTCTGCGCCCTGTGCGAGCCCAGTGGTAATACTGGAGTCACCTCATTCGAACGCAGTTACCGGTCCTACCGCATCGCTGCCGGCATTAGCGGTTTCACAGCGTGAGGCAAGAATGAACGCATTACGACACCCGACGATCGCACTCATTGCGGCGTGCGTGTTCCAGACGGGATGTTCGAGCGCCAGCGGCGATTATCGCGCGCAGCCGCCCGACGCCGAGCTGCTGCACTCGGCCGTTCAGCAGATGACGAACGTCATCGTCTACGATATTTTCAGCCCGCCGCAGGCGAGTCGCGCGTATGCGTACGCGAGCATCGCCGCCTATGAAGCGCTGCGTCATGATGACTCGACGTATCAGTCGTTCGCGGGGCAGCTCAACGGGCTCGCCGCGGTACCGATGCCGAAGCCGGACTCGGAGTACTATTTCCCGCTAGCGGGGGTGCACGCGTTCATGACGGTGGGCAAGGCGCTCACCTTCTCGCAGAAGCGCATGGATTCGCTGCGCGCGGCGATGCACGACCGCATTCGCGGTATGGGAGTGCCCGAGCCGGTCGTCCAACGCTCAGTCGCCTACGGCGACGAGGTCGCGCAGCACGTCCTCGCCTGGTCGAAGAAGGACAACTTCCTCCAGACGCGGGGGATGCCGAAGTACACGGTGACGGCGGAGGAAAGTCGCTGGAAGCCGACGCCACCGGCGTACATGGACGCCGTCGAGCCGAACTGGGCCAGGCTGCGCCCATTCGTGCTGGATTCGTCGAGCCAGTTCCGCCCCAGGCCACCGCTTCCCTTCGACATGAGCGAAGGAAGCCCCTTCTATCAACAGGTGACGGAGGTCTACGAGGCGGGGAAGACCATGACCGACGAGCAGCGTGCGATCGCGGCCTTCTGGGATTGCAACCCGTACGTGATGAACGTTCGCGGTCACGCGATGTACGCGACGAAGAAGATCACGCCGGGAGGACACTGGATGGGGATCGTGGCGACCGCGGCGCACAAGGCACGCGCATCGCTCGTTCAGTCGTCGGAAGCGTACGCCCTCACCGCGCTGGCGCTCGCCGACGGATTCATCAGCTCGTGGGACGAGAAGTTCCGCAGCAACGTCGTGCGTCCCGAGACGATGATCAACGCTCACATCGACGAGGCGTGGCAGCCGCTGTTGCAGACTCCGCCGTTCCCCGAGTACACGAGTGGGCACAGCGTGATCTCGACGGCAGCCGCGACGGTACTGACCCACGTGTTCGGTGACGGCTTTGCGTTCACGGACAGCACCGAGGTGTCCTACGGGCTGCCGGTGCGGTCGTTCACGTCATTCAATCAGGCGGCCGCGGAAGCGGCGATCAGCCGCCTCTACGGCGGCATCCACTACCGGATGGCGATCGAGGCCGGGATCGGGCAGGGACGCGGGGTGGGGGAGCTCGTCGTGCGGCGGGTCAAGACGCGGAGGCCGCCGGTCGTGGCGGCCTCAGGCGCCGCCACGGCCGGGTTCGTCACACGTTAGGTGCCCGTCTCCGGGGAGGCGCCCGGCGCACGTCCACTGCTGGCCCGCGGTCAGCTCGGATTCTTCCTGCGGGCGGCGGCGCGCTTGGTCTTGATGACGATGACGCCGTTGGCCCCGCGCATGCCGTACATTGCGGTATCGGCGGGGTCCTTCAGCACTTCGATCGACTCGATGTCGTAGGGATCGACGCCTACCAGCGCACCGCCCGCTCCCGGTTGGATGGCGACGCCATCGAGGACGTACAGCGGCTCGTTGCTGCCGTAGATCGACGACGCGCCGCGGATGCGCACGGCGATTCCGCCGTCCGTCCGCGTTACCGTGACGCCGGCGACGCGCCCCTTGAGGATCTCTTCTATCGATTGACCGGGCGCCCGCTCGATGTCCTTGGCGGTGACATCGCTGGTCGACGGCGCCGGGTCGCTTGCCGGAGCGCGCTGGGCGGACTTGCAGCCGGCGAAAAGAACGGCCGCGAATCCGAGCGGCAGCAGGAGGTGCGACGAGAACGAGGTCATTGGAACCTCGGAGGGAGGAGGCTGGTCATGGTGAGCTGCCTTGAATATCGGGGCTTGGCGGTGCGCTGGGCAAGTACGTAGCCGGATCCGGTTCCCCTCCGACAGTCGAGGCACCATATACAGAGCCTGGTGATTTCCCCCACCCACGAGACGACCACCGAGATGCCCATGAGGATGCGACCAACCCGAGTCCTGACACTCGCCGCAACGCTCTCGACGTTCACCGCGACCGCGACGGCCCAGGCGCCGGTGCGTGTGGAATCGCCTGACGGCCGGACCGTGGTCACGGTCGATGTCCGAGAGGGCGGGCTCTACTACAGCATCCAGCGCGACCGTCGCGCGCTCTTTCTCCCCTCGCGCCTTGGCTTCGAGTTTCAGGGAGCACCGCCGCTGCGCGACAGTCTGCGCATCACCGGCTCGACCTCGAGCACGGTGGACACCGTGTGGACGCAGCCGTGGGGAGAGGTCGCGCGCGTCCGCGACCGTCATAACGAGCGTCGCATTTCGGTGAGTGAAGGCGCGCCCGGGAACCGACAGCTGGTGGTGGTGTTTCGGGTCTTCAATGACGGGGTAGGCTTCCGATACGAATTGCCGGCGCAGCCCGGGCTGAGCGAGTTCGCGATCATGCAGGAGCTCACCGAGTTCGCGCTGGCGGACGACGCGCGGGCCTGGTGGATCCCTTCCAACCGCCCGCGGCTCGACCGGTCGGAGATGCTCTATTCCTCATCGCCGGTGAGTGTGATCGACAGCGTGCAGACGCCGCTGACGATGGAGACGCGCGATCGGCGCACGTTCATCGTCATTCACGAAGCCCACCTGGTCGACTATGCGCGAATGTTCCTCGCCGGACGCGGGATGGAGGCGCGAACGCTGCGCGCGACGCTGGCCCCGTGGGCGGACGGCGTCAAGGTTCGCGGGAGAACGCCCTTCATCACGCCGTGGCGGACGATTCAAATCGCCGATCGGGCGACCGATCTCTCACCATCGGTACTGGGGCTGAATCTCAACCCGCCGAGCGCGATCGCGAATACGGATTGGATCAAGCCGATGAAGTACGTGGGCATCTGGTGGGGGATGCACATCGGCACGATGACGTGGGGCTCGGGTCCCAAGCACGGCGCGACGACGGAGAACACGAAGCGGTACATCGACTTCGCCGCGGCCAACGGCCTGGGTGGCGTGCTCGTCGAGGGGTGGAACGTCGGCTGGGATGGCGACTGGATCGCCAACCGCAACGCCTTCTCGTTCACACAGCCGTACCCCGATTACGACCTGCCGGGCCTCGCCGCGTACGCGAAGCAGAAGGGCGTCAAGCTGATCGCGCATAACGAGACGTCGGGTGGCCTCGAGAACTACGAGCGCCAGATGGACAGCGCGTTCGCGCTTTACCGCTCGCTCGGGATCGATGCGATCAAGTCGGGCTACGTCACCGACACGGTCGGCGGTGGCCACTCGCACTACTCGCAGTTCGCCGTGCGCCACCACCGGAAGGTGATCGAGACCGCGGCGAAGTACGGCATCATGCTCGACGTGCACGAGCCGATTCACGATACCGGGGAGCGTCGCACGTGGCCGAACATGATGACCCGCGAGGGCGCGCGCGGGCAGGAGTACAACGCCTGGGGCAGTGAGGGCGGCAATCCCCCTGAGCACGAGACGATTCTGTTTTTCACGCGGCTCCTCGCCGGCCCGATGGATTTCACGCCGGGCATCTTCGACATCCTCTTCGAGCGAAGCACCGGTCGTCCTCGGCGCCCGGAGGAATCGCGCGTTCGCACGACGCTGGCCAAGCAGCTCGCGCTGTACCTGGTTCTGTACTCCCCGATGCACATGGCGGCGGACCTTCCGGAGAATTACGCGAACCAGCCGGCCTTCCAGTTCATCCGGGATGTGGCGGTGGATTGGGACACGACGCGCGTGATCGACGGACGGATCGGGGATTACGTGGTCGTCGCGCGCAAGGCGCGCAACAGTGCGGAGTGGTTCGTTGGCGCGATCACCGATGAGGAGTCGCGGACCTTCACCGTGCCGCTGTCGTTCCTGCCGCGGGGGCGGAGCTATGTGGCCGAGATTTATGCCGACGGACCGAACGCGCATTGGCTGACGAACCCGTTGCCGGTTGCGATCTCCCGCCGCCCGGTGACGTCGGCGTCAACGCTGCGATTGGTGCTGGCGCCGGGTGGTGGGCAGGCGATTCGCATTCGACCGGCGCGTTGAGCTCGTTTGCGAGAACTGCGACGGCTGGCTGAGATCCATTACCGGGGGCGGTCGAAACGGATGACACGGATGAACGGAAGAGGCAGGATCTGATCGCTGGGCTTTGAACTTTCCACTCCAGGAGCAGGAAAAGAGGCTGATATCAGCCTGACGCGGCCCCAGGAGCCGATAGAACTTGGGCGATGGCGGAATGCGTCAGCCGCTCCTCGATCAAGTCATGCCGGGCCATCGCCTAACTTCAGTTGATGTCTAGAATCAACGTGCATCGCCTCACCTCCGCCCTCGCCCTTTCGTTTCGTCGTCTTGCGACCGTCGCCACTTCCGCCGTGGCGCTGGCCTCATGCGATCGCGCCGAGAGCTCCACCCCGCTATTCGAGCTCCTCCCGCCGGAGGAGACGGGCATCACGTTCGTCAACGAGCTGCCGGAGAGCCGCGCGTTCAACATCCTGAACTATCTGTACTACTACAACGGTGGGGGCGTTGCGGCGGGGGACATCGACAACGACGGCCTCACCGATCTGTACTTTACCTCGAACCTGGGCCCGGACCGGCTCTATCTCAACAAGGGCAACTTTCGCTTCGAGGACATCACGGACGATGCCGGAGTCCGCGGGCCGGAGGGATGGTCCAGCGGCGTCACGATGGCCGACGTCAACGGCGATGGCCATCTCGACCTCTACGTCTCGGCGGTCAACTACCTGACGATGAAGGGGCGCAACATCCTCTACATCAACAACGGGGACCGCACCTTCACCGATCGCACGCAGGAGTACGGCCTGGGGCACGCCGGCTACTCGACGCAGGCGGCCTTCTTCGACTACGACGTCGACGGCGATCTGGACATGTACCTGCTCAACAACTCGATCCACCTCGAGCGGTCGGCGAGCCAGAAGCCGCAGCGATCGCCGCGACACCCGAGAGCCGGAGACCGGTTCTTTCGAAACGACGGAAATCGCTTCGTCGACGTGAGCGAGCAGACCGGGATTTATGGCGGCGTGGAAGGATATGGGCTTGGCGTCATCGCCAGTGACCTGAACCTCGACGGATGCCCCGACCTCTTCGTCGCCAACGATTTTCAGGAGACCGATTTTCTCTATATCAACAACTGCGATGGGACGTTCACCGA
>JAICOJ010000255.1 GCA_025930755.1 Gemmatimonadaceae bacterium
CGCGGTGCGGCTCGACGCCAAAATCTTCCGGCGTTCACGCGGGACGACGAGGACGAGACTGGCGATCTCATCGAGACCGAATCGAAAGCTAAACCGGAGGACTATAAGGATCGCAATGGCTACGACGCGGCATTCCTCGGCAGTGACTTCACCGTCGAGCTACCGACGATCGTGAAGGGGAAATCCGACATCCTGACATGGGGCGACGGCAACACCGTGCTGCCCTACGAGCACTTCTCGGTGTTGATGAACGCCAAGCGTCGCCAATGCTTCTACAGCGCCTGCAACATCGACGGGGCGCGGTCGAAGTCGAGCAAGCGGACGGCGTGGCGCTTCGATCCGCGCATCCCGCAGGAACTCCAGATCATGAAGGAGTGCTACGGGAGCACGCCCAAGTTCAGCCGCGGGCATATGACGCGACGTGAGGACCCGGCCTGGGGCAAGTCCGCCGGCGTGATTCAGCGCGGGGCTGACGACTCGATGCACGTGACGAACGCCACGCCGCAGATGCAGTCGTTCAACGCCCCGATCTGGCTCGCGCTCGAGGACTACGCGCTTCAACACGCGCGCGAAGACGATCAGAAGATCTTGGTGTTCACCGGGCCGTACTTTTCGAAGAACGATCCGACGATGTTCGGCGTGCGCATCCCGGTGAAGTTCTGGAAGGTGATCGCGTTCATCCACGACGAGACCGGCGAGCTGTGCGCGACAGGCTACGAAATGTCGCAGGAAGACAATCTCGAACCGCCTGAATTCGTGTTCGGCGACTTCGTCTCGCCGCAGCTCAATGTCTCGACGCAGGTCGCGATCTCGACAATCGAGTCGCGCGCCGGGATCTCGTTCGATGGCCTTGCCGACGTCGATCCGCTCTCGAACGAGGGGGTCGGCGAGCCGACAAGGCCGCTGTTGTTCCCAGAGCAGATCAGGTTCATCTGATGGTCGCGTCTGGAGAACTTTCCGTTCCCGTTTAACACGTGCGTGGGGCAGGAGCTGTGGCGGACGCTTGTGTCTAACCGCTTGTTTACAAACTATATTTGTCACTTACAGACTATATTTTCTTGAAGCAATGCGCGATCGGGTGTGTTACACAGAATCATGACTGAGGAGTGAAGGATGCAGGAAAGTGAGTGGATCGCATCGGTGCTGCCGTCGCAGCAGCAACTCGATCACGTCCTCGGCAACGACCCGGCCGCAGCGCTGCTGGGTCTCGCAAAGAGCCGCGCCCCGATCGAAACGGGCTTCGTTGGCGATCCTGGCGATGATCCCGCGCTCAAGAAGGAATTCGCGGTGGCACAGCTCGCCGCCGCTGCGCTCAAGCAGAACAGTTCGGCCGTGCTCTCGACCGAGCAGACCCAGGCGCTTCACGCGTTCGTGCACCTGCTCGCACGACCGGCGCTGCGCGTCGTCGACGGCGCCGTTCCGGCGATTCCGCAGTCGTGGGAGCGGCTCAAGACGGCGCATGACTCGGTGATTCGCAGGATCCGCGGTGTCGGACGCATCGACACCAGCACGCGCCAACATGTTGGCACCGGCTGGTTCGTCGCGGAGAATCTGCTGCTCACGAACCGCCACGTCGCCGGCGCGCTGTGCGGCCTCGATCCGCACGGCGACCCGGCGTGGCTCGACAAGCTGCCGGCCGCGGTCGTCACGACGAACGCGCTGTGGGACCAGGATCCGTCGCAGCGCGCGGTGTGGGATCCGGCGGAGGCGCCGAGCGCCGCGAGCACCGCGATCGGAACGATCACGAAGATCCGCACCTACCATCAGCACCTCGACATGGCGCTGCTCGACGTCACGGGCGTCGCGAACAGCAAGAACCTCGTCCTGCGCATGCACGCCGCGCCGCCGGCCACGCTCGCGCGCCATGACGTCTACCTCGCTGGCTACCCCGGCGTGACGCCGCCGTACGGAGTGTCCCCGCAGGTCGCGAAGCTGCTGTTTCGCGACGCGACGTCGAGCGGCCTCAAGCGGGTCTCACCGGGGCAGCTGGTGGCGCTCGTCGAGGACCTGCCGATCGCGGCGAACAAGCCGCGCGAGAGCCACGACGGCTCGACGCTCGGCGGCAGCTCGGGCTCGCCGGTCATCGACTTCGACAACCATCGCGTCGTCGCGCTCCACTACAGCGGTCAGTACGGCCTCGCGAATTACGCCGTGCCGCTCTGGCTCGTGAAGGACGACCCGTTCTTCACGGACAACGGGGTTAGGTTCGCGTCATGAGCGATCGCGCGCTGGTGATCGGCCTCGACGCCTACGACAACCCGGCGTGGGAGCTTCGAGCGGCGGTGCGCGACGCCGTCGCCTTCGCGAAATGGGTGACGGC